>JAOULC010000059.1 GCA_029882215.1 Gammaproteobacteria bacterium | reverse complement strand
CGCTAGCGGAGCTTGAACAGAGCTTTTCAGACCTCATATTCAATAGCAGATATACTCAGGCAAGACCGCTACAGCCCGCTCTATCCTACAAAGTCAGTGTGCACGCACTGGATCATCCGGGTATTGTCTATAACCTTGCAAGATTTTTCTCTGAAAGAAATCTGAACATTGAAAACCTGAGCACCGAGAGTTATTCTGCGCCACACACCGGCACAAAAATGTTTGCCGTTGAATTGAAACTAAATATACCTGAAGACATTGCTATCAATAAGCTCAGAGATGCATTTATTGAACACTGTGATGCGCTAAACCTTGACGCCAGTTTTGAACCCGAGCACCGTCAATCATATAAATAACACCTGATTTTTTTTACAACGGGAGATAACATGTCCGACAAACTAGCCTTATTAAATAAAAAAGTCCCCGCATTCAAGTTAGCAGCCACCGGCGATAAAACGTTGAAACTCAGCGACTTTAAGGGAAAAAACCTGGTCATCTATTTTTACCCTAAAGATAGCACACCCGGTTGCACCACTGAAGGAAAAGACTTTTCTGGCTTATATAGAAAATTCCAGAAAAAAAATACCGTAATACTGGGTGTATCCAGAGACAGCATAAAGAAACATGAGAACTTCAAAGCCAAATTTGAGTTCCCTTTCGATCTGTTGTCTGATGAGAATGAAGAACTGTGTAATATTTTTGACGTCATCAAGCTAAAAAAGTTATATGGCAGGGAATACATGGGCATTGAAAGAAGCACTTTTTTAATTGATGAAAAAGGCGTACTCAGAAACGAATGGAGAAAGGTAAAAGTAAAAGGTCATGCCGAGGAAGTGCTGAACGCCATCGACTAACGACATCTGCATGACTTGGTTGCCAGACTAGTCTTTGCTTGCCTCACGACTATCAACTTGGGCGCCTAACTGTTGCTGATTATTTTTCAGCCGGCTTACGGCCCCGTTTCGTAGAACTATCTTCCATTGTTGATAATACTTTTATAATGGCTGCTGCCACCTCTTTACCACTGCTAAATCTTTTATCCGGGTCTTTTTGTAATAATTTATTGATTAAACGGGTTGTTAATATCGGTAAGTCAGAGCGCACATCACGAATAGGTTGGTGCTTCACATTCGTTATCTGATAGGCCAGACTCGCCAGTGTATCACCCTGAAACGGTAAAGCCCCTGTCAGCAACTGATACAGACTGACACCAAGGCTGAACAAGTCAGCCCGGCCGTCAATCTTAACCCCGGATAACTGCTCGGGTGCCATATACAACGGGCTACCGAGTATGGAACTGGTACTTGTCCCGCTTGCGCCGGCAGCACGGGCAATTCCAAAGTCGGTAACCTTAATCACCTGCTCTTCAGTATTGTACATAATATTACTGGGCTTAATATCACGATGTACCACACCCTGTTTATGCGCATAATCCAGCGCGATAGCAACCTGACGCACCAGCTTAAAGACCATATCAACAGGCAACAAACGCCCCTTACGGATAAAATCACTCATCACCTGGCCAACAACATAATCCATCGCAATAAACGCTAAATCCTGCTCATCTCCGACATCATAAATTGTCACAATATTGGGATGATTTAGCCGGCCAGCCGTTTCTGCTTCCTTAAAGAAGCGCTCTCTTACTAATGGCAATTCATCATCGTTATACTGAGTTAAGTCCATTGTCTTAATCGCCACCTGACGATTAATCTTCGGATCTTTTCCAAGGTAAACAACACCCATAGCGCCGCGACCAAGCTCGCGCACCAGCTCATAGCGGCCTAATACCGGCTTTTCTACACCATGGTTTGTAACAATGAGTGTCCGGGCCGAACTAAAGTTAACCACAGGAGAGGTCTGATTTTCTTCAAGCAACGCCAGACTCTTAATGCGTTTATCCGCCGACTTATAACCGGCGCGACGGGAGTGAAGCTCACGATACAGATCAAGCGCTTTGCCATACTGCCGCCTTTTTTCATAAGCCTGTCCAATCCTATACATCTGTTCTAGCATTGCATCCGTAGTTGGGCATTTTTGCAACGATGCAAAGCTCTGGTCATATTCACCCTGCTCATACTGATAAACGCCCAGCATCCAGAACGCTTCAAATATTTGCTTTTCAAGATTTTCGACACGCTTTCTTATTTTTGTCCTAATTAAACTAAGACTATGAGCCGTGATAATAAATAAAACCACAATCATCATTGGCGTCCAGACCGATTGCACCAGTAACAGTCCCATTTGACTGACAAACAATGCAAACAATAAAAACAGACTTACAAGCAAACCAACGCCGGTTTGCAATCTGGGCAGAATATACAAACTATGAATTAAGAACAAGAACAATAAAACAATGACCAGTACATCTGTCCATACCGGTGAATAATAGACACTTCCGGAATACAAGCTGATCAAACTAAGAGCTGTATCCTTGACCACCGGATCATTTTCATAACCAATGATAACCACCTTACCATCCAGTTGATTTCCAAGTGCATTGTTTAAAACATCAAATGAGGAAATGACTTTGTAGTCTGCTTTGATGCCGGTAAAAACAGAGTAGCGTGGCAGTACACGACCACCCCAGTCCGTTGCACGGAAATCATCTTTATAATCAAGGCCATGACCTGTCTTCCAGACTGGCAATTCTGACGAACTTAATTTTGCATGCAGCAAAGTTAAAATATCAGGCAGCAGTACATTATTAACAGACCAGAATAATGAACGGTATGCCGTATCAAGCACATTGGCTTCAACCGGAATATTATTATAATCAAGCTTCAGTACATTTGACTCATTAAATTCAGGCACTGATGGTAAAATCTGTAGTTTCAGCCAGTTCATCAGTTTTGAGTCTGATGAGTCAACGGATTCAGATTCCAGCATTACATTGTTAGTAAACTGTACCGTCTCCAGATTCGACTTTTTCTGCGCTATGAATATTTTTTTATTTTTAATCGCATTAACTAGCGCATTATCTGCAAACAACATCTGATCAGATATTTTATTAATTTTCAGAAACTCATCTCTGTTTTCTTTTGGCAGCTTATTGATGGCCTGATCTAGAGCATCGAAGTAGCTTGCCGCATTAATGGCATTCAGGTGCTTTTGTTCTGAAATATTCTGCACTAATGCAACAGCTAAAGGCGCTTTTTTTACCACACCCTTTATTACTTCAACCAGTAAGCGATAGTCTGACTGTATTGAGTCCTGAGGAAAAACATTAGGCACTGTAATAACGACTACATCATCTATTTCATCCGGTTTGGCAACAAACTGTGCATCCACCGCAAACATTTTTCCATCCAGCTTTTCAATCACAGGATGATGTAAAGTCAAAACAGCAAGCACGAATAATGTGAGTATCAGAATACCCCAGACACCACCAGCTGATTGCCAAATTAGTTTTAATAGTTTCAAAGTATAATCTTTAGTGTTTACGTTATTTTTAACAAGTTATGACAACGTCTTTGTTACCATCCGCCCGCTCATCTCTACCGGCAAGAAAAATACCAGACCGGGCAGCACTGAACCAGCAATAAAGACTGGTTTATCATCTAGCTGATTCTCATTCCCCACTGCTTATACAACGACCGCTACTTTGGCGGCCATTTTTAACTCAGCCAGACATGCAGTATTCGGCTAACCGGAGAATTAGAAAACTGTGTGAAAAGTACAATTTTAGTGCATTGTTAATTATATTTTATAGTGTTATTCATTGCATCATAGAAAACAATATCAAGCACTTATGCATCATGCTGGCGAATTCAGGTAGTAGCTTCTTTCTCCGTCGTTACCGGCCAGGCATTGATAACTGCCTGAACGAGAGTCGCCAGTGGTATTGCAAAAAACACCCCCCAGACCCCCCATAGCCCGCCAAATACCAGTACGGCAATAATAATAGCTGCGGGATGAATTTTAACCACTTCAGAAAACAATAGCGGCACCAGTAGATTACCGTCTAAGAATTGTACCACGCTATAAGCCACTATCAGTGTTACAAAATCAGTCGTAAAGCCCCACTGGAAAAATGCGATCAACACCACAGGAATACTCACTGCTACCGCACCGACAAAGGGAATAATCACTGATAAGCCGACCAGTAAGCTCAACAGCGCAGCATACTCCATCTCCATAATGGCAAGCGGTATATAGGTGGCAAAACCAACCACCAGTATTTCAAGAATTTTGCCCCGGACATAGTTGCCGATTTTTACATCCACATCACTCCAGACCTTACTTGCCAGCTCCATATCATCCGGCAGAAAGCGCTTTAACCAGTTAATAATGTTGTTCTTATCCTGCAAAAAGAAAAAAATTAACAACGGCACAACCACCATATAAACCAGTAGAGTAAACACATCGACCACAGAAGATAATGACATTGACAGTATTTTCTGCCCCATAGATGCAATTTCAGTTTTAATGAGCCTCATTACTTCTGCAATCTGCTGTTCGGATATCAGAGGGTATTGCTGAGGTAGCGCCATTAAAAGCTTTTGTCCTTCACTGATCATATTAGGCAGTTCTTTAACCAGCTGAACCAGCTGGTTAATAATCAGCGGCAAAATACCAAGCGATAACAGCAGAATACTGATAAGAAAAATCACAAAGACAAAAACAACTGACAGCATTCGTGGAACACCAAGTCGCTGTAACTTAGAGACTGCTCCTTCAAGTACATAGGAGATAACAACCGCTGCTATAATTGGCGTCAATACGTCGCCAAACATTACAAAAACAAATGTAAATAACAGCAATAACAGAGCAAGTATAATAACCTGCGGGTCAGAAAAATTCTTTAGATACCAGGATTTAAAAATATGTATCATGCGGGTTTATTTCATACTATTTTAGAGTAAAGGAAAAAACTGATAATTTAGCCAGTGAAGTCACCGTTAGACGACCTTACCGGTTCTGACTAGCCTGTAAAAAATCCTGATAATGTTTATCAAACAATGCTTCTAATTCATCAATCACTTCATCCACATCTCTACCCTGCATAATATGGTCCGTCATCAATGATGACGCTTCATGAAATAAAAGCTTTCTTTCAATCATCGGATACGTCTGGTTCAGCCGCTTAAGAGCAGCCACTACACTTTCTTTTTCAGGCCGTAAAATATCCAGCTTTTCAGATGCAACGGATTCTGTGGTGCCGTCCCGCTGAAAAAGGAATTCAGCAAAGTCCATCAGGCTTTTGCGTGATGCCGATGGCAATGCTTCATAAATATCACTAATGTTCATGTGTTTCAGAAACCGTTATTCTGGCCCCTGATGATCACGACAATAGTTCTGTGCAAATTCAAGCATATCTTCCATTACATGTGCCCTGAATTTATTTCGCTGGCGAACAAATGAGAAAGGTCTTTGTAACGGCGGATCCAGTGGAATGGCTATCAATGTGCCTAACTTGAGCTCTTTATTAATAGTGACTAGCGACATAATCGACAGCCCCATGCCCGCTTCAACAGCACCTTTAATAGACTCCGGGCTGCCCAGCTCCATACACATGTCAATGTCGTGACTATTGTGATGTTCTTGCATATAGGCTTCGATAACTTCGCGCGTACCTGAACCTTTTTCCCGGCAAATAAACGGGTATGCCATCAGCTCTTCGGCTGTGAGCTTATCTTTACCGGCCAGATCATGGTTATGTGGCACAATCACCACAAGTTCATCAGCACGACAAACCTCTACATCCAGATTTTTATTGTTTACAGAAGCCTCAACGATGCCCAGATCGATCTCATTGTTTTCAATCATTGAGACAATGCCTTCAGTATTTGATACTTTGAGTCGAATATTGACTTCAGGGAACGTCGTTTTAAAATCGCCCAACAATGCCGGTAACATGTACTCTGCAATGGTTGTACTGGCACCTAAATTAACAACACCGCTAACATCACCCGTCATTTCCCTGACAGCGTCTTCCATTTTATCGTACAGTTCAAATATTTTTCCTGTGTAGGAATAAACTTTTATACCGGCTTCTGTAAGACTGACCCGGTTATGGGTACGGTCAAATAAGCGCGTATTAAACTGTTCTTCCAGTTGCCGAATTTGAAAAGTAACCGCAGGTTGGGTCATATGCAGTGATTCGGCAGCCTTGGTGAAATTTAACAGGCGCGCTACGGTAAAAAAAACCTTTAATCGTCTATCAGACATACGTCCTGCTCTCTTTTATTATTGTTTCCTAATATTTCTCATCGCAGATCAACTGCACCGCTGCAAACCATAAATGCAACTTATATAACTATACCCCAAGGTGATTCGGATGAACACATTCATATACAAAAAGACTTTTTCAAGGGTGCCTTGCAGCCAACCTTAAAGAGGAAACAATATCCTTTCAAAACAAGGATGTTAATCCCTCTTTTTGGCTATTACAGCCTGTTTTTCATCAGGCTGTAATACATGACCGGAATAATCACCAGCGTCAGCATGGTTGAGATAAGAATACCAAAAATCAACGATACAGCCAGACCACTGAAAATAGGGTCATCCAGTATAAAAACTGCTCCCATCATGGCCGCCACACCGGTCAGAATGATCGGCTTGGCTCGCACTGCAGACGCCAGAATAACGGCTTTCTGGAACTCAACACCCGCTTTCAACTGATCATTAATAAAGTCGACCAGTAATATTGAGTTTCGTACAATGATGCCCGCCAGCGCGATCATCCCGATCATGGATGTGGCTGTGTACTGGGCATTCAATATTGCATGGCCCGGCATCACGCCAATAATTGTCAACGGAATAGGCGCCATGATAATCAGCGGCACAAGGTATGAGCGGAATTGCGCCACCACCAGCAAATAAATCATTAACAAACCAACAGAATAGGCGATACCCATATCGCGGAAAGTTTCATAGGTGACCGTCCATTCACCATCCCATTTCAGACTAAACTCATAAGGGTTTTCCGGCTGATTAATAAAGTAGTTATCTAATGCCAGAGCGCTAATAATATCAAACATGCCATACAATGGACTGTCCAGCTCACCTGCCATATCAGCCGTGACATAAACCACGGGCAACAGATCTTTATGGTAGATACTGTATTGTCGCGTTGTGTCCACTACCGTGACCAAATCCATTAACGGAATTAAAGCGCCATTGACACTGCGAACCTTAATACTCATTAACGCATCAATATCGGACTTTTCAGCAACCGGTAGTTCAACCCGAATCGGTACCGCATACTTCGCATTACCCGAGTGTAAAAAGCCCATATCCTCACCCCGTAACAAGGTACTTAAGGTACTGGAGATGGTTTGCTGACTAACACCCATTAATGCCGCCAGGTTACGGTCGACTTTCACAATATAGCGTTTGGCAGGGTATTCAACACTGTCATCAACATCGACAATATCCGCTGTTTCTGCAAACACTTTTCTGACTGATTTAGCCTGCTCGATCTGACCTTTATAATCCGGACCATAGATTTCAGCTACCAGCGGTGACATCACCGGCGGGCCGGGAGGCACCTCAACCACTTTGACATTGGCGTTGAGCTTTAGCCCGATCTCTTTAAGCGGCTGACGCAATGAAGAAGCCACCTCATGACTCTTACGCTCTCTAAGGTGTTTGTCGACAAGGTTAACCTGAATATCACCCACATTGGCTTCACTGCGCAGATAATACTGTCTGACCAGGCCATTAAAATTAATCGGTGCAGCCGTCCCGGCATAGCTCTGATAGTGACTAATTTCCGGCACCTGCTTTAAATAAGCAGCCAGTTCATCCAGCACACGTTTAGTGTGCTCAAGGCTACTGCCTTCCGGAGTATCCACCACGATCTGGAACTCAGACTTATTATCAAACGGCAGCATTTTAAGCACCACGCTTTTACTCACCGCCAGCGAGATCGATGCCAAAATAAGGAATACAACGCCAAAAGTCAGATACCAGCGATTACGCTTTTGCTTTTCTCCATATACAAAAGGACTCATTACCCTGGTAAAAAAGCTCAGCGATTTATTTTCAGCCGCATCGTCATGATGAATATTATCAGTACGCAATAGCTTCAGTGCCAGCCAGGGCGTGATGATAAAGGCGACAGCCAGCGAAATCAGCATCCCCATACTGGCATTGATTGGAATCGGACTCATATATGGTCCCATCAGACCACTGACAAACGCCATTGGTAATAATGCGGCAATAACAGTAAATGTCGCCAGTATGGTTGGCCCGCCCACCTCATCAACCGCGAGTGGAATGGCTTTAACCAGATCAACGCCTTTGTGTGTCATATGCCGGTGAATATTTTCGACCACCACAATCGCATCATCGACCAGAATACCTATTGAGAAGATCAACGCAAATAACGAAACCCGGTTTAATGTAAAGCCCCATGCCCATGATGCGAACAAGGTAATTGCCAAAGTAATCGCAATTGCCAAACCCACAATTATCGCTTCGCGAAAACCCAAAAACCACCAGATTAACAACACCACAATCGCTGTGGCGAAGAATAACTTACCAATGAGTTTTTTTGCTTTAGCATCGGCAGTTTTACCGTAATCGCGGGTAACCGCATACTTGACGCCATCCGGGATATAAATCCCTTCCAGCTGCTGCATGCGTTCGGTCACCTTTTCTGCAATCTGCACGGCATTTGAGCCCGGTTTTTTTGAAACCGCAATCGTTACCGCAGGAAAGTCACCTTTTGATGAAATACCCGCACCCTGCGCAGACATACCGGTGCCCATCGAGACATAAGACTGCGGACTATCAGCACCAAAACGAACCGTAGCAACATCACTCAAGTACACCGGTTTATTGTCTTTGATGCCAATAATCAGGTTAGCGACTTCAGTATCATTTGCCAGAAACTGACCGGCTGTTACCGCTATTTCCTGGTTGTTATTAACCACAAAACCCGCATCGCTGGACTGGTTTGAGGCATATAATGACAACCTTAAGTCATCTATTGAAATATCGTAAGCCGACAGACGCTGCGGATCGATCAGTACATGCACCGCTCGCTCCGTGCCACCAATGGTGTATACATTACGGGTATCCGCAACACGTTTAATCTCGGCTTCAATGGAATGAGCGACCTGGGTTAAGTCATACGCTCCCTTGGTTTCATCCTCTGTCCATAGCGTTAAGCTGACTATTGGAACATCGTCAATTCCTTTGGGCTTGATGATCGGCTGACCAACACCAAGATTTTGCGGCAGCCAGTCCTGATTTGAAAAAATCTTATTATACAGTCGCACAATGGCCTGTGAGCGATCCTCACCCACTTTATATTGCACGGTAAGCACAGACATTCCCGGACGGGATACTGAGTATATATGATCCAGCCCGCTAATTTCCGATAACACCTGCTCCGCCGGCGTGCTAACCAAGTTCTCCACTTCTGTTGCAGTAGCACCGGGAAAAGGAATAAAAACATTGGCGAAGGTTACATCAATTTGCGGCTCTTCTTCACGAGGCGTAATCGCCACTGCAAACACACCCAACAGGAAGCCAATTAAAGCCAGTAATGGCGTGATTTCTGTTTGTAAAAACTTCTTAGCAATCTGCCCCGAAATACCCAAAGCCATTATTATTCTCCCTGTGATTGTGCCTTGATAGCAACAGCAGCCAGATTAGGCTGGGTAAGCAGCTTTTCACCCACTTGCAAGCCCGCTAATACAATTTGTTGATCACCGTGAATCCGCCCCAGGCGCACCTGCCGCAAAGACACTTTTCCGGTCTTATCCATAATATAAACCGCACTTAATTCACTGCGATGAATTACACTGTCTGCTGGAATTGCAATCTGCTCTTTTTCACCGGTTATCAGCCCCACTTTCACAAACATACCCGGGTATAACTGGTATAGATTTGAGAACACCAGCGCTCTTAACTGAAAACTATGTGTCTTGCTATCGGCTACAGGGAAAATCGTCAGCTGATCAGATGAGACACTGCTACCATCTGCAAGCAACACCTCAACCGTTGATAACTGACGCACTTTATTGATAAGGCGCTGTGGCACCTGAACGTTAAATCGCAATGCATCCTGTTGCGCAACACCGCTGACAATCGCCTGCCCCATCTGCAATGTTTCACCTACTTCAATATGGCGCTTCGTCAGCGTGCCGCTAAACGGCGCCCGAATCACCGTGTGCGCCAGCTGTTCTTTGGCTTCATCAAAGCGGGCATGCGCTGCATTTAACTGCGCCTGAGCCGACTTTAAACCGGCATCAGTCTTATCTTTTAACGAAGCCGCTACCAGCTGCTGTTCATACAATCCGCTGACTCGTTTATGCTCAAGTTCAGCTTCCTTAGCCTGAGCTTTAGCCGCATCCAGACCAGCACTTGCCTGCTTAAAGCGCGCTTTTTGCTCGGTATCGCGCAACACTGCAATCACACTGCCTTTCTTAACAAAGTCATCAACATCATAGTTAAGCTTAATGACACGGCCCGAAGTCTGGGAAAACAACGTAGCTTGTTGCACCGCTTCAACTACACCATCCAGATAAATCTTTTGCTTAACAGGCTTCGATGTGATTTCCACTGCCGTTAAATCATTAGCCAACAATGAAAAAGGCGCTGTGAAAAGCAGCATAAAAAGAATTATTTTTATATTTTTCCCGGACACAATAGCATCTCCTGATTGAGCAACATTAGAAAATTATAATATACTAATTTGTATTATTTACAAGCTTTTACACAGTATAGGACACCGTTTGATATCTTATCTTTACAACTTGGCACAAATACTATCGCAATCTAACCATGAGTCATCTATTATTGGCGAATAATAAAATATACACAGGATAAATAATGACTCGCCATTTCTTAGCCTCTCTGACCGCTATTCTATTACTGCTCACTTGCGGCTACGCATCAGCTGCTATTTATAAATGGCGAAACGAAGAAGGCCAGATTAATTATGGGTCAATGCCACCACAGGGCGTTGCGGCAGAAAAAATGGGGGTCAGTACAAAATTCACTCCACCACCGGCTAAAAACATCAGCAATAGCACCACAAAAACCGATCAAACCACAACCAGCAAAAAAGATAAAGACCCATACACTCAAGCACAACACGACAGTCTGTGCGAGACATCCAAAAAGGATCTGGCCAGCCTGAATCAGGGCGGCCGCTTACGGGTTAAACAAGATGACGGTAGTTCTGCGGTCATGACTGATACCGACAAGGAAAAGCGCATAAAAACCATGCAAGACATGATGAAAAAGCACTGCAAATAAGCCAGACTAACACCTTAGTTCAGCGACTTCCGATCCTGCTTCAGTGTAGTTAACAAACAGCAAGCGACCAACTCAACATCAATTGTACTGCCTCGCGCCTTGCACAGCACGCAGCCAGACTCTTAGCCAGCCGAGCTATCAGCTTAACCCGCTCAAAGCCTGCTGTTTTACTGTACCTGAACCAGCTCAACTCATACAATACTCCCTATTATTTTATCAAAACCCATTAGAGATATTATGCGCGTATCAAAATTCCCACTTTCCACACTAAAAGAAACCCCTGCAGATGCTGAGATCATTTCACACCAACTGATGCTCAGAGCCGGCCTGATTCGCCGCCTGGCATCCGGTTTATACACATGGCTGCCGCTGGGTTTAAAGGTTTTAAGAAAAGTTGAGAATATCGTGCGTGAAGAGATGGATCGCAGCCACGCCCTTGAAGTTCTGATGCCTGCCGTACAACCAGCAGAACTCTGGCAGGAATCCGGCCGCTGGGAACAATACGGTGCCGAATTACTGCGCATGAATGACCGCCACGGTCGCGAGTTTTGCTTTGGGCCGACACACGAAGAAATCATTACCGATCTGGCACGCCGTGAACTCAGCAGCTACAAACAGCTGCCGGTGATTTATTATCAGGTTCAGACTAAATTCCGTGATGAAAGACGACCACGTTTTGGTGTGATGCGTGCACGCGAATTTTTAATGAAAGACGCTTACTCTTTTCATGCCGAACAGGCGTGTCTGGACCACACCTATAATGATATGTACGACACTTATAATCGTATATTTAACCGCCTGAATCTAAACTTCCGTCCGGTACAGGCTGACAGCGGCTCTATCGGTGGTAGCAGCTCACACGAGTTCCATGTACTGGCAGATTCCGGTGAAGATGCAATTGCCGTGTCGGATCAAAGTGACTACGCCGCCAATATTGAAAAAGCCGAAGCCGTGGCGCCATTGACGCCTCGCGCTGCAGCCACTGAGGAAATGAAAACCGTTGATACACCGGATCAAAAAAGCATTACTGAAGTCAGTAATTTCCTAAACATCAGCCCTTCTCAGTGCATTAAAACCTTGTTAGTAGAAGGTGCAGAAGAGAATCAGGTTGTTGCTTTGGTATTACGCGGCGATCACGAACTCAATGAAATAAAAGCCGAAAACTTAGCTCAAACAGCAAAAACATTTACACTGGTCAGCGATGAAGTGGCCGAGCAGGTAGCCGGCTGTAAACCAGGTTCCATAGGACCTGTCGGGCTTGAGATTGAAATCATTGTCGATCATGCAGCTGCTGCTCTCAGTGATTTTGTTTGCGGAGCCAATTCAGATGGCAAGCACTTAAGCGGTGTCAACTGGGGTCGTGATTTAGCCGAAGCGGAAACGGCTGACCTCCGTAATGTTGTCGAGGGTGACCCCAGTCCGGACGGCAAGGGCACACTCTCAATTGTTCGCGGCATTGAAGTTGGCCACATTTTCAAACTCGGGCAGAAATACAGCGAGGCTTTAAACGCCAGCATTCTCGATCAGAACGGTAAACAGCAGACCATGACCATGGGCTGTTACGGCATTGGCGTGTCACGCGTTGTCGCCTCTGCCATTGAACAAAATCACGATGAGAACGGCATCATCTGGCCAGCATCCATTGCTCCTTTTGATATTGCGATAGCACCTATTAATTTGCAAAAATCTGAAGCGCTGCAAATCGCCTGTGACAAACTTTATGAAGATTTAACTGCCGCCGGATACGAGGTGCTTTATTACGATACAAAAGGCCGCTTAGGTGGCATGCTGGCCGACCTGGAATTAATCGGCATCCCGCATCGTCTGGTAATTGGCGACCGAGGACTCGAAAGCGGCATGATTGAATACAAGGGTCGTCGCGATGAAGACAAGCAGGAAATTGCGCTGGACTCTGTACTCGACTTCATTCAGCAACACCAATAATAAATGTTAAAGCTACTAGGTGGCCTGTTACTGGCATTCAATCTGAATATAGTCACAGCTGACGCCACAACTAACGACCAGTCTGAACTTCGCTTGCTATTACAACAGGCCATCGAAAGTTCAGACAGTTTTAAAGATCGCTTCGATGCTGAAGTTTGGTTACTGGATATGTCGAGTCGCTTAAAAAAGCTTCTGCCGGAAAAAAAAGAACGCATCAATCTTTTAAAAGTTGTTCATCAGGAAGCCAAGCGCAGCGACTTACACCCCGAACTGGTACTGGCTGTCATTCACATCGAAAGCCGTTTTGACCGTTTTGCCATCTCACGCGCCGGAGCACAGGGCTTAATGCAGGTCATGCCGTTCTGGCTAAAAGAAATTGGCCACCCCGAAGATAATCTGGTTGATCTTAAAACCAACTTACGAATGGGCTGCACAATCCTCAAATATTATCTCGATAAAGAAAAAGGCGATCTGGTCAGAGCACTGGCACGTTATAACGGCAGCACAGGCCGGCGAGTTTATTCAGACAAAGTATTAGATATTTTAAGAACACACTGGTTTAAACGATAGTTAAACCAGTGCCGTTTATATAACACCTGCCTCAATCCAACCGACAAAGTTAAAGCACTGAACGCAGCGCCAGCTTTTCCGGAAACGGCTGCAGATAATACTGCTGACCGATATAGCTTTGCGGATTCACCCGCAAGTGATGTCGCAATAATGTAATCGGTGTAATCAGTGGCAATTGTTTTTGCCGGTAAGCCTCATATACCGATAACAGTTCCTGTTTGTCTTCACGACTCAATACCTTCTTTAAATAACCCTGAATATGTTGCAGGACATTGACGTGACGCCCCGGCGGAGTCATCAGCTTCATCACTTCCATGAAACGTTTTATATAAGCGGCTCTGCGCTGCAACAAATCGGTAGCCGTAGTGCCCGCTACCATGCGACCCAGCTCCTGATAATAACTGCTGCCTCGTGCCATCAGCATGAGTTTGTGTCTGGAATGAAACTCAATGAATCTCTGTACATTATTAGCGCCTTTTTCTAGCGCTTTCCAGCGTCGATAGGCAAACAGCCGTTCAAAAAAGTTTTCACGTAACGCCGCATCATTTAAGCGACCCTCCTCTTCAACCGGGATCAGCGGATAACGTTCCATAAAGGCTTTTGCAAACACCCCGGTCGCATCATAGTTCCTGAAACCCTCTTCATTAACAACCACTGGCACACGAAACACACCGCAACTGGGTGAGCCTTTTTTAAAAATAAAACCATCCAGATGTGATAACTCTGAGAGTTTTTCAGCAGCATAGTTATTCATCTTTTCTGTCAGGTCAGTATCAGGATCTTTGCTGACAACCAAGCGCACTTCATCATCCTTCATGCGCAACTGTATGCTCGGGCGCGGCACGCCTAAACCGATAGCCATTTCCGGGCACAGCGGCAAGAGCTTCATATGCTCGGACAACGATGAAGTAATAAAACGGTCATGTTTATGACCACCATCAAAACGCACTGGCTGACCTGCTAAGCAGGCACTAACACCGACCAGTGGTAATTCTGTTAACTCGTTCTGTTTGTTCATTGCGTCGCTCCTTCTGCAACTGCAGAATATTTGCTTGCTAAAAGCTGATTCTGTTGTTCA
>JAOULC010000018.1 GCA_029882215.1 Gammaproteobacteria bacterium | reverse complement strand
TAATTCTTCTCATCAACACACTTAAAAACCGGATTTCGTTCAGGTCTGTAACGGCTTGCGTGCTGATTAAGCCCCCTACAAGCAGTTTTACCTGTTCTATTTCACCCATTTTTTCTAAAATGATTAACCGCATATCTTTGGCCCAATAGGGTATTTCTTTACTCGTTTGCTCTGCTAATGCGGTAGCATACTTTAGTGCTAATGGTTGGTCTTTAAGTTTATGTTGCGCCGTAATGGTCGCTTCAGCCAGCCAGCGCCAGTTTTTCACCGGATCGGCCAGATATTGCTTATACACATAATCGAGCATCGTCCTTACACGATCGCTATCTGCCACCCTTGAATACACACGGGTAGCCAGTAACATAGGGTACTGGCTGGCTGGTTCCAGTTGATTAATGACTCTCAGCCAGTCGGTTAAGTTACTGTAATCAATCTGTTTAAAAGAAACATATTGTCCCGCCTGCACATCAAACTGCTGCAACCAGAATATGAGTACTCTGTAAGCAAATGCCTGATCACTGGCAGCGATAAATTGCATTACCGGGGCCGACGGTGCATCAGGCAATGCTACAATTTGTGGTCTGTTGTATTGATCTGAGCCTCGCCACAGCAGGATCAAAATAAGTACGGCAAGTAACACCAGCCACGCACGGTTAAATTTATAGGCCTGCCGGCTATGCTTTGAAAAAAAATTACTCATCAAATGGCTTTGCGTTTCAGGTCAATGATGCCAACGGCAGCAAATAAAATAACAAACAGCATAAATTCAATCATAAAACTTAAAACATCGACCCCACTGGCTGAAGCAGATTGCAGCCAGCCACTTTGTGCAAAGTGATCTAAGCGCGGCAAGAAAAAACCAATCAGATCTAACAGGCCGTTTATAAGCTGATTAAACACCCCTTCCTGTAATGGCCCTTCACCCATACTTTGAATAGCCGGCATAAACCGCATCAGACTGTAGATACCAATGCTTGCCATTAAACTCAGCGCCACGTTTTCTAGCGACAGGATAAATATTAAACTCAGCAGTGCCACAATACATAATTCACAGTAAAGTGATAAAGACCAGATCAGTACCGCTGCAGCTTCGGCATAGAAAAATAGTATCGTGGCGTATAACATGCCGATTGTTAAGGCCAGCAAACTGTAACCGGCAAACTTCCCGAGAAAAACCTGATAACGCGGTATTGAAATGGCAAATAATAATTCAATGGATTTATCCTGAAAGTCCCGCGCCATACTCGACACCACAAAGAAAATCATCACCAGAACTGAAGTCAATCGCAAAAAACCTGCCATCAGTACCGCTTGCGACTCACGGGTTTCTGTTAATGCCGTTTGACTGATAAACATAGCCAGCAATACCGATAAAATTAATAATGCAGTAACGATCCAGATAATTTTACCGCGCACAGCTTCTAATAAACTGTAGCGGGCGATTGTGAGTATTGATGAAAACATGGGTGGTTAAATCCTGATAACTATAAATTGCTATGGTAATAACGCGGCTTCGATCATTCTGGCTTTGAGTATAGTCAGGGGTATCCAGATAACGAGATCATCAAACTCTTGATTAGTTACATTACTGTAGAAACTACTGATGAAAGTAGAGTTTGTACTTGTTGTCTCATTGTCACAGTTTTCAATCTCGCTCGCACTCAATCCAGTTGTACACCCAACTGGTGTCGCCCTTGCATTCTCACCATAGGAAATTACTATAGCTGGTATCCCTAAGGCGATACTATTACCGGCTTCATCATTCACTGTTATATCTCCAACATCCGCCACACTAAAACTTGATATCGCAGGCGCTATAGGATCATCTGTAAAACTATTAATAGGTGCATCGTTTGTACCTGTAACTCGATAGCGGAACCGGCTTCCCCACGCATCTCTATTTCCTACACCAATATCGACATGTGGCACCCAACCTTCATCATTTAAACAATCCTGTGGTGGTGGTCCAGAAGCTCCACCATTAAAATCTTCCAGCCCATCAATACCTGTATCGGGACAAGGCAGTCGTCCACTGGTTAATGCAAAACCAATCAATGCTTCTCGAATTGTTTCCAGTTGCTGACGTGTTTCATCACGCTTTAATTGCTGACGTTGTACACCCACGGTTTTCAGCACACCTGCCAGTATCAGGCTAATGACAATGAGCACTATAGACATTTCTATCAGAGTAAAACCGCATGGCTTATTATTTTTCATTTTCAAAATTTCTTGATTAATTTATGGACAAGGCGCGGCAGATAACGGCGGGCCTTCTGAAATACAATACAACACATCGGACGTCAGCGTTGAATCATAGTCTTTATTGCCCGCGGCATCAGGGTAGTTAGCAGCGTTATTGCCTTCTAAGTAATTAATAATATTCTGCTTGGTATCCGCATCCGGTGATTCTCTGCGCAATTGTGTGGCCGTCTTTTCTCCGGCAAAAAATACGATGCCCGGGTATTTTGTGGCATTACCATTGAGCGTTACGCAATCATTCGCACCGGCACAGCTGGCATCAGCCGAGTCCGGTTGATATGCACCCGACACCACATAAAAGAAATGATCTTTCCAGTGTTTCCATAATGTCAGATCCGGCTCAATCAGACAGCTGGTGATGACGTTATCAATTGATTTACGCGCAGTGGGAACAGGAGTGCCACCTGCTGAACATGCAGCATTACAGTCATCTCTTTGAATCTGGCAAGCATCATTACATGTTTTGCCTTTGCATGATTTTTTACACGCATTAAACTCTGTCTGACATTGCTTTTTACAAGCTCTCAGATTGGCCGCCCCTCCAGCGACGAAACTGTTGCTATCCAGTGCCAACTGGCTGTTACTCACATCATCAGCCAGCCGCCCCAGTAAAGAAGTAGACGGAATCGCATCAACATAACTGGCATCAATTCTGTAATCTGCCAGCGACAGATCTACCTCTGCCGGCCAGGGCAAGTAGCTGGGCTGACCAGCCACTGGCGTGTCATTACCATAGGCGACGACGCATTGCGCTATATTATTTGCCAGAGTTTGAATGCTGGTCGTAAAATCACGCCTGCGCTTTACCGCGCTCCATATTTCATCACGCGTAATGGTAAGCAATAAATCATTAAAAGTACTATTGGTTCCCGCTTTAATAAAATCATCCGTTGTATCGGCAGCGACAGACAGATTACTATTATCTATTAAAGTGGCAGCATCCCTGTCAAGGTAATTGGCAATTGTATAATTTCCTTTGCATCGCTCTGTGCCAGCAACGGTGCTACGGTCCTGAGCTTGTATCGGAACATTGGGTGCAATGATAACAGCAACTACCCTGTCCTCTGGTGAGTTCCCATAAATAAGGTTCCCCTGCGCATTAAAAATACTGAACAGACCATTGGTATCCTCATTTAACATTTGCGTTTTTGGATTCGATTTATAATAGCCAGAAACCGCATACCAGAGACACTCATTGGTCTCGTCATATTGTGGAGCCAGATCAAGGCTTCGCCAGGGAAAACGCCCTATTGTATTAACGTTAGTAGCTTCACAAACCCCGTCCTGAATGCCCTCACTGAAACCACCCGCACTACGATCTGGACATGGTAAAAAAGCCATTTCTCCTGCATTTGAATCGATATAATTTACCGCATAGGCAATCAATGCTTTCTTTGCCTCGGCCAATGAGGCAACCCGATTATCCTGACGAATTTGTTTTTGCGAAACAGCACCAAACTGGCCCATTAAATAAAATGCTGCTACAGATGCCAGCACAACCATGGCAATCAGCAACGCGGCACCGTTTTGTCTGATGGCTTTTAGCTTATGTATTTTAGTTTTATTTGCTTTCATACGCTTCTCGTATAGCTGTCTTGCTACGCGTAACAAGCTGCGCCGGCTTTAATCTAACGACACCTTTGCCTCGAATATTCAGTTTTACTTTACCACCTGGCTGAACAGCCAGCACTTTTACATCAGCCAAGGGCCGGTTCGATTTAAGTGTATTTTTAGAATTAATCCAGACGACATCGGGCTGGTCGCTGCGTTTTAAATAACCTTTTACTTCAATCGTTTCAGTTTGTGGCAATGGCGCAGATTTAGCTTGCGGTGTCTTTTTAACCACCTGATCTTTAATATCCATCAACGCTCGCTCTGCCGGAGAGAAAAACAACCGGCGTAAACTTTGTTCGGCAAATGCAGCATTACTGCCTATGCACAATATAGAAATTAACAAAGTGACTTTTATCATTTAACTAACCTTAAAGGTAAACCACTTAATATTGCACAGTGCATCAATATTCGGTCCTGATGAACGGTCTCTCACTGCGGCCGAGCCGATTCGACTTAGCTGGCAGGCCGTGACAATATGAACAGATTTTTTTATTTGTTTTATACTGGCGACAACATCTAATAAATCTCCTTCATGCATCAGGCTCATTTTAAGTTCAATATCTGATACCGATACCTTGAGACCTTTTTCCTTAATAATTCCGTCTTTATAGTCATAAGGTTTTCTGGCACTGATAGAATAACTGAGCGCGGGTACTTTATGTTGCAGTCGTATCCTCTCCAGCGAATCAAGAAAATACAGTCTGTTTTCATCTTCGTATTGTTTAACCGGCATATACTGATTAAACTTTTCTTCATATAACGCGACCAGCGAGCTCATATCGTCGAGCCTTGTAAATCGCCTTGATTCACTTTTCAGCTGGTTATTAAGGCTCATATAGTTGTTATATTTTTCGTTATAGCTCTGATAAAAAAGAATACAGATCACAGTCGCTGTTATAACCACCACTGAACTGGCCAACAGAATATTATATTTAGATGCTCTAGCCTTCATTATCGGCACCCCCGATAATCAGTGTGAGCGAGAGTTCAGACTTATCATTCGCTTTGCCTGATAAAACACCTGTCATTGTCTCAGTAGAGCCGGACTTTATTGCATGCTTTGTCACGTTAACAGCATGTACTGATTTTATATTTTTTATGGCGGTTATAAAATTATTCAGCAACTCCGCTGATTGTTCATTTGTGTTAACAGCTAAATTCACACTAGCCGTCAGCTCAACCACATGACTAACTTTAGCGATTGACTGTGGGTTTATTTTTGAGCCGGCAACTTTATTTTTTCTTCTATTAGCAGCTACTGCTTTACTTTTAGACTTCTGAACAGCCTCGTTCACACTCCAGCTCAGGCTCTGTAGTGAAATATTTTCATACGCACTCAGCACCTGGCTGATCACTATCAGTGAGCTGTCTAAGCCTGATCTTGCAGCCTGCTCTATATCGTCAATATTATTTACAAACAGTTTCATTTGTTCAGCTTTAGCAGGTAACTTAGACAGATTATTTTCAAGCCTGTCATTATGTAACTTTAGTATTTTAAGCTGTTCTTCAACTCCGTCTACTTTTTGCTCGATAACATTTATATCAATATAAAAAACCGCCGTGACGAATATCAACAGAACAGCAGCTAAAACTGATGAATAGTTTATCCATTTCTCGCGTATTTTCCTGTTATAGCAAGCCAGATCATTTTCACGTCCGTAGTGATTTTTTGTCATTGATCCCAATAAGAGTGACGAGAACACTTCCTGACCGGATATACTCAAATCAGATTTAATACCTAATGTGCTTTTCATACTGTCGTGCCGAACATAGGAAATATTCATGTCGGGCAAGAGCTCATCAAGTCCTTCTAGCTGCGTAAAGAAACGATTACTGGCAAGTACCAGTACATCTACCCTGTCTTCTGCATTAACTAATTTCTGATTTTCAAGGTATTTTTTTGTTTTCTTCAGGTCGGCAGAAAACATTTTTATATTCAGGTTTTGTGATGATGGAATATTCCGGCTATATATCAGTCTGCCGTCTTTAAATATACTCTGACGAATAAAATTTCGTGACTGGCGACTTACCAGCAATGTAAGTCCTTTACTGATTTTAAGTGCTTTAAGCACATGGCCGCTGATTAAGGGCAGAGAATAGACACCCTTAATATGCACACTGTGTTGATTGAGTAAATCAAGCCACTTTAATAACGGCCGGCTCGATGTCATGCCGGATACAAGTAAGCGGTCATCACGACGTCTGTTATTATCCCGGCCGACTATATTCGCTGTAGCAAACTCAGTACCACGATGCAGGCGAGTCAGTGCTCTGTCTATCAGGAATTTTCTTTCCCGGGCACTTACATGCGGTATACTGGTGAGTGTTATTTCTTCTTCCAGGACGTCAATCACTACTGATGCTGTTATCTCTTTGCTACTTTCAAGATATTCTGACAGTTCGGCCAACTGATCGTCTTCAAACGCATATCTCGACACCAGATGAAGGCCTTGCCACAGCATTACAGTCATTCGGTCATCTGTTATAAAAAAAACCTGACGCATATAACTACCTTAATGTTCCGATTGTGTCGTAAATAGGCCCAAATACAGCGGCCAGTATCCAGATAAGGATCAGTGCCAGAAATAATATCAGCGCCGGTTGCAATACAGGCTCTATGGTAGCCAGTGCTTCTTTAACTTCACGATCGAAATAATATTTTACATTCTTCAGTGATACATCCAGCTCACCACTGGTTTCACCAATCTTAAACATTCTTACCACCAATGGCGGGAATACATTTGTATTCGCAATTGCAACAGATATCATTTCTCCTTCAGATATTTTCTCATGTGCTTCATCAATTGCCTGTTCCAGCACAACATTACCAAGTAGTCCTTTACTGACTTTTAACGACTCAAGTACCGTAATGCCCGCTTTATACATTAGTGCAAAATTATTGCTGAATCTGGCCAGTTTTATTTTCTGCATAATTGGGCCGACTAACCATAGCTTAAGCTTGTATTTATCAAGTATATATCGAAAACTGTAAGACTTATGCGCTGCATATTTTACGGCTACTATAACGATTGCCGGCATAATCAGTACAACATACCAGTAGTTTTGCATGAAATCTGAAACCGCCAGTAAAGCAACCGTGTAGAACGGTAACTCGCTGTCAAACTGACTCATAAAAGACAGCATTTGTGGCACGACAGAAATCATTAGCACTACAAAAGCAAGTATCATAATGCCACCGATAATCGCCGGATACATTATGATCTGCTTTGTTTGTGCGCGCAGCTCATCCTGCCATTTGAGCATTTCTTCCAGTTCTTGCAGCACTTTATCAAGTTCACCACTCTGTTCGCCAACCTCTATCAGGTTTACATATACACTATCAAATGATGCTGGGAATTTATTCATTGCCACTGAAAGGCTTTCACCACCTTCGATTGATTCGAGTAACGCTGACAATAATGCCTGTATATGAACTTCGGGAAAGCTGTCTCTTAAATCAGCCAGTCCTTCCAGCAACGGCACACCGGCATTGAGTAACTGGCCGAGCTGAAATGTAAAGATTATCTTTTCTTTTCTCGACAGCGCACGGATTCCTGTCGATTTTAAAAATGTATTTTCATCTATTTGCTTTGCAGAGATAAGTTCAAGCTTGACCTTTCTTAATTGCAGATCTAAGTCTTCAATATTATCGGCCACAATCGTGCCGTTTACCCGCTGCCCCTCTTCGTCTATAGATTTGTATTTGAAATTTGCCATCGGTCTATATCAGACGACCAGTGAAGTCTATTACGCGCGTGACTTCGTCAATACTCGTGCGCCCGTCGGCGACCCACCTGGCCGCATCATCCTGAATACTCACAAAGCCTTTATCAATCGCCGCCTGTCTGAACTCATTCATGCTCTTTTTATTCACAATCATTTCGTCAAGATCAACATCCATCCTTAACACTTCCATCAGGGCAAATCGGCCCTTATAGCCGATATAGTTACAGCTACTGCAGCCTTCCGCCTCATATATTGTTTCTATCTCAGCAGCAAAGCCAAGTAACTGTCTTTCCGTTGCGTCCACGGTTTTTGCTTTTTTGCACTGATCGCATAACTGTCGTACTAATCTTTGCGAGACTACACCGATGATATTACCAGCCAGTATTTCTGCCGATATTCCGATATCCATTAAGCGGGGAAATATACCGATAGCTGAGTTTGTATGCAGTGTTGAAAACACTTTATGACCTGTCATTGCCGCTCGCATCGCCATCTCTGCGGTATCCTGATCTCGAATCTCACCAATTAATATGACATCGGGATCCTGTCGCATCATTGAACGGATACCGGTTGCAAAATCGAGTTTAGCGGCTTCATTAACCGATGTCTGTCTGATCATTGGTAACGGATATTCAACCGGATCTTCAAGTGTCATGATATTAATATCAGGGCTGTTAATTTCCGTAATCATTGAATACAGTGTTGTTGTTTTTCCGCTACCTGTTGGGCCTGTAACCAGCAGTATTCCTTCCGGCCGTGACATCATAATCTGTAGCCGCATTAACATATCGTCACGCAGGCCCATATTTTTCATTTCGACGATGCCTTTCTGCCGGTCGAGAACACGCAGCACAAGATTCTCTCCCCAGGTAGTCGGCTGCGAAGAAACCCTGAAGTCGATACTGCGGCCACTGATGCCCAGTGATATACGGCCATCCTGTGCGATACGGGTATCGGCGATATTCATATCCGCCATGACCTTTATCCGCACCACGATCGCGGAAAGAAATTTACGATGCAGACTGCGAATTTGTCGCAGCACTCCGTCAATCCGGTAGCGAACCCGGATAAACCCTTCCTCCGGCTCGATATGAATATCCGATGCCCCTGACTTAACCGCATCAGCAAGAATCGCATTCATCAGGCGTACAATCGGCTGGCTGTACTCTGTATCTCCAGTTTGCAGACTTTTTAAATCAATAACACCGGTTTCTAATTCATTTAATATGCCATCGACAGACAGCTCATAACCATAAAACTTATCAATTGCAGACTGTATTTCAGATTCGACCGCAAGGTTCGCTTTGATTTCGACATTGACACCTACCACAGCCCGTAAGCGGTCCAGCGCTACCAGATCCATCGTATCGGTCATCGCAACCGTTAGCTCTTCGGTGTCTTTAAAATACAATAGTGGTATTAGTTGTAACTGAATCGCCAGATCTTTTGTCACCAGCGCAAGTGCCTCCGGGTCCGGTACAATTTGTGACAGATCAACTGACTCATGTCCCAGCGTTTCACCTAAGACATCACGAATCACCGACTCTGTCACAAAGCCTAATGCCGCCAGCATCTTACCAATCGGTATATTATTTGTTTTTTGTTCTGTTAAAGCGATTTTCAACTGGTCTAACGTGATCAGACCCTTGTCGATTAATACATCACCCAGACGCTTTTGCTTTACTAATGGTGCAGAGCGTCTTTCTGCCTCGCTTACTTCCAGCTGCTCGCCATTACTCATTACCCATCTCCAGCTGAGCTATGCGTTCCAGCGCAAATTTTTCATTGAAATTTGATGCATGTTTGTCCGATAATGTTGATGCCAGACGGTAATAGCTGAGTGCCGCTTTAGTCTGTCCCAGCTTATCCAGCATCACCGCCAGGTTATAGGCATAATCTGCTTTTTTATCGAGTGCATACGCTTCAAAGAATGCCTGTTGTGATTCTTTTACACGCTGCTGCTTTGCGTATAGCAAACCCAGACTGAAATAAACATGAGCGGCTTTAGGATTATCTTCTAACAAAATATTTAGCTGACTCTCATTCGCCGAGGTCACTTCCTGACGATTAAGATCAACTAATGCTGAACTGGCAATACTATCTCTGGGAAAATAGTGAAGTAGCTGCTGATAAAACCGTCTTGCCAACGCATAGTCTTTATTCACCACGGCAATGGCAGCCCGGCCTAATAATGCATCTTTCTGTTTTTCATCACGCAACAACACTGCCTGATATAATTCGTCAGACTGTTTGTATTCAGCGGACTGATAATATTTGTAGGCTCTCTGCAGTATCAGTGAAAGAGGGTCTTCTCTCTTTTGACTTGTAATTGTAATTGACTGTTCTATCTTAACCGGTTTTATTAATTTTTTTGCTTTAGGAACAACCGCCATTGTGACATTTTTTTCTTCGCTGTCATCCACTACTGCAAGCTTTGCTTTAGCAATTAATACCTGCTCTTCGATTTTCTTTTCTATTTCAGTTTTCGGTTGCGAAGCTATTTTGTTTTTTGTTTTAAAAACAGGCTTGTCAGAGTTATCCAGCACCTCGGCCGTATAATACAAATAGCTACCGGTAAAAAATAAAATAGTGGCAAATACATACATTCCGTAATAGGCTATTCGCTGATTATTTCGATAGCGTTTCTGTGTCACTTCGAGAATTTTTCTTGCATCTTTATGATCATAGCTAGTCAGGTCATGTTCAGCCTGCACCTGACTGCTCTCTTTTTTTTCTGTTTTTCTAACAACCGCATCTGTTAATGCCGTCTTTGGCATCTCCTCATGCTTTGCTGCTTCTTTCTCTGTGCTCTTATCTACAACAGTTTCAGTTTCTGCTAAATCTTTTGTTACAGAGCTGTCATCTGCTAAAGAGTGTTCTGTTACAGAGTAATCTTCTGTTGCAGGACTGTCTTCTGTTACAGGGTAATCGTCCGTTATAGGAACATCTTCCGGCAACTCCAGATCAAAGACTTCTTCTGCAGGCTCCTCAATAGCAACCGTTTTATTATCGCCAGCAGCTGAAACCCGCTCATCTAGTAAAAAGCCTTCATCAACTTCATGTGTATACACTTCTTCCTTTTGCTCGGTGGAAGCATTATCCTGCTTATCGGAATCTTTTTTTTCCTTTTCTTCCGCCGCTTTTTTTAGTGCATCTAGTAACAGACTCATCCTTACCTTGCCCTGTCTGTTTCGCTTTCAAACTGTGGAAGGTGCGACTTGAAGTCAGCAAGGTCAGTATTTATATCCGCATGTTTTATGACTTTAGGCCGGATAAAAATAACCAGCTCTGTTTTAGTATGACTGTCATCCGAATAATTAAATAGCTGGCCGATTATAGGTATGGCGGCAAGAAACGGTACTGTCGAGTCACTTTCATCTACGGTATCCTGCATTAATCCACCGATAACAGCCACATCACCGCTGTTAACCTTAAGTATCGATTCGACTTCTCTGACCTGTATTTCAGGCACTTCACTGATGACATTTTCTCTCGCTAACTCAGGATTTGGATCCTCAACAAAATTAATGATTCTTGATATTGTCGGTCTGATATTTAATGTAACTTCGTCTTTAGCGCTGACATAAGGCGTCACCTGCATAACAATTCCTACAGGCACAGTATGGATCTCTGTGGTGAAGGTTTTCGTTGTATTACTGTTGCTGTCTGTGGTTGCATCCACACCGATAGAGAAGTACACACGGTTATCAACCACTTTTAAAATAGCGGTCTGATTATTAATAGCCATTACTTTCGGCGTTGATAATACTTTCACTTTTCCGAACTCTTCCAGCATTTTTACTGACGCTGTTAATGAACTGCTGTTATATGTTGCAGTAAAAAATGGCGCACTACCCAGATTTGCCCCTGTTAAGTTCTGGCTGAAGTTTGTGTTGCCGCTATTGCTGACCGTACTCCAGTCTATTCCGGACTGAAACTTATCACTCAGACTTACCTCAGCTATTGTTGCTTCTATCAGAACCTGTCTTTTCGCACTGTTTAATACCAGGTCAATATAAGCCTGTATTTTGTTGTGTTCTTTTTCACTGGCTTTTATTGTGATAAAACCCGCTTCTTTATTCACTAGAATATTTTTTGAAAGAGCCGCGTCTTCTTTATTACCTTCACTATCTTCCTGTTCAATGAACTTTGAAAGGTTGCTGGTCAGTGTTTTCCAGAACGCATTATTGGTTTCACTTTCAACCGAGGTCAGGGAGTTATTTCCGCTACTGCCCGCATTGCCGGATTTACCTGCTGAACCTGCCGAGGCAATCTGGGTTGAAATAAGGTTCTGACTTTTCGTCTGGCGGTCAATATTCACATATTCTATTTTATACGTTTTGAAGAACGGCAGGTCCGGGCGAATGACCAGTAGTCCATCCATTACTTTGTAGCGGATATCCGACTGCTCAGCTATCCTGTCTAAGATTTGTGGTAATGTCTGATCAATCGCATTTAGTGTCACTTTGCCATTGATATTCTGAAAGATATCGACATTTAACTTTGCGTCCCGAGCCAGAGCAAACAACAATGAAGAAACATCCACATCATTAACCACAACGGTATAAGTTTCAGTTTTTGCCGTCATACGCGGTGGCGGTAATACCGGCGCCTCGTTTACAAGCTCGGGTATATTATCCTGTACGGGCTTGATGACCTGCTTATTAATATGGCCTTTTACATTAACCGGTGATTTCGATGGCGCGCATGCACTCATTAAGACCGTTAGCATTATGATTATTATCAGCTTATTCATCATTATTTTTGTTATCTCATCACTCAGATATATTCTGTTGATATACTTTGCATATCTCTTACAAACGGTTTATTCACTTTCAGCACTTGGCTGAGTTTACTGATCGCCTTTATCGCATCACTGTATTGTCTAAAGCCGCCATATAAGACGCCATAAACCAGCTGGTTGTTTTTCGTAACCAGATAGACATAGGTATCTTCAATCAACCCCTGTTCTTTCATCCTCTTTAAAAATGAATCCAGAGCTGTCATTCTTGTTTCATCAAGTAACAGGAGTTGTATAGAATACCGACTCTCTGCATTATCCCGTAACCACAAAGCCGTTCTTTTAAGCCTTTTTTGCAATAAAAGGCTCATAGCTTCTGAGTTTAGACTGGCAACCTGCTCTTTTCCATTAAACCGCAGGGATAAATTACTTTTATTTCCGTCACTTGCATCATTTTTATCACTGATTACTTGAGTATTACTCTCTATCTTCTGCTCTATCTCAAAACCTCGCACCACCCAGCCCAGGCTCATCAGCATTGCCATAACCATCAGAACTACTCCTACTTTTGCCCAGACAGGAAGTTCCAGTGCGATATACTGACTATCTTTCGCCGCTAGTTTTATATACTTTGGTTTTATTTCTTCGCTATTATCAGCAAATGCTGCCAGCAGTGCCTTGTCTGCCAGAATATTGATTCTTCGGGTTAATCCCTTTGAGTACTTTGCGATCATTCCGGCCAGTTTCTGGCTGAACAGGTCAGCCCCTTTAAAGCCAGCGGCGCGTAAGCGAAAATTCAGATAACTCTGGATGTCCTTCTTGTCAAAAGTATCCAGCGACAGGTGGTGTGATATCCGTTCTTTTAGTTGCCGAATTTGCCTTTTGCCAAGATTTTCATCCAACTCTGGCTGACCAAAAAGCACGATTTGCAGCATTTTAAACTGGCCTGTCTCAAGATTTGTTAATAGCCGGATCTCTTCCAGTGTCTCTAGTGGCATGCCCTGCGCCTCTTCTACAAAGACCACAACCTGACGGCCTTTAGCATGTATCTCTAAGAGGTAGTCTTGCAGCATTTGCATCACTTTAGCCTTGTCATCGTCCTGAGCTACAGGCAGCTTCATTTCCATTGCTATGACATGCAGAATTTTTTCAGGGGATAAGCTGGGATTGGCCAGGTAGACAATCTCAACATAATCAGGCAGGCGTACTTCGAGCATACGACAGAGCATGGTTTTGCCACTGCCAACCTCGCCCACCACTTTAATAATGCCTTCGCCTTGTAAAATCGAATATTTAATCGCTTCCAGCGCGGCACCGCGATTGCCTCCCTCATAAAACAGGCTGGTATCTGGCGTTATCTTATAAGGTGAGCGTTCTAAACCAAAATGCTTTAAGTACATGAAACCTCTGTAATTTACTCTTTTACCTGCCGTTCCTCAGTAAAGATAAACCACTCGCCCGCAAATGATTTACAATAGCGCTAATTTACACCAATACCTACAGCCCGTCATAAGAAAACCTGTCAATATGCTACATATCGCCCTGTTTGAACCCGAAATTCCACCCAATACCGGTAATATCATTCGTTTGTGTGCCAATACGGGTTATCAGCTACACCTTATTCACCCCTTAGGCTTTGAACTCAGTGATAAGAGAATGCGCAGAGCCGGCCTCGACTACCATGAATGGACCAACATTTCGCACTATGATTCTTTAGAAGATTTTCTCGAAAATAACAAATATAGACGACTGTTTGCCTGCTCTACGCATGGCAAAACCCGGCCCTCAGACATGCAGTTTCATAAAGACGATATTTTATTATTTGGTCCTGAAACGCGCGGTCTGCCAAAAGATTTTTTACAAGCCCTGGAACCGGCTCACATTTTACGTTTGCCGATGCTGGCTGAGTCTCGTAGTATGAATCTATCGAATTCTGTTGCGGTCATGATTTATGAATCCTGGCGACAACTGAATTTTGAAGGTGCTTCTTAACTTAACCATGAGACAATAAGTGATTAATAAAACTGCTCTGACAAAACTGTTTGTACTGCTGTTACTTTTTACCTGCAATAGCGCTATTGCATCGGGCACTGACTCGTCCACACATAAAAACTATATCGAGCTGATTAGTGAAACCGACGAGGTTTCTGATTTAAACGGCTTTCAGTTTATTTCCTATCCATACCGGTCCGCACAGCGCTTAGCGCCTTACTTCGGGGCCGGCCTTGTGTACGTTAATTTACCGCAGCAAAATGATGCCTTTACGGCAATACACGCCATTTTTGGCGCTGACTATCTGTTCATCAGAAACATCGGTCTGAATTTTGAGTTTGGTTTTGATCTGGGAGAATATATTATCAGTGGTGGTGATGAGAAAGGCACTGTAACGGTCTATGGCGAACAACAAAATCAGGTAGATTTTAGTTTTGCCAGCGGACTTACCTTCAAGATTGATGATAATGCCTATCTCAAGACCTATATTCGATACCATGCTTTTGATGGTGTGTTTTTACCCCATACCAGCGCCACCTTTTTTGGCGCTAAGTTTGGTTATGGTTTTTAAAGCCGAACACTCAGTTAGATTCAGAGCGTAAATCTCGAGACAAAAGGTCGTGAACAACTTCCTGTGGCTTCATATTGTGATAAAGAATTTTATAGACCTGTTCGATAATCGGACAGTCTATTTCATACCTCACTGCCATCAAATGCGCTTCTCTAGCTGTACGTACACCTTCAACCGCCTGGCCAATTTTTTCTTTTGATTCTTCTGCTGTTAGACCTGATGCCAGATTTAAACCCATACGACGGTTACGTGACTTGTCATCGGTGCAGGTTAACACCAAATCTCCCAGCCCAGCCAGCCCCATAAAAGTTTCTTTTTCACCACCCAGACGCAGACCCAGTCGCATAATTTCAGCCAGTCCGCGGGTCACTAATGCCGCTCTGGAATTTGCACCAAAGCCCAGCCCGTCAGATAAACCGGTAGCAATGGCCAGAACATTTTTTAACGCGCCGCCTAACTCTACCCCGATAATGTCATGACTGGTATACGCCCGGAAGTTATCGGAGTGCAAATATTTTGCCACTTCCAGTGCAAAGCCCTCATCTTTTGCAGCAACGGTAACAGCTGTGGGTAAATTTTCAGCCACTTCAACCGCGAAGGTTGGGCCTGAAATCACCGCTTTTTGTGTTACCTGCGGAATAACCTCAGCAATCACCTGATGCAACAACAAACCACTGTCAGGCTCCAGTCCTTTGCTTGCCCATGCAACTTTACTTTTCTCAGTTAAAAGAGGTTTTAGCTGGCTTAAGAACTGACGATAAACATGACTTGGTATCACCAGCAGGTTTAAATCTGCTGCGCGGCACACTGTCTCAAGGTCGGCTTCTATCGTTATATTTTCATGTAATTTTACATTTGGAATGTAGCGATGATTAATCCCGTCACGCTGCATATTTTCCAGCAGCTCGCTATCAATATCCCACAGCAAGACTTTGCTGCCGGCTCGTGCCAGCTGCAAAGCAAGCGCCGTGCCCCAGGATCCGGCACCATAGACAGCAACTGTTTTAATTGTTTTATCAGTCATTTAGTGTGTTAATTCTTCTGCCGGCGCTTGTTTCTTTTCTAAGTGCTGTGCATACAAGGCATCGAAGTTTATCGGTGCCAGGAGTAGCTGAGGGAACCCGCCTTTACCGACCAGATCATTGATCGCTTCACGCGCAAAAGGGAACAGGACATTCGGACAGTAACTGCCTAACATGCCGCCTTTTTCTTCCTCATCAAAGCCTTCAATGGTAAAAATACCGGCCTGATGAAGCTCTACCAGAAATGCCGTTTTTGTCGCCTGAGTTGCCGTCACTGTGATCTTCAACGTCACTTCAAAAACATTATCAGCTAACCCATGGGATTCTGTATTTAACTGCACGTTAATTTCAGGTGCCCACTCCGCCTCTGAAAAAACGGCTGGTGCGTTTGGCGATTCAAATGAAACATCTTTTACATACACTTTTTGAATCGAAAAATTTTTCTGCTCTTCACTCATATTTAGTTCTCAGTAAATTTATTTGTACGAACCAGGTGGTATACGACTAGGTATTCTGCCTGACCCAGTTAATGATCTGATTTTTATCCATAGCACCAGACGTTCTGGCGACTTCCCGGCCCGCTTTAAAGATAATCATGGTAGGAATACTACGGATAGACCATTGTGCCGCCACTTGTTGAGCGTTTTCAGTATTCAGTTTTAATAAACGATAGCCGGGCTCAAGATCAGCCGCCGCGGCTTTAAAGTTTGGTGCCATCATCTTGCACGGGCCACACCATGGTGCCCAGAAATCGACCACAACCGGCAGTTCATTTTTTTCAAGATGACGGGCAAAAACAGCCGCTGAGACTTCTAACGAATCAGACTGAAACAGCTTCTGTTTACATTTCCCGCAGCTGGCTTCAAGCGGCTCACGAGCCGCAGGTATGCGATTGATAGCCTGGCAAGATGGACACACTAGTTGCATCGAGGATAATCCACTTTGATTTACAGATGGGGTTTAATGAGCTTATTTTTTACTGACCGGCATATTTTGATTCTGCCATGCCATAATGCCGCCCTGTAAATTACTGACCGATTCAAAACCTGCCTTATGCAGCGTTTTACAAGCACTATAAGAACGGCTTCCTGAACGGCAATAGGCAATAACGGCTTTGTCTTTATACTTGCTCAGCTCGCCCATGCGTGACTTAAGGTCGCCCAGCGGAATATGTAGCGCATCTTTCAAATGAGCCTCTTTATATTCTTTTGTTTCTCGCACATCGACCAGAATAGCCCCCTGATCATTGAGCTGTCTGATGGCTTCAAAAGGGTTCACCTGAGCTATCTTACTGGTCAGCCGTTCCAGCTCCATCTTAATGATTAAAGCTATAATGACGACGACTGCAGCACTCATAAGCGCATGGTTGCTGACAAACTCCAGCATCTGATCCATATCTAAAACCTGTAAAAAAATTGATTAAAAAATGCTTAATCAGGCATCAGGAAACAGGCCCTGTGTACTACAAAAGACTTCCTGCATCATGCTGATTAAACGTAGCGTTCTGGCATCACCCACTCTGTAATAAACACGATTTGCATCTTTGCGTGAAGCCAGTATTCCTTTATCACGCAGTATTGCTAAATGCTGAGAAATATTACTCTGCGATGTTCCGACATTTTCAACGATGTCCTGAACACTGATTTCACTATCACCTAAAGTACACAGTATCTTCAGACGTAGCGGGTGTGACATTGCTTTTAATGAACGTGAAGCACGATCTATATCTTCTTCGCGCGTCATTAAAGCCGGGGGGTTAATTAATTCTGCTGACATAGTACATTCATCCTTAACTACGTATTACCGCATCAATATTAGTAAACACAAATAAAATAATAAAGTATTTCTATCTTTTATTGTATTAAAATTTTCATATATCGAAAAATAATCTATTTTATCTATAAATATTTCTTATTGAAAACTCAATTTTCTCTGCGTTAATAGCCCAAGTTGTTGATAAGTAAGAATTTAACTTCTTTTATGCGTTTTTTTATTTTAAATCATTTTTTAACCAGTAACTTGTACAGCACGCCACTGGATGGGTAAAATCTAAGCACTTTCTAGCGTAATTCAGATCGAATACAATATGCAATATAATTTTGCACTTATTTTCTTAATAAATGATATAAATACTGAATGACTTATCTTAGCGATTTTATCCATCTTTCACGCTTTTTCTTACTTGCAACGATCCTATTTGGGTCATTTTGTTTCGCCTCAACGGATACCTCACAACAGCAGCGCAAGCTCGATCAGATACGCGAAAATATCAATCAGGTTGAAAGCTCTCTTGAGAAGGACAAATCTAAACGTGGTGAACTGCAACGCGAACTCAAAGCACTGGATATAAAAATTGCCAAACTCAGTAATGATATCAAAAGCACAAACCAACAAATTGGAAAATACAAAAAAAGCCTGAAATCACTCAATAAAGAACTTAAATCACTGGAACATTCATTAAAATCGCATAAACAGGCATTAAGCAGACAAATTAAAACAGCCTATATGATGGGTCGGAGCGAGACGGCCAAGCTACTTTTAAACCAGCAAAATGCCATCGAAATGGGTCACGCTGTCATTTACTACCGTTATCTGAATAAAACCAGAAGCCATCAGATACTTGAATATAATTTACTGCTACAAGAAAAAATGACGATAAAGAATAAAATTACGCAGGAATCAGAACAGGTGGCCGAGCTGCAAAAAAGTCAGTTTATGCAGAAAAACCGCTTTAGCGCCAATCGTTCCCGCCGCAATAAGCTCATTTCACTGCTCAATAATAAAATCATCAGCAATGAAGACACGCTCGCATCGTTACAGACACACCGCAGCAAGATAGAAAGCCTGCTAATATCATTAGGTGAAGTACTGGCTGATATCCCTTCAAAACCTGCCGATGTAAAAGACTTTTTAACCCAGAAAGGTCAGCTGCCCTGGCCGGTCAAAGGCCGCATTACCAACGAATACGGCAGTAAAAAAGCCCGCAGTGACCTTAAATGGAATGGTGTTGTGCTGGCACTGGACTATGGCAAGCCGGTACATGCTGTCAACAGCGGAAGGGTCATTTTTTCTGACTGGTTGCAAGGCTATGGTTTTATCATCATCATTGACCATGGAGCAAGCTACATGAGTCTGTATGGTTATAATCAAAACCTGCTAAAAGAAACCGGCGACTGGGTCAAGCAAGGGGAAATCATTGCCTCCGTAGGCGACAGCGGTGGTCAGGACTCCAGCGGCCTTTATTTCGAAATACGTCAGCAAGGCAAACCGGTAGACCCCACAAAGTGGTGCTCATTTAAATATACCAACTATGCTTCCCTATAAATAATTAATTAATTGAACTCAATCGTAAGTTAAGCTATCAAAAAACTTAATTGATATTTTCAAAATAATGTAAACTGACTGCAATTGCTGCAGGAGCCACTTAATGAACAATGCTGTTAAAACAGGACTTATCCTCACATTTGGATTTTTGACGGGTGCTACTTTAACCCTTACTCAGGGTGTGATGGCTGATCGTACTGATAGTCAGGTGCAACACACATTACCGTTAGCCGAACTTCAGAACTTCACCAATATCTTCGCCAAAATTAAGGCCGACTATGTTGAAAAAGTCGATGACAAAACCTTACTGACACATGCTATTCGCGGCATGTTAAGCGGTCTGGACCCGCACTCGTCTTATCTTGATGCACAGCAATATCAGGAATTGCGTATCGGTACTACCGGACAGTTTGGCGGCCTGGGTATTCAGGTTGGGATGGATGAAGACGGCTTTGTTAAAGTTATCTCACCGATCGATGATACACCGGCTTTCCGTGCAGGCATGGAATCGGGCGATCTGATCATCAAGCTGGATGACAAGCCAGTCAAAGGTATGACACTTGATGAGGCCGTCAAACTCATGCGTGGTGAACCCGGTTCAGATATCGTATTGACAGTTGTTCGCTCCGGTAAGGATGCGCCCTTTAATGTCACCATTACCCGCGACATCATTAAAGTTAAAAGCGTAAAAAATCGTATGCTTGAAGCTGACTACGGTTATGTTCGCATTAGCAGCTTCCAGTCTAAAACCGGCTCTCAGCTACTTGATGCTATTAAGAAGCTTACCAAAGAAAATAAAAAGCCTCTGAATGGTCTGGTGCTTGATCTGCGTAATAACCCGGGTGGTGTTCTGCATGCAGCCGCTGAAGTGAGCGACCTTTTCCTCAACAAGGGCAAGATTGTCTATACCGAAGGACGCATCGATAATTCATATATGGAATTCAATGCCAAGCCTGGTGATGTTCTCTCTGGCGTACCGCTCATTGTTCTGATCAATGGCGGCTCTGCCTCGGCTTCAGAAATTGTGGCTGGCGCTTTGCAGGATCATAAACGCGGCATCATCGTAGGTAGCAAATCTTTTGGTAAGGGCTCTGTGCAGACTATTCAGGAACTGCCAGCTGGCGGCGCTATTAAGATCACAACAGCGCGCTACTTCACTCCAAGTGGCCGTTCAATTCAGGCTCAAGGTATCGAACCGGATATCAAATTAGACAGAGTAAAAATAACCGAACTAAAAGATAATTCAATCGCAGCCGTCAAGGAAGCGGACCTATCCGGCCACCTTGCTAACCCTAAAGACTCAAAGCAGAAAAGTAAAAACAACTCTGCTTCATCAAAGTCAAATAAGGAAGCGGAAGAACAACCCTTATCCAGTACAGATTACCAGTTATATGAAGCCCTAAACCTATTAAAAGGACTGGCCATTTACAACAAAAAATAACAGGTTAATACACACTATAATAAAAGGGCTGGTGCACATTGTGTTGCCGGCCTTTTTATTGCCCAAACCACACACAAATCAGCTCACGAGGTGCGTAATGATAAACGTATTAATCCCACTGGCTCAGGGCTGCGAAGAACTTGAAGCCATCACCATTATTGATTTACTGCGCAGAGCCGAGATAGAAGTCACCTCAGCAGGGCTTGAAGATGGCCCTGTCACCTGTTCACGCAAAACCGTCATCATCCCTGATACCACACTGGACAAGGTACTGGACAAACAATTCGATATGATCGTTTTACCTGGCGGGCTCCCAGGGGCTGATCACTTGCGTGATGATGAGCGGCTTATCGCGTTATTAAAAAAACACTCGCTCAGCAGCAAATTCATAGCTGCCATTTGTGCAGCGCCGAAAGCACTTGCTCATGCCGGTTTGCTGGACAACAAAAAAGCGACTTCTTTTCCCGGTGTGCTTGCCTCACTAAACCTGCCGGACACTGAGATAAGCAATGCCGCGATTGTTTCAGATGGCAACATTATTACTTCACGAGGTCCAGGAACCGCTATGGATTTTACACTTTTTTTGATAAAGCTTTTAGCCGGTACAGCCATCAGTGAAAATGTGCAAAGGCAAATGGTACGTGATTAAAGAATAGCGATGAGAAAAATATTACGCCCGTTACTTCGAAATGTATTAATTACCGCAAACATTTAGAGACTGTCACTAAATATTAAAATCAAGGTAACAAATTGCCTCTGTTTCGCGGACAAAAGGCACTATATTCTAGCTTTCCCCGGCACCACTGTGCAGTTTTTTTAGGGGATTAATGGCCATATGTGCCTGTGCTGGAGACTTTATTTATTGACAACATTAACGATCTGCTGTTTTTAACTGTTCAAATACGACAGATACTGGCTTCACTTCTTAATATTATTATTCAAAACGTTTGCATCAGAGCTCAAGGCCACCTTCAGCCAGAAAACACTGCCTTTGCCTACAGTACTTTCAACACCCACTTCACCACCCATCATTTCAACCACGCGTTTGGTTATCATTAAACCAATACCCGTACCGTCTATACCTTTGTATTTACCAATTCTTTCAAATGGCTTAAATAACCTGAGCTGCTCTTTTTCTGTTAAACCTGAGCCGGTATCTTCTATATTTATGCTGATGAATTTCTCTTCGAGTACAGTACAGCTTATCGTCACTGTGCCTTGCTTTGAATTATATTTAATGGCATTTGTCAGTAGATTAATAATTGCCTGCTTTAATCTGAACCGGTCTACATACACCAAATAATTATCCGAACCCGTTACCTCATCAATTATTTCAATGTCATTATCGGCCGCTATCCCTTCTACAAACTTGAAGCAATCACTCAGGATACCGTTCAGTTCACAAACAGCTAATTTACAGCTCAATTTTCCCGCTTCGATACTGGATAAATCCAGCACATCATTTATCAACTCAAGCAGATGTGCACCAGCTTTTGTTATTTCAGCAACATAACCTCTGTATTTATCAGGCACATCACTTCTCAGGCTCATGATCTGGCTAAACCCCAGAATAGCTGTTAATGGTGTTCTAAACTCATGACTCATATGTGAGAGAAAGTCCGATTTTGCTTTGCTGGCTGCCTCTGCTTCTTCTTTAGCTCTGATTATTGCTAACTCAGCATTTTTTTGACTGGTAATATCCTGTACAAGCGATGCCACTGCAATCACTTCACCCGTTTCATTAATCAGCGGCGTATTATACCAGTCACATAATATAGTTGTTTTATCTTTTGTAATATTCTCATTTGTACTCCGCAAGCCACTTTGCATGTTTATTAAATTATCCCAGACCTCATTAACCTGTTGCAGTCCTTCATCAGGTACGATGATATCTTTTGCATGCCTGCCTATTACTTCTTCTTTTTTATATCCAAATATTGTTTCCGCAGCCTGATTCCATTCCGTCACGCAAAAAAACTTATCCCATTCGATAACACCTAAAGGTGTCCTCTGAACATGCAATGCCATCCTTTGCTGTGATTCTCTTATTATCTTTTCATCTCTTTTTCTTTCTGTTACATCACGTGCCAGTATTGAATAAAAGTTGCTGTTATCGATGGAGATCAGACCAATTCTAACTTCAACCGGAAAGACAGAGCCATCCTTGCGTTTGTGTACCGCCTCAAACTGAATCGTTTCTCCTTTTTCAAGTTTTGACCGCTCTTGTTCAGCCACTTGCAGACCTGAAGTAACTGTAATACCAGTAATTTCCATATTCAGCATTTCATTACGCGAGTAGCCAAGATCTTTACAGGCCTGCGTATTAACATCGACAAATTTTCCGTTTTCATCATGTAATAAAAATGCATCAGCTGCTGTCTGTAACAGTCTTTGATAGCGTCGTTCACTTTGTTGATATGAACGATTGAACTCATCACAGTCTTTCTTAAGTGACATCACCTGCAAGATACTGTTATGTGCTCTTGTTGCTGCAAACAGTAACATCATAAGGTAGAAGATCAGCATCACGGCCATTTCCAGACCAAGCTCGGTGTCACTGAGGAAAAATCGTAACTGTAATGGCAGTAAGCTTGCCACTAAGTAGAAATATACTAAATATTTTGAATAAGAAAGGCTGGTTATTGAGCCGGCTGCCATACCACCGACGACAAATGCCAGAAACACCTGATGTGCAGCGTCATTTTCTGGAAACATTAATACTGCAGCGGCACCCCAGCCAATTGAAGCAAAAACACTGCCTACAACAAATCGCCTGAACCAGATTGCAGCGGCCTCATCGTTGGCTGAGTGTTTTGTATATTGATAGGCCGTTAGTCCACGCACAAGACTGATAAGCAACATCAAGGACAGCCACAAAAGCAGCGTATTGTGACTAACAACAGGCCAGAGAACCGTTGCCAGCAGCACCGAGCTTACGATGGTTGCAAAAATTGCCTGCCCAACTGCTGCGTATATTAGCCTGACATGCTCTACAGAACTATCTGCCATCAGTGGCTTTGAACTATTAATAGCCATATTGAAACACGTCTCTCTATTACACTGCGGTCCTTCTGCAAATTTTACAGCTGGCGAAAACAACCGTTACTGTTTACAGTATAACTAGCAATATCCTTAATTTCTAATATTGATTTATTTAACTCTTATTCAGGCACTTGCTATCCTAAAATCAGTAAACCTTCATTTCACAATATGATAAAACACAGATGTTTGCATAGCGTATTTGCGTAAAACACTAAATAATTAGTTAGATATGCCGCTTTACCTGCCAGACCGGTCTAGTCCAATGACTACAACTTATTGGGTATTTTTATATACCTAGCGACTCTATTCTATAACTTATAATCTAAGATTGAGAGTATTGCTATTGATTGTATGATATGAATCAGGTGAGTTTATCTAAACGCGGCATGCTTCCAGCCGATCAGGTACTCATCAAGCACCCAGAATCGTTTATCTTTAATAATGTAATCAACGGCTCTTGAATAATCCCCTGGCCACTTTTTATTGCTATAGTTTTGCTCTGCAATGTAGAGCTTGTTATTTTGTTTATCAATATTAGTCACTACAGCAACATGCCCTGTGTTTAACAGCGCCTTGGCATAGATCAACAAGTCGCCGGGGACGGGGCTTTGCTCTGATCCATTAACATATGAACGAACCGGAATCTGAGATTTATCCGCTATCTTTAAGTAATGATCGATTTTTCCCCAGATATCGATAGCATAATCGACATCCTTGTAAACAACTCCATAATTCATTAGCAGCCATCTTCGTGCAAATTCAACACACTGCCACTTAACACCGGTATAAATTCCATCAAAACTAGCCGCTTCAAAAATCACACATTCATTGTTGCAGTTTGAGTAAGCTGTAACGCCTGTTTTGGTTTTCCCAAGAACATTACCGTAATCATTAGTACAATCGTGATAACAAGCCTGACGGTTTTCTTCTGCGCTAACCGTCAGATTAGTGAGCATCAAAAAGCTCAGCAGCAGGAGCGTTTGTTTGAATTTATCAGTAACTCTGCTTAACATATTTGGTTCCCTCCAATAAGTCTCATCACATATAATCAGCTAAGAATAACCCGACTCTCCCGATCCTTATATCGTGACTGCTCAGTCGGTGATACACGGCCGTTATTCTACTTTTTCACTGCCATTCTGTTTTATTTGAAAGCATCTATTTTAAGATTACTGCAGCCCAGCTGATTGCCGCCATCACAGGCTTCCTGAAATAATGATTTAGCCTTAGCTATATTTTCAGTTACACCAAATCCGTTTAAGTACATATAGCCAAGATTACTCTTACCCAGTGCATGCCCTTGGTTTGCAGCCAGCTTAAATAGTCTGACGGCTTCAGTGTAATTCTTATTAACACCATTGCCCATTAAATACATAAAGCCAAGATTTGTTAGCGCAAGCGTATTGCCTTTACTTTCAGCTTTGCGAAACAGCCGTACTGCTTCATCATAATCCTTATTCACGCCGTAACCTTGTAAATACATATAGCCCAGATTGCTATCGGCCAGTGCTATATTTTCTGCTGATGCTTGACGAAACAGCCTTACCGCTTCGTTGTAATTTTGATCTATGCCATAACCTTTTAAATACATAAAACCTAAATTGCTTTGTGCCAGCGCACTGCCTTTGTCGGCAGCCTCCCTGAACAATCTTACTGCTTTGTAGTAATCTTTTTTAACGAAATATGCTTTTAAATACATATCGCCCAGGTTATTTAATGCCAGGGCATTTCCCAGATCTGCTGCCTTTTTATATAACGGAAAAGCCTTGTCATGTCGTCCTGCTTCTGCATAATCATAGCCTTTATCTACCATCTCGGATGCTGACATTGACTCGACAGTATCCTGGTAATCTGTATACACCTGATGCTTTTGTTTCTCAGTTGTTGCTGTAGACAGTTTGTATTTTAACCGGTCTATTTCCTCACGCGCCTTCTTTAACTCTTTCTGATTTGCCCTGAAGTTTTCCATCTGCTGATTGACTGCTTCATCATTGCTTTTCTTAAATTCGTCCAGTGCATTCAGTACCTTATCAGTATCAGCATCAATCTTGGCTTTTAAATAATAAGTAATTCCGTTCCACTTTTCTTCGAGTATCTCAACTTTTGTCAGGCCGGCTGTAATCGCTTCTATATCATCACTCGCATAGGTACCACTGACATTCGAGCTTTGCTTTATCGTTATTGTCTGACGGATATGCGTGCCTATTTCCTGTAGCAAAATCGTTTTAACCTGATCCAGTGCAATAACACGACTTGAGATTTTGCTATCTGCCTCGGATGCCGTGTAGGTATAGTCCCGGATATAGGTAGTGCCGAATGCACTACCCAGTAACATAAAGTTTATAATTGTAAATGCAAACACTCTGAACAACATTGCAAACCCCCGCTTAATCTTCATAGCATACTAGCAAAGAACATATAATTGGTATAGCTAGCTCCCTGGAAACTAGTCACAATATATAACTGATTCAGAGAATTTTATGCTATTAACACAACAACATACTCAGGTCATATGCCCATCAATGTATGAAGTTTGCTAACTCAGTCATTATTCTTAGTACAGCTATTTATCTTTATCTATATATTACATTTTTCTAGCCTTCTCTTGCTATCTTGCAGCCAATCTATGAATATATATGCTTCAGTTATAAAGGAATATAAACATGGGCAAACGTTTAACCAGCGGCTACACACTTGTGATACACGAGGTCACTCAGTCCTCTGTCAAGCTCTGGCTCGGTGCGCTTGCGCCCTCACTAGCTAAACCCCATAACTGGCGCCTGGTTATTAAAAAATCAGACAGTGCAAAAATGCGGGCTAATGAGGATGGCGTTATTATTCAGACACTTGATCGTGGTAACATTTGGCAACGCCCGTTCGATAAACTAAATAAACGCTTTTACAACATTGAACTGGTTACTGATCTTGAACCAGATACTTATTACATTGCTGAGTTTCATAGTCGTACAAATCAGCAGTGGAAGCTACTGGAAAAGGCTTTCTTTACCACTCTTCCTAACAGACTTCCTGGTACAACCAAAAAGCCTTTCACTGTAGGAATAGGCTCGTGTTTTTATACCGAACATGACGGTGGTTCTGCCGGACAGGCATTTGAGGCACTTTATAAGCATGAAGCGCTGCGCCCTGACCTTAAATTTCTAGCCGGGGATCAGGTATATCTTGATATAGGCTTAGGCTGGTACCCCCTGGACGCTGAGGACTGTCAGGACAGGGTGGCAGACGGCTACGTGGATAGCTGGAAATATTTGCGCAGTATTCTTCGACGTGGCGGTACCTGGTTTCTACCGGACGATCATGAATTCTGGAATGATTATCCTTATCTTGAAGGCTTTAACCCTTATTTACTAACTTTGAAATTAAGTGATGATTTTCGTGAACGCTGGAAAGATGCAACCAAACAGGCTGTTAAAATAATACAACAGGTCGAGCCACTGCGCTTTTTTTCTATTGGTGATGATCTATCATTTTGTATTGCAGACTTACGTAGCGAAAGATCAAATCAAGGTTTTCACTCAGCACAGTCGCAGCAGCAACTACTTGCGTGGATTACAAACTTACAGTCGCCTGGCGTACTGGTTATTCCACAACCTCTTATTTCAGCCAGCGGAGGTTCAGAAGATAAAAACTTGCCAGACTGGGAGCAATATAATGAAATCATCTTAGCCATTCAAAATGGCAATCACGATATTGTCGTGCTTACCGGAGACGTTCACTATGGCAGAGTCTCACAAGTGGTTGTTGGTAATAGCAGCAATAAACTCACAGAAATTATTACCTCGCCGATCTCAAACTTATCTGAAATGGCCGGCATTGCCACAAGTACACCAAAACTACCTAACAGACGATTCCCTTTTATCAGTATTAACGGGGTTGAAAAAAATAAAGTGACTTACCTTGGAAAAGTGACGACTGAAGGTAAATGGTGGGATATCCGCTACCCGGTTAAACGTACTCATGAACACTTTATGACAGTGGAGTTTTACAAGGATAAAAAACAGACTAAAATGAAAGTACATGCCTGGCATGCCAGAGAAATGATAAAAAGTACTGGCCTGCCTAAAAAAATAAAAGGATTCAATATTAAACCAATTACTCTTGTCTAGGTTACTTTATCGCTGTTATATTAGAACAGAATACTATACCCACTAAGAAGCTCTCTCTTATGATTAATGACTATCACCGCTTATAAATCATAATTATTTGTCTGCCTGCTCTGCTTTCAGTATACAATATATCTCTCGCATCTAAATTTGACAGTATTTCTGCAAACTATTTTTTTGCTAGTTAAACTCATCCTTAACATCGTTAGTAAATAAATGCAGAAGAGAAGTTGTTGAAGTAAATCCGACGATACTAAAAATAACGAGCCCTAAAAGACCTGTCTGAACAGGATCTGAATTTGATAACTTTATCAGCATATCTATTAGTACAATACTCGAAAGCAGCGAAAAAAATATTAGCACACCGATAGAAAGTCTTCGTGCCGATACTTTCCTTTTTCGCATTCCGCTACCGGCCTGATACAAAATCACGAAAAATAGTAGTGAAACGAATGTTCTTATCAGATCCGTGTTAATTGAAGCAACCGCCTGTACCAGCATCAGGGCAGCCAGCATATAACAAGTTATCGTTATAAACTGAATTTTTTTATTACTGTCAGAAAAATACTTCTTCATCAATTTCTATCCTAATAATTACTAAGCGATCACACAATGAGCATAAATAGATAGCATTTGATATCCATTTTGAATGACACAGAGTCAATTTTTCAATCTACGATCGATTTTTAAGAATCGCAGATTGAACGAGTGATTTTCATGACTGATATTATTGCCAGCTGACTCAGCTAAACCGGACATAATTTTGTATTATAAAGAGCTACAAATCAACTGACTTTTCAAACTTTAAGTCATCAAATTTGTTGTTCAAGGATATTTTCTATCGTCCGTTATTTTAATTCGTATAACAGCGACTTGTCATAAACCACAGTCTGGTTACGTTTTCTATTTTTTGCAGTATAAAGGGCTATATCAGCTCTTTCCACCAGAGTGATTTGGCGTACCATTTTATCCGGTACCATACTTGCTATCCCAATACTGACTGTCAGCCTTTTCAACTCTGACTCACTGTGACCAATATTTGCATTTTTTATCTTTTCATGAACAGCCTCTGCGACAGCCAGACATGAATCTGAGTCTGCATGTGAGATTACGACGAATTCTTCTCCCCCAAAACGAGCGACATATTCATTACTTCTGTTAAAACAGGATTTTATTAACTGGGCTACTTTCCGTAAACAGATATCACCTTCAACATGTCCATATGTATCATTGTACTTTTTGAAATAGTCAATATCTATCATAAAAAGAGTGATCCGGCTTTGCTCTCGTATCGCACTTCGCCACTCCCTATCAATCTGCATATCATAAAACCGGCGATTATATATTCCTGTTAATGCATCAGTCATGCTCATCTGTTCGAGCCTGACATTCAATTCACTTATTTTTTTATTATTATCCATTAATTCAATTGAAGACAGTTCAATCAGTCTAAAATTATCAGTTACGACTTTACGCATATATAAAATCATCGCCGTTATCATGACAAATATAATCATAACAGTAATTATTATCAGCTTTAGCTCTTGATAAATTATCGTGTTATCTTCAAGGTTCACTATAGTCCAGTGCGTTTCCGGGATAGCTTCTTTAATATTAATACTATTAAGCTCATCTTCATTCAGTCTGAAGTCTGTTCTATTTGCTATTTTGTCACGACCACCTTTTGCCGTTATTTCTAATATAGCATTCTCTGAGGACTCATTAATAATAAGTATATAGTAACCCTTTGGGGTCGAGCGTCTTAAAATAGAGACGATCTGATCTAATGAAAAGCTGGTGAAAAACAAGTAGTCATTATTTTTATATCTAAATGATGTAATTTCATCATAGTGATACAGAATATGATTTGGATGTGTACGTTTTAAGTGTAGCTTTGTTTCACTGAATTCTTTCAAATCAGTCAGGCACATATCACCTGTAAAACCATCAAAATCGTCTAGTTTCAGTCGCCCTTTCATATCTGCAATATTGATTGTAAACAGATCTGGAAAAATAAGTTTAATATCATTGTATACGTGATCAAATATTTGCTGATTTTCATGATCATCTACTAGTTTGACAATATGAGATCTGTGTTCATTGACGTAGTGATTTAGTATTCTCTTTTTGTTGGCTATCGCCTCGCTGATTGCATCCCTTGTATTCTTAATCGCTGTTTCTGCAACGTTATGCCGGTACGCTTTAAATCCCTGATATTTATCAATCAAGGTCCATATCATCACCAGAAAAATGATTAGTATTAAAACAAAACTAGAGCAGTTAATTGCATTTTTACAAATAAGGTTGTACTTCGCGTGATTTGGCATACTGGGATAACGCGTTTGAACTAAGATGAGTTAACTATAGCAAACTCAGCTTCAACCGGTGTTATTCTTTTGTAAACTATTAACTTCACTACTCATTACTCAACTGATAGCATCCTACCAATTAGACCCATCAAGCCTGAAGATATTTTGTACTAACCCAACCTTCTACAGAATAGCGTACCTTAGTCCAGTCATTATCGCTCTCAATCACTTCGACCCTCGAATCAATAATTAGCGGTTCAGCTGTTTTTTCAAATGATATTCCGGGACCTTTTCTGATATTAAGCAACGGAGTTGTAACACGAGCAAATTTCGCAAGTTGTTGACCGCCAGCAGCCACAGATTCTTGTTCTCGGTCATTCTCAAACACAGTTAATCGTAATCTTTCAAGTGGAAATGCAGGACCCGGATCTGTTTTTCGCTGCGGCGCAATCTCCTCATGACCCAGAATTTCTCTTATCGCGTAGTTTTCACATAAACATTCACAAATCTCAAATACCGCATTAATTTGTTCTTCTGTATACTGGTGCCAGTATTGCTCTGCACCACTATTTCTGTGCTTCGCCTTTATCACTTCGTCAGGTGAATAAGTCTTATTAAACCAAGACACATACTTACCGCTACCGTTTGGTTTCAAAATTCCGGCATTATCAATTTCTATACCAATTGAATATTTATTGTAGCCCTTCCTCCCGTTCCATTCACTGACACCTGCATGCCAGGCAATTGTATCGAATGGTACCAGCTGGTATATCTCTCCATTTCTCCCAACAACAAGATGTGCTGATACTTTTTGCTTAGGATTACTGAGGCTTGTGACTGAAGATTCGGCTGACGAGCCAGCTGTATAATGAATTATGACAGCATCCGGCATGCCACTTGCGAACTTATCACCCTGATTAGGCGACTCGCTCCACTTAATATTTTCACCTTCTATGCGGTGGTTTTTTATCTCCATATCAACTCTCCCTGTTTTTAGATGTTTCTCTACCCTTTCGCTTCAGTTTTGTTTTTTATAGAATTTACTTTTTCAATACCTCGGCTACCAAAATAGAATGCGTAGACAGTTACCAGCAGCACCTTCAGCAAATCTAACCATGGCTGCACCAGAGCCACTTCTTCCGGTTTGAGTATAAAGATAGTCAGATATGCAAGCAGAACAGTAGCCACCGTTAAAAATGCAAGTGACATCGGTCGAATATTTTTTGACAACCAGCTGTCAGACTTCATATCCGAGGCATGCCGACCGGTTATTTCAGTATCATATCGTCCAATCGCTTCGAGCTGGTTCATTTTGAATTTATTCATTTCCTCTTCTAACTTAATCTTAAGCTCACCTCGCTCTTCATCAGAAGTAACCAGTTTATCAATCGCATTACCGAAAGAATCAACAACACTGGAAACATTACTGCTAAAAATATCACTCAACCAAGACATATACACTCCTTGTGTTTATACTTAAAGTAAAATTAGATTATAAGTAATGTTATTAATGATAATATTACTACTGCATTTGTATCAAATGCTTAACTATACTCCTATTAGCTTCAAACAATAACTGTCAGCTTTACTTACAGTAAAGTTAACTTACTGCTTATTTATATATTAATATTCTAACGTACTGTTATCATCTATAGCTGCATATTGCGCTGTTTAGTTCTCTTTCAGTTAAGGCTTCATATTATTTTTATCATGCGCGATATATATTTTTGGCAATAGCTTTAACTGAGCTTTGTGACACCAGTATGTAATTTGGAAAACAGAGACGTCTGATTCGATTATTTATTACTGTACCTTTCTAGTTTTAAGCCGTTAAAGCTAATAAGTGCTCTAATGCTACTTGTTAGCTGTACTTAGTTTAATTAGAGTCATTATGATCCTAATTTTTTGGCAATGACTTATTCATCGCTTTTGATTTTTTCAGGTCTTTTCCAGCCAGCTATTTCCTTCTGCTTAGTTCTTGATAACACAAGCACACCATCCGACGTATCTTTTGTAATAGTAGAACCCGCCGCTACAGTCACTCCCTCACCTACCGTAACCGGCGCAACTAGTTGCGTATCTGAACCGATAAACGCATTATCTTTAATAATCGTTTTATGCTTATTTACACCGTCATAGTTACACGTAATTGTTCCTGCGCCTATGTTAATATTTTTACCCAGCTCGGCATCGCCCACATAACTTAAGTGACTTATCTTTGTGCCCTCTCCAATGATTGCTTTTTTAGTTTCAACAAAATTACCAACTTTAGAACCTGCCGCCATTTCTGTGCCGGGGCGGACTCGTGCGAAAGGTCCGACTTCTACCTGTGAACCAATGGTGGAATTTTCAATCACAGAATAAGGTTTTATGATGCTACCAGCGCCTATCGTTGAATCAGATATCACACAGCCCTGACCAATTTGTACAAAGTCTTCTATAGATACATCACCGCTTAATGTAACATTGCTGTCAATGAAAATATCCTGACCGACAGAAATATTACCACGCACATCAATTCGCTCAGGGTCTGCTAGTGTCACCCCGCTTTCCATTAATTTTATTGCATGATTCTTCTGATAAACTCTTTCCAGTTCAGCAAGTTGCACCCGGCTGTTTACACCTGCTACTTCATACTCATTTGCAGCAAAGCACGTTTCAATTTTTTTACCGGCATCGACAGCAAGACCTATTACATCCGTTAAATAATATTCGCCCTGAGCATTTTCATTATTTATCTTTGCCAGCATGTCACGTAGCAAATCCGCCTTTAATGCCATGATGCCGGTATTCACTTCGCTGATTTTCAACTGCTGGGGGCTGGCATCCTTTTGTTCAACAATACACTTTACATTTTTTGCACCATCACGAACAATTCGTCCATATCCATGAGGATCATCGAGGTTTACTGTTAACAGCCCGATGGTGTCATCATCCACTTTGTCGAGCAGGTTTTTAAGTGTCTGCTCTGAGGTCAAAGGAACATCACCGTATAAAATCAGCACGGTATCGTTCATCGACAGATAAGGCAGCGCATGATCCACCGCATGCCCTGTGCCTAGTTGTTCTTTTTGCTCTGCAAAGTGGCATTTAAAGTTTTTGCAGTTGTGTAATAGCATTTCACCTTCATGACCGTAAACCACACATACGCTTTCCGCACCGATGCTAATAGCAGTATCGTAAACATGATTAATGAGCGGCTTTCCTGCCAGCTGGTGTAACACTTTTGGAAAGGCAGACTTCATACGCGTACCTTTTCCTGCAGCGAGAATGATGACACTTAACGGAGATAAAATATTGGCCATAAGTTTTGCTCACAAAGTAGAATATTCTATAAGTTTAACGTAAAACCCCTTTGAACCACAGTTATTCAGATTTGATATTTATAGGTCAAATACTTTACACCGAGACAGTCAAAAAGCTTAGCAGATGAATGTAACAGCCAGCTCAGATAACTAGCCGTTGACTACGCCCTTTTCATTTAAAAAAACAACTTCACTATTAACTTTTCACAGACAAAAAAAAAGCCTGCTCCGGTTTGATCCAGATCAGGCCTTTTTCTAAGATTAGAACTTTGCTTTAGGCGCGGTTTTTCATCTTTCTGATCGCTTCTATTCGAGCAGAGGCTTCAGCAAGTTCTGCTCTGGCACCCGCCAGATCAAACTCACCTTTTTGATTAGCAATGGCATCTTCAGCGCGTTTCTTCGCTTCGATGGCAGCGGCTTCATCAAGGTCTGCTGCACGAACGGCTGTGTCAGCTAAGACGGTTACAACATGTGGCTGAATCTCCAGGATTCCTCCCGACACGAAGAATGCATCTTCTGTACCGTTGTCATGCTGTAAACGAACCTCTCCCGCTTTTAAGCGAGAGATTAGCGGAGTGTGGCGAGGTGCAATACCCAGCTCACCCATTTCACCCGGAGCGAAGACCATAGTCGCCGTTCCAGAAAAAATTTCAGCTTCTGCACTGACGATATCAACATGTATTGTCATAGACATAGCTTTATCCGCCTCTTAAGATTGTAACTTCTTAGCTTTTTCAACAGCTTCTTCGATACCACCACACATGTAGAAAGCTTGCTCTGGCATGTGATCATACTCACCGGCCAAAATACCTTTAAACGCTGCAATTGTATCTTTAAGAGAAACGTATTTACCAGGAGCACCGGTAAAGATTTCTGCTACGAAGAATGGCTGGGATAAGAAACGCTGAATTTTACGTGCACGGTTAACAGTCTGCTTATCTTCATCAGACAGCTCATCCATACCCAGGATCGCGATAATATCTTTAAGCTCTTTATACCGCTGCAATGTACCCTGTACACCACGTGCTGTGTCATAGTGCTCATTACCAATAACCTGTGGGTCAAGCTGACGTGAGCTTGAATCCAGTGGGTCAACCGCAGGGTAAATACCCAGCTCAGCTACCTGACGAGACAGTACTAATGTCGCATCTAAGTGAGCAAATGTGGTTGCAGGAGATGGATCGGTTAAGTCATCCGCAGGTACATATACCGCCTGGAAAGAAGTGATCGAACCCTTCTTAGTCGACGTGATACGTTCCTGTAGAGCACCCATTTCTTCAGCCAGTGTTGGCTGGTAACCTACCGCTGATGGCATACGACCTAACAGTGCAGATACTTCAGTTCCAGCCAGTGTATAACGGTAGATGTTATCAACGAAGAACAGTACGTCACGACCTTCGTCACGGAAATACTCGGCCATTGTTAAACCTGTCAGGGCAACACGTAAACGGTTACCTGGTGGCTCATTCATCTGACCGTAAACCATCGCCACTTTAGAATCTTCAAGTTTATCTAATTTGATAACCTGAGCTTCTGACATTTCGTGGTAGAAGTCATTACCTTCACGAGTACGCTCACCAACACCGGCAAATACAGATAAACCTGAGTGCTGAGTCGCGATGTTGTTGATAAGCTCTAGCATGTTAACGGTTTTACCTACACCCGCACCACCGAACAGACCAATTTTACCACCCTTAGCGATTGGCATAACCAGGTCGATTACCTTGATACCTGTTTCCAGGATCTCAGAGCTTGCTGCTTGCTCATCGTACGCAGGAGCTGCACGGTGAATAGGCATATGCGCTTCTGCATTAACCGGACCTACTTCATCAATTGGCTCACCCAGTACGTTCATGATACGGCCTAAAGTAGCCTTACCAACTGGAACTGAGATTGGAGCGCCTGTAGATGTCACTTCCAGACCACGTTTAAGACCATCTGAACTACCCATAGCGATAGTTCGTACGATACCGTCACCTAACTGCTGCTGAACTTCTAAAGTCAGACCAGTTGCTGAAACTAATAACGCTTCATAGACTTTTGGTACGTTGTCTCGTGGAAACTCTACGTCGATTACCGCACCGATAATTTCGACAATATTTCCTGAACTCATATTACCGTCCTCTAAATTTTAAATTCTGTTAACTAACTGCCGACGCACCAGCCACGATCTCAGAAATTTCCTGAGTAATCGACGCTTGACGAGCCTTGTTGTAAATCGTTTGAAGCTCACTGATGATGTCACCGGCATTGTCGGTAGCACTTTTCATAGCAACCATTCGGGCTGACATTTCGCAGGCAATGTTTTCAACAAGGCCGCGGAACACTTGCGATTCGATATAACGCATCAACAAGCTGTCCAGAATCTCTTTCGAGTCTGGCTCATAAATGTAATCCCAGTGGTGCTTAAGCTCTTTATCCGCGCTTGCTTCAATCGGCAGCAGTTGCAGAACATTTGGTGACTGCGTCATCGAGTTAACGAATTCATTGTGCACCAAAAATAGTTTATCTATCTTGCCTTCTGAAAAAGCATCCAGCATAACTTTTACCGGGCCGATCAGGTCTTCAAGACGAGGTTTATCTCCTAATTGAGACGCCTCTGCAACTTGACTGGCATTAAAGCGCTTGAAAAAATCAACCGCTTTACGGCCAACCGAACAGACATCAATTTCGATGCTCTGATCAGAGAAACCAATCATTTCTTTTACAGTGCGTTTGAACAGATTAATGTTCAAACCACCACAAAGACCACGATCTGACGTGATGACAATAAAGCCAACACGTTTCACGTCACGCTCAACCATGAATGTATGTTTGTATTCAGGATGAGCGTTCGCCAGGTGACCGATAACATTGCGCATTTTGTCAGCGTACGGGCGTGTTTGCTCCATACGATCCTGCGCTTTACGCATTTTAGATGCCGCCACCATTTCCATGGCTTTGGTTATCTTCTGCGTATTCTGGATACTCTTGATCTGGGTACGTATTTCTTTACCACCAGCCATGATTTATCCCCTGTTACCAGACGCCATTTGCTTTAAACGCTTCAAGTGCTGCTTTCATGCTTGCAGCAATTTCATCGTTGTAGTCAGCTGTGTCATTAATTTTTGCTACGATGTCAGCACTGTTGCTGTTGATGTAAGCATGCATTGCATTCTCGAATGCAACGACTTTAGTTGCATCAACATCATTCAGGAAACCTTCGTTAGCAGCGAATAGCGAGAACGCCATTTCAGCCGTACTTAATGGAGAGTACTGGGCCTGCTTCATTAACTCAGTTACACGAACACCCAGCTCTAGCTGTGCGCGCGTTGCGTCATCTAAATCAGATGCGAACTGTGCGAATGCCGCTAATTCACGATACTGTGCCAGTACTAAACGAACACCACCACCAAGCTTCTTGATGATTTTAGTCTGTGCAGCACCACCAACACGAGATACTGATAAACCAGCATTGATCGCTGGACGGATACCCGAGTTAAACAGATCAGACTCTAAGAAGATCTGGCCATCAGTGATCGAAATTACGTTGGTTGGTACGAATGCAGATACGTCACCAGCCTGAGTTTCAATGATTGGCAGAGCAGTTAAAGAACCTGTTTTACCTTTCACTTCACCGTTTGTAAACTTCTCAACATAATCAGCGTTTACACGAGCAGCACGTTCTAATAAACGTGAGTGCAGGTAGAAAACGTCACCTGGATATGCTTCACGACCTGGCGGACGACGTAACAGCAGAGATACCTGACGGTAAGCCCATGCCTGTTTTGTTAAATCATCATAGACAATCAGTGCGTCCTGACCGCGGTCACGGTAGTACTCGCCCATGGTGCAACCAGCATATGGCGCGATGTACTGCATCGCTGCAGAGTCAGATGCGTTAGCAGCAACAACAGTGGTGTATTCCATTGCGCCGTGCTCTTCTAATTTACGTACAACGCCAGCAACAGTCGAGGCCTTCTGGCCGATTGCTACGTATACACATTTGATACCTGAACCTTTCTGGTTAAGGATCGCATCGATAGCAACCGCTGTTTTACCAGTCTGACGGTCACCGATGATCAGCTCACGCTGGCCACGGCCTACCGGTACCATCGCATCGATTGCTTTCAAACCAGTCTCAACTGGCTGATCAACAGACTGACGTTCAATAACGCCCGGCGCAATGATTTCAATCGGTGCCTGTAACTTAGCTTCGATTGGACCTTTACCGTCGATAGGCTGACCCAAAGAGTCAACAACACGGCCTAGCATTTCTGGACCGATTGGCACTTCTACAATACGGCCAGTACATTTAGCCGTGTCACCTTCTGAAAGGTGCTTATAATCACCTAGTACAACAGCACCTACAGAGTCACGCTCCAGGTTAAGTGCCATGGCATATACGTTGCCAGGTAGTTCGATCATCTCACCCTGCATAACATCTGCAAGACCGTGAATACGAACGATACCGTCTGTCAGTGCTACAATCGTACCGACTGTAGTCTCTTCTGACGACGCATCAAAACCTTCGATGCGTTTTTTGATCAGATCGCTGATTTCTGATGGATTAAGCTGCATTCTATTATCCCCTTAACGGTTCAAAGCGTTGGATAACGCTGCAATTTGTGCACGGACAGAACCATCGATAACCATATCGCCCGCTTTCACAATTACACCGCCAATTAGTGACTCATCAACAGTTGTTGTTAATGACACATCACTACCCAGTTTCTTTTTCAATGACTCTTTCAGAGCAGATTCCTGATCGCTATCTAAAGGCATCGCTGAAGTCACTTCAGCATCGACAACACCTTCGTCGGCAGATTTCAGAACTTCAAATTGCCCGGCAATCGACGGGCAAATTGAAAGACGATCATTTTCAGCTAAAAGCGCAATTAAGTTCTTCGCTGCATCGTCAATCTTGTCTGAACACACATCGGTAAATACTTCACCTTTCTGTGCTTTAGTCATCTTTGGGTTATCCAACATTTTTTTCATAGTTGGATCACTGGCAACTAATGACATTAGTTGCAGTGCCTCAGACCAATTTGGCTTTGACGAATTATCACGCGCAGTTTCAAAAACAGCACGTGCATAAGGTCTAGCTAACGTTGATATATCAGACATATTTTATTCCTCTATATCTGGCTAGCCAGGTCCTTTAATGCGTCGTTATGAGCAGACTGATCGACTTCACGCTTAAGAATTTTCTCGGCGCCGGCAATCGCGATAGCGACAACCTGTTCTCTCATCTTCTCTTTCGCACGATTGACTTCTTGGTCAATCTCAGCCTGAGCTGCCGCGACAATACGATCGCCTTCGGCTTTCGCATTCGCTTTGGCTTCGTCTACAATTTCATTTGAACGTTTCTGTGCCTGAGCAAGAACTTCTTGTGCCTGAGTTTTAGCTTCTGCAATTGTTTCAGTTGCTTTTTTCTCAGCCAGTTCTTTTTCATGAGCGCCACGTTCCGCAGCAGCCAAACCGTCAGCAATTTGCTTCTTACGTTCTTCTAAAGCACCCATAATTGGCGGCCATACAAATTTCAGGCAGAACCATACGAATATGAAGAAAGTAATTGATTGGCCGATGAGCGTTAAATTAATGTTCATGGCAGATCCTATCTTTGTTGGTTAATCGTAAGTTCAACAATTACGCTGCAACAGCGAACAGAACATACATCGCAATACCAACAGCAATCATTGGAACCGCGTCAACAAGACCCATAACGATAAAGAACTGTGTACGCAACATTGGAATTAACTCTGGCTGACGTGCAGCACCTTCCAAGAAACGACCACCCAGTACGCCGATACCAATCGCAGCACCCAGTGCACCCAAACCCATCATTAAAGCGCCAGCTATGTATAGCATTGCTTGTACTTCAGTCATTTTCTTTCTCCTAGTATCTATAAAGATATAATTTTAAAAATAAATCGGTTATCAATTAATGTTCGTGATGTGCCATATCCAGATAAACAATGGTCAGCGTCATAAAGATAAACGCCTGCAAAGTCACAATCAGGATATGGAATATTGCCCAGCCCAGCTGCAACACGCCGCCGAAGACAGCCATGGTTGCACCAGCGCTAAACATCAACGCGATCAGTATGAAAATCATTTCACCGGCGTACATGTTACCGAACAGTCGCAGTGCTAATGAAATAGGTTTAGCGATCAGAGATACAAATTCCAGTAAGAAGTTAACCGGAATGAATAATGTCTGAATCACAGTGTTTTTTGACTGGAATGGCATCATCGTCAGTTCAGCAGTAAAACCGCCAACACCTTTATTCTTCAGGCCATACCAGATGGTCAGGAAGAACACTGATAATGCCAGTGCGAAGGTCGCATTTGGATCAGTTGACGGCACCACTTTAAAGTAAACATGATGAGGATCAACACCAAATACATGTTCACCGACCAGGCCCGCAAGTGCTGGCAACCAGTCAACCGGGATTAAATCCATGAAGTTCCAGAGGAAGATCCAGCAGAACACGGTCAGCGCCAGTGGCGCAACCAGATCATTCTTGGCGGTAAATGAGCCTCGAACGCTGCTGTCGATGAACTCAACGATCATCTCTACAAAGTTCTGTACACCCTGTGGTACGCCCGCTTCTGCTTTTTTAGCAACGCCACGAAAAACCATCAAGAAAAGAACGCCTAAGAAAATCGACCAGAACATAGTATCCACGTGGATAGCCATGAAGCCCATTGATTTTGCTTCTGCTGCATTGTGAGCGAAACCCCAGCTGTTAGTCTCCGGGTTTAACCCATAAGTCCAGTTCTGGAGGTGATGCTTTATATACGCTGTTGAAGTTAATTGTTCTGACATGTCAGTTCAATACCCATATTAAATTAAAATCCGGTTTACCCGCGCTGCGCTGGCTTTCGCCGTGCTGCATATCCGCGGGTAAATAAAAAACTCGTTTGAGCGATGACGAAACCGATAACAATCGCCAAGGACTCAAGCTTGATAACTGCCATACCAATGGCAAATAACGCAATAACAGTAATAAACTTAAGCACAGAGCCTTTAACCAACTCTGATGAATCAACCCCTAGCCCATCGATTGCTTCTGCTGTGCCGATATGCACGCGCCATGCGTGAACCCACGTACCAGCAAGAGAGATAAAGCCTCCATATAGAAGCCCTAGCGCTAAATCGCCATCCTTCTGAAAGAATGTGATTATCGCCGCGACCAGCACAAATGCCAGCTGGGTAAGACTCAGGCGTATTATCGTCACCTGAAAGCTCGAATTCCGGCTACGTACACCATTGGAATAAGACATTTAGCACTCTCAACTCTGTTTCTACAGATAGGATGCCTGTATCAATGGGCGCGTAGTATATAAACTCACCTGTTTTTCGTCAAGTGAAATACAAGCCCTCTAAGCCCCGCAAAAGTCTCCAAATTGTGAACAAACACAACTGGAAAGCCGCATTATATTTGACTCATTGTTATATTCTAATATGCTAAAGTGGATATATTGAAGCTGTTACAAGCGCCTCTTGGTCTTACCCGGAAGCCGGCGAAACAACACATATCAGCCCGCTAGTCTTTATGCTCATTATCCATGACCTAACATTAGTAAATACTGAATATTGTTAAAGATGCACGATGTTTTGCTGCTAAAGCGTCCGTCCAGCTGCTTTATATAAAGACTTATTTTATAACGCCCACTCTCACTTGTTTGCTTGAAAGTTAGATAACCGGCGTTTTCTCCATTAGCATCTTTTATCCCTTGCTGCCGTAACTTCAAAACTAATTTTTCAAGGTCAAACTCGAAACGTTCATCGTTGTTTAAATTAACGCTAAATATCTTTTCATCTATATTCACTGTCATTGTTTTCAGGCCCGCTTTAGCTGGCACTTTAAACACATGCTTCGCCTTCCTATTGTTGTACAGATGAAAGCCATTCTGGGCAGCAAATTCATAGCCCGAAACATCCAGCAACAGGTCATTAAAGCTAGCTGTTCGATTGTAAGTAAAATAGGCCGGTTCTTCCTCATTCCTTCTTTGCCAGCGATTGACATAATCAACATTCAGCATTGCCATCACATCGTCAGCGCTCAATATCTTTGTTACCGATAACTTTTCATTATCACCTCTTTCAAACAACTGGATAAGCCGGCTCTTTAACTTTTTACTTCTCCACTCGTTTGCAGTCAGATAATCAGCAACTGAACTCATTGATTTACGATCATCAAAACCAACCTCATGCGCAGATTTAATTACCTGCCCGTTCAGCAGCAAACTATTCTTCTCTAATAAGTAATCAAACCGCTTTAGCTGACTATTAAGTGAGACAGAGGCTGCACTCCAGGGCCCATAGGCGGAAACAAATGCCAGCACCGCAAGCAACATCGGAATATATTTAATATGAAAACGATCTTTTAAAACAATCACCGAGAGAGAGACGATTGCAAACCACAGGCCAAGCATTACCACCCCATAGCGATGCTCAGTGACACCATAATCCGAGATCCGCATACCAATAGCCACGAACAACACCATCAGCGGCACGATCAAAGCATAATAAAAATACCGTTCAAACCAGCGCAACAACCGCGTACCCTTATTAACAACTGGATACATCAATAGTTTTGTAACGATACCTGTTGCACCAAACCCTGAGATCATCCAGCCGAGATTACCTTTTGGTAATTCCCACTGAATAATGATTTTAAAGAAATATGCATATAGGATAGCCAGATAAACAAACATCAATGGCACTAAAATATAATTTGCGATAAAACTAATCCCTTTTGGAAAATGACAGCTACTTTCATCGAAATCAAATTCTTTTGAGATATTCGCTAACACATAAACGGGAAACAAACCCATCCAGGCAAGCAGCCAGACATCAGAATAAATCTTTCCGGGTATTTTCGCCTCGAACAAGTACTCGGTACTGGCCAGTATAAGTGACAGGCCTCCGCCCAGAACAATCGCCGCCAGTGTGGCATAAAATACTGCCACGGCCGTCTGATAATTAAAAAACCAGACAGAGTCATTATTACTTTTGCGTCTTAAATAAGGGGAAAACAACAAACTTAAAAGCACTGCAAGTAAGACAAAACTGAGTGCCGCAAACTCAGTTGTATTAAGCAGCGCCACAGTATAAAAATAAATAAGCGGGAGTAGCAGCACAGAACCAGCCATGTATTTTTTGACAGGCCAGTCTTCGCTTTCAACCCATAACTTAAAGCTTGCCAGCGCCACTGTAGCGAAGAAAATAAATGAATAGAATATTTTTGACTGCTGACTGTCAAAATCAATAACACGATGGATCTGCAGCCATGAAACAGACAGGCCCAGTAGCGACACTGATATAGAAAAAGGAAAGCGGGCGCAAGCGGCCTTTATGGCAGGAGCCAAATTAAATAGTCCGGTTAAATTAAATGCCATTTAAATTCCTTATTCAGATGTTTTTTCTGAAGCAGTCGCATTTCCTTTTTTAGCTGCGACAACTAACCGTGTAAGCTAGCCGTAAATTTTCCTGACCAAGACCCTTTGATCAACAACTTAAGCATTATACCCATTACTGGATTTTCAAAACTGGCGGGGAATCATCATCTAGCTATGACACGGGATTCATATAATGACTTTATTGATCCTCAGGGTAAGCGTCTCTTTAGAATCACAAATATAACGCCATAATTATTTTATATGATCTAAAATCCCGTCCAGCTCATCCAGACTGTTGTAGCTTATCAGCAGCTGACCCTTGCCATTTTTTCCGTGTTTGAAACTCACTTTGGCGGATAATTTTTCGCTCAGGTCGTTTTCCAGTGTTTCAATATTGGGATCAGAAACCATGCCTGAGGTTTTCTTTTTAGCCGGGTTTAATAATCGTCTGGCCATCGCTTCGGTTTCGCGTACCGACAGGCCTTTTTTGATGACCTGTTGGGCGACGTGTAGCTGCTGATCATAAGACAGACTCAGCAGACAACGGGCATGGCCCATTTCAATTTCACCTTTATCGAGGAATACTTTTACTTCTTCCCGAAGGTCTTGCAGGCGCAATAAGTTTGAAACCGATGCGCGTGAACGGCCGACCGTATCGGCACATTCCTGATGGGTTAAACCAAACTCATCGATTAAGCGCTGCAAGGCTCTTGATTCTTCTATCGGGTTTAAGTCTTCACGCTGGATGTTTTCAATCAGTGATACGGCAGCAGTGGTTTTGTCATCAATGTCTTTGATGACTGCAGGAATTTTTTGCAAGCCCGCCAGCTGAGTTGCTCGCCAGCGACGCTCACCGGCGATGATTTCATAACGACCTGCTGCAATCGGCCGCACCACAATTGGCTGAACCACGCCCTGTGCTTTAATTGAGTCTGCCAGTTCTAGCAAAGCATTCTCGTCAAAATGCACCCGCGGCTGATAGATGCCGCGCTGAATTAAATCGACATCTAACTCTTTCAGCGCTTTATTATTGCTGCTGGTGTCCGGGTTAGTAATTTCTTCAACCGTCGTCGCCCCGGCTGCACCAAGCAATGCCCCCAAACCGCGATTTAAGCCTCTTTTTTTAGCCATTTATTCTAAAACTCTTATTATTTGTTTAGCCACAACGGCTTTATGCCACACTGGCTTCTTGCATTTGCCGACGGACGATTTCACCGGCCAGCGATAGATAAGCCACGGCACCCCGGGATGTTTTGTCATACTGGATAACCGGCAGGCCATGTGAGGGCGCTTCTGCCAGGCGAATATTGCGCGGCACAATGGTTCGATAAACCCGGTCGCCAAAGTGTTCGAGCAACTGGTCGGACACATCATTCGACAGGTTATTGCGCGGATCAAACATGGTGCGCAGTAAGCCTTCAATTTGTAAGCCCGGGTTAACACTGGCGCGAACCGACTCGATGGTTTCCGTCAGGGCTGCCAGTCCTTCCAAGGCGTAATATTCACATTGCATAGGGATAATGACACCATTGGCAGCAACCAGAGCGTTCAAAGTCAGCATGTTCAGTGATGGCGGGCAGTCGACAAGAATATAGTCGTACTTATCCTGTATTGGCTTTAATGCATCACGCAGGCGTGACTCGCGGTTATCCAGCGCGATGAGTTCCACTTCCGCTGCTGTGACATCACCGTTACCCGGCAATATATCCACACCCATATTAGCCAGCGTTAAAATACACTCGCTGACTGGCCGACCTTCTACCAGCACATCATACGCTGAGAGTTCAACCTCGTATTTATCAACACCGCTGCCCATGGTGGCATTGCCCTGCGGATCCAGATCAATCAGTAATACCTTTTTTTTACCCGCTGCCAGTGAGGCCGCCAGATTAATGGTTGTGGTGGTTTTTCCTACACCGCCTTTCTGATTGGCGATTGCCAGTATTCGACTCATTACTTTGTCTCGATCTTTGATGATGACGGGATGCCGCCTTTACCATCCGGCACAGGCAGCATTCATTCGTCGGGTGTCTTTAACTAACCAGTTTTGAAATGGCTATTAATTGTCGTTTCGCCTGCAAACCGGGAACAGTTAACTCGTGGATCTGCTCGATGGTGTAGGCCAGCTTATAATCTGTCGGCATTTGGCTGATTTCTTCTTCACTGTCAGCTTTCATAGCCAGAACCGTGGTCTCTGCTGTTACCAGATGACCAACAAGGCCTAACATATCAGAAATAGAGGCAAATGCGCGAGAAATAATCGTATCAAATGGTTGATTGGCTTGATAGTCGTCGACTCTGGCCTGTATCACCTCTACATTGCTCAGCCCCAGCTCGATTTTGGCCTGAGTCATAAAACGGGCTTTTTTGCCATTGGTATCAATCAACACAAACTCTTTTTCCGGATAACACAATGCCAGTACGATACCCGGCAAACCGGCACCGGAGCCAACATCCAGCACCCTTCGACCTGTAATGAAAGGCACTACCGCAAGGCTATCTAGCAGATGCAGGGTCAGCATTTCATCAATCTGACGGATAGCCGTCAGGTTAAAACTTTTGTTCCATTTTTCGATCAGTTCAATGTACTGAATCAGTTTCTGCTGGGTTTCTATACTGACGGTCAGCGCCAGCTCATCAATGCCCTGCTGCAGGCGTGTTGCTAAATTAGACATAAATAATTCTGTTGCTCTTTGCCGTTATGCGGATTTAGCTGGATTATCGGATGCTGCATTATCTGAAGCAGCGACCGGCTCTTCTGCGAGCTGGCCACCGTTCTTTTTCAGGTACACCAATAATAGTGACACTGCTGCCGGCGTTACCCCCGGTATGCGGCCTGCCTGACCGAGTGTGCCCGGCCGGTGGTCCACTAACTTTTGCCGTACTTCGTTTGAAAGCCCCTTAACATCGGCATAATCAATTTTGTCTGAGATCACTTTTGACTCATAGCGACGGGTTTTTTCTATCTCAACTTTCTGTTTATCGACATAACCCGAATATTTGGCCTGTATTTCAACTTGCTCGGCGACCTGCGCGGCAATCGCCGGCTCAGCCGCCAGGCCATCAATCGCGGTTAAGGATTGATAATCGACTTCCGGTCGTTTTAACAAATCGGCGGCACGATTTTCAACTTTTAATGCCTTGCCCATTAATTGCGCCACATCCGTGCCCATTTGCGTACCTGGACGCACCCATAGATTATGCAATCGCTGCTGTTCAGCGCTGATCGCGGCCTGTTTATTGCTAAAGTACGCCCATTGCTCATCCGTCACCAGCCCCAGCTCACGGCCGGTTTCAGTTAAGCGCAGGTCGGCATTGTCTTCCCGCAACAGCAAGCGGTATTCAGCACGCGAAGTAAACATACGATATGGCTCACTGGTACCTAGCGTTACCAGGTCATCAACCAGAACACCAATATAGGCCTCATCCCGCTTTGGATACCAGAAAACCTTATCTTGCGTAAATCGTGTCGCATTAGTGGCGGCTAGCAAGCCTTGCGCGGCGGCTTCTTCATAACCGGTGGTGCCGTTGATTTGACCTGCAAAGAACAAACCTTTAATGAATTTTGTCTCCAGCGTTGGCTTTAAATCACGCGGATCAAAATAATCGTATTCAATCGCATAGCCGGGGCGGGTAATATGCGCCTTTTCAAAGCCTTTTATTGAACGCACAAACGCCATCTGCATATCAAACGGCAGACTGGTTGAGATACCATTAGGATAGATTTCATTGCTGGTCAGGCCTTCCGGCTCGATAAAAATCTGGTGCGAATTTTTATCCGCAAAGCGCACTACTTTATCTTCAATCGACGGACAATAGCGCGGCCCGATGCCTTCTATCTCGCCACTGTACATCGGTGAGCGGTGCAGGCCTTGCCGAATTAAATCATGTGTTTGTTCATTAGTATGGGTGATGTGGCAGCTGATTTGCTCAGGGTGATCCTCCGGCTTGCCCATATAAGAAAACATCGGTGTCGGCGTATCACCCGGCTGTTCCTGCAAGTCGCTGTAATCAATACTGCGTGCATCAATACGCGGTGGTGTACCGGTCTTTAAGCGCCCCACTCTGAAGGGCAAATCGCGCAAGCGCTCTGCCAGAGCAATCGACGGCGGATCACCCGCACGGCCGCCGGCATAATTCGACTCACCAATATGGATTTTGCCGCCAAGAAAAGTACCCACGGTCAGTACCACCGCACGGGCTTTAAACTTCAGGCCCATTTGCGTCACCACACCGGTGACCCGGTCGGCTTGTCCATCATTCTCGACGATCAGGTCATCAACCGCTTGCTGGAATAAGCTCAGGTTAGGCTGATTTTCTAATTGATAACGAATGGCCGCTTTATACAATGCACGATCAGCTTGTGCTCGGGTGGCACGAACAGCTGGGCCTTTACTTTGATTGAGAGTGCGAAACTGAATACCGCCCTTATCCGCAGCGCGCGCCATCACACCGCCCAGCGCATCAATTTCTTTCACCAGATGGCCCTTACCGATGCCACCAATCGCCGGGTTACAGCTCATTTGCCCCAGCGTATCAATGTTATGGCTCAGCAATAATGTTTTTGCGCCCATGCGCGCAGCCGCTAAAGCCGCCTCGGTGCCGGCATGACCGCCGCCGATGACGATTACTTCATATTCATCGCTGTAAAACATATTAACCCTTGCAGAGCCAGAAATTCGAACCGTGTATTATCCTATAAACCAGACCCTTTGGTATAGCCAATGACGGCTCTTTTGAACAAATAATGAGCAATATTTGATTAATGGTTAACTAAGCGCTTTTTGCAGCCTACTATGCAGTCTGGCATTATGGCTCTGCGGCTAATAATATTCGTCTTTCCATATCTTTGATTTCATTTAACAAGCCAGTAAATGCGGGCTGGTCTTTTGCAGCGGCCACAAATTCCGCTTTGGCAATCAATTGCATTAAATCGTGATAACCATAATTACCCACAACGCCTTTAGTTTTGTGCAGCTCATGTTTCAGCAAGTCCCAGTCACCGGACTCAAAGCTCTGACTAATTTCTGCTATTAAGTAAGGTAGCCTAACAAGAAACAGATTAATTACTTCGATAAATTCCGGTTCACTTTCCAAAAGTGTTGAGTAGACCGGCCCCTGTTCATCGACCTTCTCTTCTGCTGGCACCAGATACTGTATTAACAGCTCTTTAAATGCCTCTCTGACGATTGGCTTTGCGGCGGTTCCTGTAAACCCCGCCGCCATATACTCAGCTACATCTTCCTTCATATTATTAGCTGACAGCGCAATAACAGGTACCTGATTACCTTTTTCACGCAGCTGGCGTACCGCGCCAACTCCATCCAAAACCGGCATTCTAATATCCATTAAAATCAGGTCATAATGATTGCTCTGTGCCATATCAACGGCTTCCTGGCCGTTCGAGACCACATCGATATCAACCCCCATGGAATTGACATAATGTGCGATTAGCTTCTGATTTTCAGCAACATCATCAGCAAGCAGCACATGGCCTGATAATTTTGCATCCATTTTTTCAACACTACTAAAAAATGCCTGATTCAGATCACTCTCCTGTACGGTAATTAACTCACCGGTTTCACCGGCTTTGACATCAATTTTAAAAACAGTTCCGACCCCCTTGCTGCTGTCAACACGAATACCTCCGCCAAGCTTTTGCGCAAGACTTTTTGATAAATACAGTCCCAGCCCTGTGCCTCCATACTGTCTTGCCGTTGACATATCAGCCTGGCTATAAGCATTAAACAGGTTTTCTTCTTGCTCTGGTGTCATGCCGATGCCGGTATCAACAACACTAAAAGTAATATCGTTGCTGGCTGCGTCATAATTAACAGATAAGGTAACCGCTCCCTCATGGGTAAATTTAATGGCATTACTGATAACATTAATAAGAATCTGTTTAAGGCGCAGCGGATCTGAGGTGATGGTGGCTGGCACTTTCTCTGCACATTTCACGCTGAAATCTATGTCTTTGTCTGTGACTAATGCCCTGACAATTGACGCTACTTCTTTTAGTAAAACAACCAGCCTGATTTTTACCGCTTCTGTTTCAAGGTGCCCGGCTTCTATTTTTGAAATATCAAGAACATCATTTATCAGCTGCAGTAAATGGTTGCTTGAATTAATAACGGTGTGAATGGCCTCCAGCCGCTCTTCCATTGACTGTTTATAATCCAGTAAGTTTTCTGAGAAACCGATAATCGCTGTTAACGGCGTTCTAATTTCATGACTCATAAAAGACAGGAAATCAGTTTTAGCATTGTTGGCCTTCTCTGCTGAAAGTCTCGCTTTTTCCAGCTCAAACTGAATGTGAATCCTTACTTCCATTTCATCACGCAGCATGTCTCTGCCTGTCATGATCTCTCTTAATTCATCGACTGACGAATTTAAAAAATTAAATTCTTTTGAATAAAAACGGTATTCTTTATCGTCCTTTTCACCCTGCAGGCATTTTACTATTCGCGTGCCGATAATTTTAATTGGCCGGCTGATCAGAAAATACGTTATAAATGCCAGTGACAATAAAAATAAAGCAAAGATTAAAGCTCCTATAAGATACAGCTCTAGTATATGTTCTTCGATTGCATCCAGCCCGGCTTCCACCGAGCGTACAATCTCTAAATGCCCTAGCGCCTGTTGCTGATAGACAATCAGCTTCCTGAATGTCAGCGCATCAGCATCGTTTACTAACGCTGAATTTTTCCAGCTAACGACAGCTTTACCGTCATTATTGAAGACTCTAATTGCTATTATTTCAGGGTTAATAGCAGCCATGTACTCTACAGTGGTTTCTAATGAGCGATTGTCTTCAGTAGTAATCGCGACAATATTTGCTGCCACAAATATTTCAGCTATTTTCTCTGTCTGCTTCCGCGCCTCTTCACTAAGATAACGGCGCTCATACCCGGATACTTTTTCACCACCCATATAGAGAAGTGCCAAGACCAGCACAATAACAACAACTAACAGCTGCAGTACAAAAGAGAGGTTCTTAATTTTAAGCAAGATATGATTCAAGATTAACGACCACTAAAGCGAACGGGTTAGACTAAAAATTTTTCTGAGAGCGTGAAAGTCCTTTTTCTTCGCATGAGTTGTTTAGCATGACAATCATCTGTTTTTCCTGTCGTTATCTTTTTCTGCTTTACCGGTGCTTACTGCCTCATACTCCGTGAACAGCTTTTTATCACCATCGATTCATCTTCAGCCGCAACAGACACATCGTGATCTACCAAACCTTATAGACCATAAACTGCTAATTCACATAGTCACAATTTAGCTCGAACAGCAAAACTAAGCACCTCGCTGGCTGCGCTCAAGACAGCTTCGCTATACCGCATACATCCTAATAAATTAATAATCTGGCTAGCAATTTCAGCTATAATGGCTTTTATTTGAAGTGATAAACTAACAATGATCTTAACTGGTAAGCTTCTGGGTGATTGCTCACCTTATATATTCAATATGATTTATGACATTGATGTGCGTATGTTATTTATTGAATGTGTGGACAATGTTAAACAAACTGAGCCGAATATCCGTATTGTGTTCCCTGAGATCATTAGCTATTCAGAGCGCAACCTGCAAAAACAAACTGATGATGAATACATGGATGATCTGGTTGTGGTCGAGCGCCTTAATGACAGCACCATTCAAATCACCACTTACAAGAAAGAAATAACGCTTGAACTCAGCGCCGAGCCCTTCACTGAAGATACCTAAGACTATTAATTCTTTTCTTTCAAATACAACAACCCTCTGTTGATATCGATCAGCAGGATTAGGCCGCTGGTATAGATTTTGATACGCACTTATACTTAATGGCGCAGCTTGTGATTTAAGAAAAATACCATAAACAAACAAAAACAGCGGCGATAAAACCGGTAAAATCCGCGATCAAGCCGGCCTGCAACGCATAGGCGGTTTTATTCACATTGATCGCGCCAAAATACACTGCCAATACATATAGCGTGGTTTCTGTTGATCCAAACATCGTCGCCGCAACCTTCACGATAATTGAATCCGCGCCATATTGCACCACCAGCTCACTCAGTACCCCCACTGAACCACTTCCGGTTAAGGGCCGCATAATCGCCATTGGCAACACTTCGGCAGGAATACCCACAACAGAAAACAAAGGCCCTATGACACTGATTAACCCTGCCATAGCACCACTGGCACGGAACATGGCAATCGCAAATAACATCGCCACCAAATAGGGCATAATTTTTACTGCGGTTGAAAAACCGTCTTTGGCTCCCTCGATAAATTCTTCGTACACCGCTATTTTTTTCATCAGCCCAAAGCTGATGATGAATAAGATTAAAAGCGGTATCAGCAGTGATGTCAGTTGCATTGACTGTTTCTCAATCGGGCAAATGTCTTTGCACTTATCACCGCAGCTATCGTCGAGGCGCTGGTGGCCAGAATGATTGGAACCATCAGCTCACTGACAGCGCTGCCCATTACGGCGATTAAGGTAACTGGCGGCAGTAACTGAACACTGGAGGTATTGATGGCTAAAAACATGCACATTTCATCGCTCGCCTTATCCCGGGTTTTATTCAGTTCTTGTAGTTGCTGCATCGCTTTAATCCCCATTGGTGTGGCCGCATTACCCAACCCCAGCACATTAGCGGCCATATTCAGGCTAATACTGCCAAACACCGGATGATCTTTTTCAATGCGCGGAAATAAATAATGTAATAACGGGTATATCAGGCGAACGAAATAGCCAATCAACCCGCATTTTTCGGCTATGCGCATTAAGCCAAGCCAAAGTGCCATCACACCTGCCAGTCCAATCGCCAGTTTTATTGCAAACTCAGCCATATCAAAGGCTGCATTGCTAACCGCTCTGAGCTTGACCCAGTGTACTTCTGGTAAGCGCAGTTGAATGACTTTATTGATGCGATCAATGCTAATGACATCCGCACGTATTTCTTTTTTATTATCTGCTGCCTGATTTAGCGCTATGTTCTTCCAGTGCTCGGGAAAAGTATTATTGATCGCAATCTTAATGTCAGCGGTAAGAGACTCAAGTTGTGAATATTGAATGGTATTTTCTGCCACTTTGAAGCTGATAGCGCCAGCATAGCTGCTTTCAGAATAGGCATAGTTCAGCACAGAGCCATTTTTGTAACGATTGTTTAACTCGTCAGAAACATCACTGGCAAGCGAAAAGACAATGCTGATGATGATCATTCCGGCCCACAGGTAATTCAGCATATTAGTAGATGGCCCTGTACGTCGTTTTTTTAATCAAGCTGCTTAAATAGTGCTTATTTACCTCATACCCTGCCATCTTCTCGTTCTCATCCAGTATTTGATCAAAAATGCTCTTATCTGTTCGCTAAACGCTCGCTTATTTAACCCAGCGGAAAGACTGTAACAAGCACCTATGCTTCACTCATTATCTGTTAATATTATGTAATAGTAATTATTTGCGTATAAAAAGTTGAAACATTATCCCCATCAAACCCTTATTTATATTACTATATCAGGATAAAAATATAGCTTGTTACTTTTGCGTAATAATAACCACGGATTGTTTTTTTGGGCAAATATCTCACTTCAATCTTACTTGGGCTAACCCTTTTGTTACCGGCCCATACCGCACTCGCTGAAACAGAAGTCACAGGCTTCGCTTCGATGGTGGGCGGCATTGTCACGCATGGAAATCAATTCTTATCCGATTACCCAAATACTGGCTTGTACGATAAAGATATTTCTTTCGCTCCAGATACCTCCTTTGGCATTCAATTCAAAACCAGCACTAACGAGTCGTTTGAATTTATTATCCAGTTACTGAGCCACGGCTCGCTGGACTATGACATTGATGTTGACTGGGCCTATATTAACTACAGCATCGACTCTGAACTATCGCTGCAACTCGGTCGAAAACGCCTACCACTCTATTATTACTCTGACTTTTATGACCTGGGATTTGCCTATTACTGGATACGACCGCCTAGCGATAGCTATACCTGGCAAATCAGCGCTTATAACGGCATGAGCCTTCTCTATGAACCGGATCTGGGTAAATGGGATACTACATTTAATTTCTATCTCGGCCGCGAAGATGACAAAGAAAATGAGTTACTTAGCTTTCTCGCTGATAACAACCTGGTAGACGAGAGCTGGAAAAACATACTTGGTTTTGTTGCTGAAGTTTCAGATGATACCTTTGACTACCGTTTCACCGTTATGAACAGCCAGCTTAGCCGGCAATCCAATAACGTCACTCTGTCTGACGGCGTTAACCAGCTGTTTTATGGCATATCTGTTAATATACATGCTGACAAACTTATCTTTCTTTCAGAATATAATCACTATCAACGACACGCTGACAATATAAGCGTCTCTACCTACATGCTGTCTCTGGCTTATAAGCTGAATAAAACCACTCCTCACATAACCTATTCTCAATTAAAACAAAGACCCATATTAAATGGCGGTGACGAACATCATTACACCTATAGTTTAGGTGTACGCCACAATCTTAACCCGTCAACAGCACTAAAAGTTCAGTACGATATAACAACCGATAAAGGAGTGCAGTCTCCGGTTGTAGGCGATGGCAAGCTTCTTTCTTTTGGTCTGGATATAACCTTTTAATTGAATGATGAATTTTTCACTAACAGTTAACATCACTCATCAAATAATTAGAATATTATTTATATTTTTTCTGCTTCCCGTATTCTCAGTTCATGCCACTACGGACTTTTCAGCTGTTCTTGTCGCCAGCAAATATTCCAGTATATCGCCGCTAAAAACAAATGATATACGCAGGATATTTCTTGGCCTGAGACCCGTCAATAGCACACAGCTAGCCACACCGGTTATTAATATCAGCGACCAGCATACTTATATACAGTTTCTCAAAAACATTATGTACTTAACAGAAAGAGGTTATCAGCGAAAACTCATCAAGCGAGTCTTCAGGCAGGGTGCTGACAATATACAGGTCATTAATTCGCATGAAAAGCTGGCACAATGGTTACGTGATAACCCTGACAGCTTCAGTTATATGTTAAAACAGGATGCTGAAAAACAGCCTGAACTTAAAATTATACAGGTCCTATGGTAATACGAAGTCAAAAAACATTCAGCTTAACCGGCTACATGACCACCGCGGTGATTCTTGTACATCTGTTTCTTGCGCCCGTTTTATATTCAGTCATCCTCAACCTCTATAAAGAATCATCTTCTGATATATTTATTACTCATGCAAATAATATTGCCGGCATCATTGCACATGACCTGACAGATACGGATCATGACAGGCGTAAAGCCCGCATCATCAGTGTTCTGGATTCTGCTGTATTAAGTGGAGATATTATCTTTATTGATATAATCGATAGTAATAATCAGCTGATAAACCCACAGGATAAACTGCTCATTTCAAGTAACCTTTTTACAGAAGACAGTGATATTAATCAGCACGACGACAATATTTATTTCATGTCCGTGCCTATCCACTTAGTCTCTAAAGATCATCTGGCATTCACGCTTAGATTAGGTTTTGATGAGTCCAGCTTTATTCAGCAAGTCAGCTCTATTAAGCAGCGTATCATTATTATTTTATTAATTTACATCTTTGCAATGGTGTCTGTTTTTACTTTAATCACTTATTACATTCATAAACCGCTTAAACTACTGCAACAAAAATCTAAAACCATTGCCCAGGGCGATGTCAACTTTCCCTTGCAAGTACCAACCTATATCAGTGATATAAAAGATCTGTCTGATGATCTTGAAAAAATGCGCACTAAACTGATTGAAATGGCGCAGCATATGCAGCTTCAGGCCACGCATGATGAATTAACCGGCCTGCCTAACAGGTATCTGTACACAGACAGAATGCATCAGGCTGTCTCTCTGGCTCAGCGTACTAATCAGACTTTTGCAGTACTGCTTCTAGATCTCGATCGCTTCAAAGAAATAAATGATACGCTAGGCCATGGTCTGGGCGACAAAGTTCTGCAAATATTATCCTCTCGTATGCAGGATGGAATGCGCGAATCAGATACTATTGCCAGGATCGGTGGTGATGAATTCAGTGTTATACTAATCAATGTTGATCAGGCTAAAGCGGAGTCTATCGCAGAGAAAACCATTAAGCTCATTGAACCGATTATCAATGCCGAGGGCCATAGCTTAACAGTATCCGCCAGCATCGGTATCGCTGTCTATCCTTACCATGGCGTTACACCGGAGCTGTTATTGCAGCATGCCGATGTTGCCATGTATCATGCCAAAAATAACAATCATAATATTGCCACTTATAAGAAAAGCATGGATAGCAATACTTATGAAAAATTAATGATGGTCAACTATTTCAAATCCAGTATTGCCGAGGATCATTTTCATTCTGTTTTCCAGCCAAAAGTTTCGCTCTCGACATTACAGCCCAGCGGCTGCGAAATGCTATTACGCTGGCGTCACCCCTATCTCGGTCTGATTGAGCCCGATACTTTTATACCATTAGCCGAACAGGAAAATGTTATCGGTGAGCTAACACGCTGGGCTGCCAGTCAGTGTTTAAACAAATTTTTATCCATACTGCGGGATATACCAGACTTCACCGTTTCAATTAATGTATCACCGGTTAATTTACTCGACTCAAAATTATTCGAATCACTGCTGGAAATACTCAACATCAGTGAGTTCCCGCCCAGTAATCTCATTATAGAAATAACTGAAAGCGTCATCATGAAAAACCCTGAGCGTTCAGCAACAATTCTGAATAAGTTCAGTGCAGCGGGCATTAAGGTTTCAATAGATGACTTTGGTACCGGCTACTCCTCGCTGGCATATTTACAAAAGTTCCCGATTACTGAGCTCAAAATTGATAAATCATTTATCACCGATCTGACAAAAGACTCAACTAATTATCCTATCGTTAAAGCATCAATTGCCCTTGCTCATGATTTGGGCATTACTGTGGTCGCGGAAGGGATAGAATCGAATGCTGTACATGAGCTGTTAACCGAACTGAACTGCGACAGCGTACAGGGTTATTTATATGCTAAACCGATGGAATTCACGCAACTGGAAACCTGGCTGGAACAACGGGAGTTAACCGCGCTTAGCGATTAATGTCGGCACCTGAAAGCGAAACGGCAGCCGTCACGCTTACATTTGTCGCAGACTGAAATTCAATCAGATCATTCGTTTCTGGGTCATCAAGATCAGCCATACAAGTATAAGCAACCGTATAATCGCCAACAGGTATAAAGCCGACTTCATAATCATAAAAGCCAGTATCCGTATTGAACGTCATTAATGCCGTGGTAAACGGATTTGGCTCCTGATGATCAACATCATCTAATTCCGCATCGAAGCCTGTGAACACATACACGGCATTACCTGTTTCTGAAATCCCGTCAGAACAGTTTTCAGCCAGTGTTAAAGCTGAATCAATAGTGCCGTTTATGCTACCGGCTTCTGCATTATTCACCAGGCGTAAAACAGGTTTTAGTAGATAAGGTGCATTGTCAGCAACAACAACGATCGATTGTCTTAAATCAAAATCTATCGTCATGGCGACAGAGCTGCCGGCACCAACGGTAAAACCATTATTAATTTTCAAACCGGTCTCACTGCCACTGGGAATGATTAACTCATGGACACTGCCATCGTTCAGACGAATATATGAATCCATGTCTGCAACGGTATTAACAGCCAGTCTCAGCCACTCATAGTCGCCACTGGGTACAATAATATTATTGAAGAAATCCTGACTCAGGCTACCTTGCAAACTCAACAGATCAATCTGCATCGGCGAGTCAAAATCATAGGCAATAGACGGGCCGTCAACCGGCTTCAGTTCGATGGAGGAGAACTGAATAAATACATTTGTCGCATCATCAATCGCAGCATCAGTAATACTTAAGGTCAGCATGCCACTTGGCACGCCACCGCGACCCGAAAAATCTGAACTAGACGGCCCACCGCTACATCCGGCAATCGCCAAACTGGATAATATCGATAAGGTTAGTAACGTCTGCTTCATGCTGATCCCTTGCTGATTTTGCGATGAGCCGAAGCCGTGTTTGATAGATCCCACAACTTAGGCAGTGTTTTGTTAATAATAGCGTAAAAAAAGCATAAAGCGCTATTTTACGCCCTATTTTATCGACAAAAGGCATAGTTTTATGCGCTTTTATTATGCATAAAGCCGGTATTAGTTAGAAATCTCACTTTTCAATGACTCAATTGCGATAAATCAGGGCGAAAGCATTGATTGTAAAGCGGCACCTCAGACCTTTGACCCACAATCTTCTTTATGTCATCAGAAGATGCCGCAAACATCTGATAAGTAATTAATAACGGCTTTTTCTATAACACTTATGTACCTTCTATCGCAGCTTTTACTAGCCCTGATTATGGCCTTAATGGCTTAAACAGGTATTCAAGTCCGTTGACTTTGATCTCATACACAATCGCCAGCATTTCGCCCAATTCACCGGCTGGAAACCCTTTATTCGCAAACCACACCACATACGGCTCAGGGAGGTCGATCAATAAACTTGATTTGTATTTACCAAATGGCATTTTGTAAGCCGCCAGTTTTAATAATTTTTCATGATCAAACATCTATAATACTTTCATATATTCAATTAATGCCCTGACACTGCTTTCATCATTGTCCCAGTTTAAACGGAACTGATTGTTATTCATTATAATATCTTTATCGTGACCTGTATTTGATAGTGCCGGTGAAATCGTCGTATCAAATAAATAACCTGAATCATCACCCTCGCCCGTCATCTCCCACTTAAAGCCCATTTTTTCTTTATCATAGCTCAGACGGCTTTTTATAAACCGTTCGGGCCTTGTTTGTGGCATTAGCAAATGATACATCGTCGGTATCGAACCATTGTGCAGGTATGGCGCCTGCGCCCAGATACCAGCCAATGGTAACGCGTTGTATCCTGCATGGCGCGCCGGCCTGGTCATCGCAAATTTGGCTTTGTCTTTTAAAGAAACGCCTTTATACATGCCGCACGGTTTATTCTCTTTACCGTGCATGATTACTGTCAGCTCTGGCGAACAAGCCTCTGTAAAACTTCTGACGGCAGCCCAGCTTATAATGCTATCTGCAATCACCGCTCTGCCCGGATGGGTACCAATATCGTTATACACCTTGCCATTGTTGGCCTGATGGCAAATCTGGCAGTTTTCCTCAAACAGCTTTTGCCCTTTACGGGCAAGGGTCACATCTAATTCAAAAGGATAAGCCGCTGCCGGTAACTGATCCAGTAATTCATCTGAAAATGCCGAGACTTGTACATCAATATTTTCAACACCCAGTGTTAGCTGCGCGGCGATATTTTTATAAATTGGCAACGGAATATGCCCGTTCCACTGACCACCACCGTCAATCAAATCGTCTTTGGCAGCATTCCAGCGGGGGTTTCTCTGTTGCTGATCCCAGACCGCCATGATATCCGTCTGACCTCCGACATCAGCCACTGGAATACCGGCAAACAAATTAGTCAGTGGATTTTTCTTCAATGTTAAATAAGCATCAACAGTATTAAATCCGATGGCATCTTCCATGCCGCCATAACCATCCATCATTTCTTTTACGGCTGTCGGATAGTTTTTTTCTACCAGCATTCGCCAGCCATTGTATACCTGTCTAATACGTTCGACATATTGCGGTATCAATTTGCTGGCATTTTCTCTGAATAATTTTATTTGATTTTTTTCATAAGCCTCGTCAAATAACCGGTCTTCAAATCGATAATTATTATAGAAGTATCCCGGCAGCTCTTTTTCAACCTTATCCAGCGCCGCAATAAATAAACTGATCACAGCCTTGTCCCGGGCCGTCTTCGTCTTGTGATTCTTACTCAAATAGCTAAAGGTATCTACCATCCTCTTTCTGAATCCAATGACGCTGAACTCACTATTGATACCTCCATCCAGATAGCTTATCTTACCTCTGTCATCTTTTACTCGACCAATGTGGCAACCACCACAGGTAAACGATGCAGCATCGACAGTATTATGACGAAGATCACGCGACAATCCACTAAAGCCGATCCCCCGTGCAACAGGATAGCCCGGGTTGCGCTCATCTTTGTACAAGCCAACCACTGATAAAAAGTTTTCATTATCGGGCCAGAACTCTGGCGCAACTTTTGGCAACAGCTTAAGCAGCAGATAGGGCACACCATGGGTCTGACTGACAGGAAAGTCTGCAAAGCGGGCATAGGCCACTTTGTGCTTTTCTATGTGCAGTGCAATATTATCAGTACGCTGTTTTTGATAAACTGCCCAGTTTGTTGGTACTTCAATGACTGCAGCTCTACTTGATGGTGCTTGTAGTGCCGGTTCCGAACAAGCCGATAATAATAAACATCCAACGATAAGTTTTAAAACTTCTTTCACTTTATCTCCCTGTGCTCATGCACTCTATTATTTTTTCAGTAATACTCTGTATCAAAAGAACTATACTCAGCACAACTGCAAAACAACGCTGTACAGATGAGGAGGACTGTTTCTTTATGATATAAGGGCAATTATCCTTCTGCACAAATCATCCTAGCTGGCAGTCTGTTCTCCCCTGTCTACCGTCTTTTGATCACATGTTTAACTGCGCTAATAAATTGTTTCAACCTGCCTGATGCTTTTTTATTATTCACACAACTCAGGGCGAATCGCTGTCGGCGCTGAGACATCCAGTCCTGCTTATAAGCATCGTTTCCTGTCAGAAAGTCGATCTCCTTAACCTTGTCGATATCAATCACGTAATTCATCAGAAAATTTGTCAGTATTGTTCCCGGAGAGTACTGCTTCCACGCCTCATCATACGCCAGTCTGAATATACTGGCTTTACCATGGACGACAAACCAGAGTTGTGCAGCAACTGGCTTATCATTAACATAGAGCACAGCCAGTCTGCTCCATCCCCGCTTTGATAATGCGCCGGCCATGCCATTGAAAAAATCGACATACTGTTCATTGGCTTTCCAGCTGGCTGCGTACACTGCATAATAATCTGTCATGCCATATCTCACCTCATCCCCTGTAAAAAGGCGGATGTCATAGCCGTGCTCACGCTCCAGTTTACGCTGCTTGCGTGATATCGTATTGCGCAAGCGTGCGCTACGGCTAGCTAAATAGTCATGATGAGACTGACCCTGCAAACGATAAATCCAGTTATATGATCGAAAATGATACTCACAGCCATATCCGTTATTTTCTAAGGCTTGCTTAAACTGTCTTATGTTATTGTCATCAGCAGCAACCGGTTCCAGCAGCAATGATCGAACTCTCAACTGGCTCAGGCCCTGAATTAGGCACAGGATAATTTGCTGCTGATATGGTTCATTTTTTGATTCTGCAAGCAACAAACTAAAGTGCGTTGTGTATCGATGCTTAAGTGAAGAAACCTGATCTGCTGTACTCTTGATCAGTGGCAGCATGGCCAGTGCTTTATTGCCATTCATAACGCAGGCTAATAGCAACACCTGATCTTCAGCCAGTGTTGCCGTCAGATTATCAAACCAAGGCCGAGAGTAAAACAGGCTGTCTTTTTCTGCCAGCGCAAACAGACTGTCACAACTCTCTGGAAGCTGCTGTAAGCTAGAAAAGTGTGCAAATTCCATTAATAATCCCGTGAATACTAATCGTCAAACGGATCATCAGACACAAAAATATTAAGATAGGGTGCATAGGTTAAGGCGGCACCTTGAAATATGCCCAGATTATGAAATGCATCTATCACATTTGACTGCAATGCTTCACTTGCTGTCTCACTTTTAAGCGCTTCCAAAGCAGACAATAGGGGCTCGATATCACTGCTGTCGATATTTGTTCTCAACATCTGCAGTGCAATGTCTATATCTTCAGCCGTAATAGCCTGTCCTTTGTTTTTAATTTTATTAAGCAATCTTATTGACTCCTAAAACTGATATCGATCTATGCGGCAATATCTACACATCTTTTGTATATAAAAAGGTACATACAACTATCATTTCTTATCTGTATTCATCACACCTACATCTCTACCGTAAGTCAGGCAACCATATCGACATGGCATCTTTTACCCAACGAACATATTTGATTCTCGTTATGATATGCCGCCGTCGCTATAATTCAGGATATGTTATATTCCAAATAAAAATGTTGAATTTTCTTCGAACTAGCTCACACTAATGCAGCTTCAAATATCTTTTATCAGGTAACAATGGTATCTTATTTTATCTACGTAAATATCTAAAACGAAAATAAGTCCATGAATATTTATTTTTCAGGTTTCGTGAAAAACATCAAACGATGACACATTATGGTAAACATCCTTTTGCTGCAATTAAACTTTTCCGCTATCAAGAAAGTTCTTCAGGACATCATCTTACCCGTTCTCTACTCCTGTTTCTGGCTCACTATTCATTTTTCGATACTGGGCTCGAGTTTTCCTCTTTACACAATAGCCATGGCTGTAGGATATGGGCTTGGCCATTATCTTGCGCAGAAAAAAAGAGGACACTGCGGACTCTCAGCTGACTCGATTGCGATTCCCGTCACTATAGTAATAGCCATTGTTTCCATACTGATCGCTAAGGCTATGCAGTTTATGCCACAGGAGCATGAACTCTTTATAAATACTTCGACAGCTTTTGTCAGGTCATTTATTCTTTCATTTAGCGGCGCACATCTTTTTATACTGCTTAGCGCTTATTTTTACAGCATGATTTTTGAAAGAAATTCATAAAAGGGCTACAGATCAGCAATGGATATAATACATCATGCATTAATAGGTGGTGCCGGATTTAGTGTCGCAACAGCAGCCGATCAGCCATTAATAGGCGCCGCCTTTGTTATTGGCAGCTTATTTCCTGATCTTGATGTTATTTTTATGCTACTGGGAAAACGATTTTACCTGAAAAACCATCAGGCAATCACCCACTCGTTATTATTAGCACCACTTTATGCTACAGGGCTTTGTTTCACTCTGTTATCATTACTACATCTTGGCTGGTCATGGGTAGTCTTCCTTGCATGTCTTTTTGGGTTATTACTGCACATAGGTCTGGACTGGTTTAATACCTTCCGTATTGCTCTTTTCTCGCCATTTCTCAAGCAGCGTTACAGTCTTGATGCCGTCTTTTTTATCGATAGCATTACGCTGTTTTTAACCGCAGCTTTTTATCTGCTCTATCGTTATTATGAGATAACAATCATCGCTATTATTTATCCGTTACTGTTTAGTAGTTACCTTATCTTTAAGCTTATTCTACAACGCCGGACGGTTAATACTCTTGATGCCTCATTCGCTATTCCAAGTAGCCTTAACCCGTTTGAATTCTATATACTTGAGGAGAAAGCAGAATTAACAGGCTATCTTTATAATTCCATCTCAATCAAAAAGCACAATTTAGAGGTATTTCAAAACATTGACGCTAAATATCAGCAATTAGCTAACAAGAGCAGCGTCTATAAAGATATCAAAGCGATCACCCGCTGCCTGCAAATTACCAGTGTTACTATTTCCGGCGAAAAAATGACTATTCTGGCTGAAGACCTGGCTGTTCGTAACTTTGGTGGTAAATTCGCACGAACAACACTAAAATTTGATTTGAAAGGAAATTTGCTCAGTGAAGTGGCTAACATTTAAAGTTCAACACGAAAAAGGCTTTCGCTTCAATCTTACAGACCTGATCTTTATTCTGTTTCTGGCTGGTCTTTGCGCTGTTATACAGCTTACAGTGCATGACTTTAGAATCAGTTTCATACCCGCTTATTTGGCTTTGTCTTTTTTCATGTTCTGTAATATATTTCGTATCGGTAATAAACTTGAAGTGTTCTGGTACCTGCCATTTGTAATGGTCTGTGCCTATTGTCTACATGATTTAAATATTAATCTTTTCTGGCTGCTCTGCCTGCTGATACTCGAACCGATCAAATGGATTCTCATTACCTATAACTACCTTAAAGGTCCTTACGCTGGTATTTCATTTCAGCGTATTTTAAAAAATAGATAGCTACTATTTCCATAAATGGTCATATCTATTATATGGTTATTTAATCTTTATGAAATTCAACATTGGATATTACAATGTGTTATCTTGGTTTTGAAAAATTAATCAATAACTTTACAGCTTTAGCTGTATTTTTTAACGCAACTTCTTTATCAAGTTTTCCATTAAAAATATCTATAAACCCCGGAACATCTTCTGGTTCGCTAGCTTCTAAGTTTTGGAAGCCCATACTCCAGTTTGGAAAGTCTCTTTGCTCTATTTCTTCTTCTAGAAGAATAACGTTTCCATTATTTCTTGAATCTTTTAGAATTGAGTCATAAATTTCATGCACATCTTCAAATGAACCTTCTAAAACCTGCATATACATCGCGTTGTGATAAAGAAGCATTCCAGTAATATTGTAGTGGTCTAATAGCACCGGACACTTTAATAAGAGATAATTACCATCAATTATTAAGGTGTCAGAATGAGTCAGAAACGAACATACAAACAGTACTCTAAAGAATATAAAGAAGAAGCGGTAACTCTGGTTAAAGAACAAGGTTATTCAGTACCGGAAGCGGCTAAATCATTGGGTATAGCCAGTAATATGCTGTATCGCTGGAAAGAACAAATAGATGCTCAGCGTGAAGGTAAATCGTTGTCTGTTGATGAGCGAGAAGAGTTAAAGCAATTACGTAAAGAAGTTAAGAATTTACGGATGGAGAAAGAGATTTTAAAAAAGGCCAGTGCCTTCTTCGCGAAAGAAATGAAGTAAAGTTTGTTTTTATTAAAGATAAATCAGAGCATTACCCAGTAGTTGTTTTATGCCGCGTAATGCAAGTGAGTACGTCCGCTTATTATGATTGGAATAAGCGACCAGGCCAGCTTATTGGCGCTGATGTATTAAATCTTTATCGACGTATGAAGGCATTGTTTAAACGTAGCCGTGATAGCCTTGGCTCACGTGAAATGATGAAAAAGTTACGCGGAGAAGGCTTTAAAATTGGCCGTTACAAAGTGCGTCACGTTATGGCACAACTCAACTTGGTTGTACGCCAGCGAATTGCCTACAAAGTCACGACGAAAAGAAATCATCGTGATGCGGTTGCACTTAATTTACTCAACCAGAATTTTAACCCGGTTGC
>JAOULC010000058.1 GCA_029882215.1 Gammaproteobacteria bacterium | reverse complement strand
TCTCCACGGGTTGAATCTGAAACGCATTTATTTCAGTAGCAGTAATCTTCTCCTAAATATTATGTCTAAAAGACTGCTCTAGCAAGATCTAATTGCCGGTATGTTGTTTGTTGAACCGGGTGTTAATGAACGATTGTGCCGCTAAAAATAATCGTCTATTGACGCTATGTAGGATAATATTAAAGAAAGTAAAAAAGGACTGAACGAGCCAGTTAATGTTAATTAAAGAAAAAGACAAAAATCAGCAGCAAGTGGATTACCTTACTGATCTGCTGGAGCGGGATCTTCCTGGGGATAAAAAACAGCTGGTTGAGCGCGAGTTGAGATGTATCCGCTGCGGGGATAAAGGTGAAAAAACGTCATCATATTATCTGGATTTTGATTTTAAATTATCGAAAAACTGGGCGTTAATTCATGATCTTCGTATTGAACATAATGGTGATGTTGCACAGATAGATCATCTGCTGATCGGTCGTATGATGGATATTTATGTCATAGAATCAAAAAACTTTTCATCAGGAGTTGCTATTTCAGATGACGGTGATTTTTCTTATTTTTATAACAACAGGCCCTGTGCCATTCCATCACCGATTGCTCAGAACGACAGGCATATTAAACTATTAGACAGGTTTTTAACGGATAATGATCTGTTTCCCAAGCGCCTCGGTGTTGCTATAAAACCGGTTTACAGAAATATAGTGCTTATTTCACCGGAGTCCAGACTGTCAAAACCCAAAAAGGGTTTGTATGACTGCAGTGCTGTGATGAAAGCGGATAAATTTTCCGCCTACTTTGCAGGCAGTTTGAATTATGAGTCGATGGATTCACTGATTAGCATAACTAAGGTTATTTCTACTCAAAGTCTGAGTTCGTTTGCGCAGACTCTTGCTTTTAGTCATGAGCCAATAGTTTTTGACTTTAAAGCAAAGTTTGGAATATCCGATCAGCTGCAAAGAGATGTACCGGAGAGATTACCTGAGAATGATGTCAGCTGCCCGAAGTGCGGCAAAGCGATGGTCAGGCGGGTGGTGAAAACAGGCAAAAATATTGGTAAAGAATTCTGGGGTTGTAGCGTTTATCCAAAGTGCAAAGGTGTAGTGGATATTACCACGGCTAAGTCAGTTGAACGGTCTGCTGCGAAGGCAACAGAATTAACTGCACCACTCTGTCCGGATTGTCATAAGCCGATGCTCAAGCGCATCTCAACAAAGGGTCGTACAAAAGGAAACGAATTTTGGGGTTGTTCAGATTATCCGCAATGTAAGGCTACCATGCAGATAGATAAAGAGCTGGCCGAAAAACCATTTTTGAAAAACACAGACACTTCTGAAATTCCTGACTGCCCTAAGTGTCATGAGCCAATGGTAAAGCGGGCATCAAAAAAAGCAGGTTTGACAGGTAAGGAGTTTTGGGGGTGTTCTAAATTTCCGAAATGCCGTGCTGTAATTTCGATTGAATAAACCGGAAGACATATCAGGGTGTGATGATTACAGACGGTATTGTTTCTTCGACATGGTAATCCTTCGCTGCTTACGGGCTTATTGCTAAGCGTTGTTTTTTACGCGGGTATGCTAATCTCGGCCTTAAATCCCCCCAGCGTTTCTGAGCGACTAAAATGTAATGTGCCTTCATAGTCTTTAACGATACCGGCTGATATTGCCAGCCCGAAACCATAGCCACTGACACTTTCATCAAGCCTTACACCCCTGTTCATTACCTCGTTAAGTGATTCTGCTTTATGACCACTGCCATCATCTTCAATGCTGATGTGGAGCTGCTGATCCTGGCGGATACTGATAAGGATTTTTTTGTCGGCCCATTTCCAGGCGTTGTCCAGCAGGTTGCCTAGCAGTTCGAGTAGGTCTTCACGGTCGATATTTATTTGCAGCTTGTCTGTCAGGTTTAATTCGGTATCAAGGTCTTTATCCGGATACATCATGCGGATTGTTTTTATTAACAGATCAAGCTCCTGACTGATGCTGTAACTCTGAGTGGTTCTTGATTTTCCGGCCACGCGTGCACGCTTCAATATCCTGTCTGTGATTTTCTGAATGCTGTCAATCTGACCGTCTAATGTAACTTTTGATGTTTTGTTCAGTGTCGTTTCCTGATCACTCAGCTGTTGTAAAACAGTTAATGGTTTTTTTATAGCATGAGATAAGTCACTGAGAGCATCGCGTGAACGCTGTAATCTTTTGTTGAGCGCCAGAGAAAGCTGGTTAATTTCTTTAACGACGGCTTTCAGCTCATAAGGTACGCTGACGGATAAGCTGGTGATTTTACCCTGTTCAAGCTGACTGAGTTCGCTGTGAATTTTTCTAAGAGGCTGCAGCCCTCTTTTTAGTATGATGACCTGAATAAGTAGCAGGCCTGCCAGCATGGAGATTGAAATGATGGTGAAATAGTTTTCAAACGAATCAATGGCCTGTGTTACAGGTGTCAGGTCTTCTGCAATACTGATGGTGATCATGTGTTTTTGCTTTTCAAACTGTGCGCTCAGTACAATAAGCGCCTGATTGTCCGGCCCTGGCTGATAACTGGTCTGGTAGTCACTGTTAAGCTGTGATGGTGCTATCAGACTTTGGTCCCATAAAGAGCGTGATCTGATATTTGTTTGCCGAAACTGAATCAGGTAGTAATGACCCGAAAAAGGGCGTTTATAAACAGAATTAATATATTCTTCGTCGATTTTAATATTGTCATTCTGATCAAAAGAGACCGCTGTTAGCAGTGTCTCGATATCGTGTTTAAGCCGGCTCGTCATATTATCTTCTGACAGTTTTTGAATATTCTGGCTGACGATAAGCCACAGCAGCAAGAATACCGTCATCAGGCTGATCAGTAATCCACTGGCAAGTTTGCGCTGAATGGATTTCATGGCGGCGAATCTCTGAAAATATAACCCTGACCGCGGCGGGTTACGATATGTTCTTTACCGATGATTTTTCGCAGCCGCTTAATATAAGCTTCAATGACATTGCTGTCTTTGTCTGAGTCTAAATTGTACAGGTGATCTGTGAGGGTCGATTTTGAAAGTATCTGCCCGGCATGTAACAGAAAGTAGCGCAGTAAACGAAATTCGGTGCCGGTTAATGTGTGGCACTGGCCGTCATCTGTGGTCACCGTCTGCTGCTGTTCATCCAGTTGCAAACCGGCGCTGTTGATAGTGCCGGCGGGTATTTGCTTACTGCGGTGTAGCAGAGCGCTGATACGTGCTAATAATTCTTCATCATGAAATGGTTTGCCAATGTAATCATCGGCGCCGGCTTTAAATCCATCGACCCGTTCCTGCCAGGTATCTCTTGCGGTCAGCACAATTACCGGTAAGTTATTCTGAATTTGTCGCCAGTTCGTTAATACTTCCAGCCCACTGCGCTGAGGCAGGCCGAGATCAAGTATTGCAATGTCGTATATGTTTTCATTGCCGAGGTATTCTGCATCGACGCCATTTTCAGCAACATCGACTGCGTAGCCAGCCTGTTTAAGTGATTTCTTCAGGCCCTGAACCAGTATTTGATCGTCTTCAACCAGTAATAGTCGCAATCTCAGTGCTCTTTTTCCGTTGAAATGATATTGCCGTTAGTGGCATCTATCTTTAGTTCGTTCACTTTGCCATCGGCTGACAGTAATTCAATCTCGTAAATTTTTTGAGAGTGTTCTGTTTCAAATTCAACTTCCAGTATTTTACCGGGATGGCTGCTGCGAATCTGTATCAGAATGGTTTCCAGTGGCAGGATATCACCGCTATCGAGCAGCCGCTTTGCTTCGTCATGGTCATCACTGGCAGTGGTGATACCGCTGGCTGTGATGAATAAAAGAATAATAATGTTTTTGATCATAAGCGTTCAGGCTGACAGTTTTGTTTAAGTATAGACGCTAAGAGTTAATCATCCCAGCGGCCATATCCTGGAATATTGACCTGATGTTCATTGAATAAGCCTTTTTCGGCATCGGTATGGCAGGCAATACAGTTGGCTAAGCTGTTTACTTTTGGGTTGAATTTTATCATTTTATCAGGCAATTCATGGTGCTCTCTTTTGATATAAGGCAACTCACTGATTCGCAGCGGTGCGTCGCCGGTGTTTAATGAGCGCATGATTTTTCGTGAGCGCCTGTAGTCAGAGTTATCGGCACTGTTGCTGAGCAGAAAATCCGATATGATTTTATAACTCTCGCTGTCTAATTCAGCGTTGTCAGAAAAATGCGCGTCCAGGCCCGTCATGATTTTTTGCCAGGAACTGGCGGGTAATAAACCCGGAGGGTAGGCCATATGACAACTGCTGCATTCATTCTTATAGGCATCTAATACTACCGGTGCAACGCCCAAAGAGTGTTGCCTTGCTGCATGACGGTCATCATCGCTGAACACAACCGGTATGATTAATACTGTCGCAAGCACAGTGGCGGCTGTCATAATGAGTGATTTATTCATGTCGTTATCTCCTTCGGTTATTGCTGTTTGATGAAGCTGAGTAAATGCGTTTTTTCTTCAGCGCTGCACTCTCGTCCAATGGTCCATTTACAGTTTCGCTTCAACCACTTGCTGATTTTTTTAATATCACTGAGGCTCTGCGGGTTAACCGATGGTGCAAGTGGCTTAATGAGTTTTCTGGTGCGGATATGTTCACCGGGCTGTTTAAGGTTGCTGTTATGGCACATCTGACAGCTGCGTTCGCCGAATGGTGCTTTGCCTGGAAATTTCTGATTCCACAGCGCCTGACCTTTGCCGGCATCAGCGGCCGGCGTATCTGCCGGATAACTGCTAATCAGCTGATCTGCCGCATTTGTGGCCGCCAAAGCCGGTGTCGCAGATATGGCCAGCAGCCAAATTGTTGCATTGATTAATTTCATGTTACTAGCCTGCGTTATTGGTTGTGATTGTCAGAACGTTTCATGCCATTAATCATTGATTTAGCAAGGTTCTCTTTATGGATCATGCTTTCAATAATGACGCCGGCAACGTGGATAAAGACCAGTAACAGACTGAAGTTGGCAAAAAACTCGTGGACTTCTTCCAGAACATCTCCCCAAAAGCTGTGACCCTGACTAAACCATGATGCTAATGGACCAGCCTGGTCTTCAGCGCCATACAAAGCCACACCTGATACGCTAGCCGCCAGTAAGCTGATAATCATCATTAATATCATTGCACCACCGGCCGGGTTATGGCCGATATAACGCTTAGCTTTCAGTTTTACGGTATCTTTAAGGAATTGTTTTATGTTTTGTGCTGAGTAAACAAAGTCGGTAAAACGCGCATGTCGCGTTCCAATGAAACCCCAGACGATGCGGATCAATAGCAAAACCAGTACGGCATAACCTGCAAATGTATGGATACTGATAAAATCTTCTTCCGTGACATAGGCCAGAAAAAATGACAGCACCAGTGACCAGTGAAAAATTCTGACTAATGGGTCCCAGACCTTGATGAGTGATGTATTATTTTGCATGACTAAACTCCGCTTCATTGCTGATTTTTCAGCACTGTAGCAACTGAAACTGAATCTAAGCTGAAAAAAATCAATATCTGGCGGTATTTAAGAATACCGTTATGACATTAAAGTCAGCTACTTCGATGATAGCGAGTGTAAGGAATGGCTGGATAAAGTGGTCGCTGGCATCGGTGAAATGCTGGCTGATACCGGTATGACATTTGCCTGTGATAAGGCCTGGCTACTGGCGTTAAAGTGCTCGTTGGCAGAGGATAAGACTGCAAAGGTTTAAGCAGATGGACCAAAAACTTATAAAATTTGGGATGTGCACATCAGTCCGGGCTTGTCTCTGAGGTTTAATAGGCTGTTGTGCTGCCTTGGGGCGCGTGGAAATGTCAGGCAAAAAATCGAAATACTTGAGCAATATAAGCCAGATACACTGTTATCTGGCAGAATTTACTTGGACGCATCCGGCCTATTTTTAGTAAAATCATCAGATTATTACATCAATTCACATAATTTAGAGTGCATTTCATGGGCAGAGCTTACCAAAATCGTAAAGAATCAATGGCTAAAACGTCTGACGCTAAAGCTAAAGTTTATTCAAAATACGGACGAGAAATATACGTTTGTGCCAAAAATGGCGGTACTGACCCGAATGGCAATCTGGCATTACGCCGTATGATTGATAATGCAAAAAAAGATCAGGTGCCGGCTCACGTCATTGAGAAAGCAATCACTAAGGCAGAAGGTGGTGCCGGTGAGGATTTTGTACTGGCGCGCTACGAGGGGTTTGGCCCGGGTGGCTGTAATGTCATCGTGGATTGCCTGACCGATAATAATACCCGCACCTTCAATGATGTGCGTGTTTGCTTTACCAAAACAAAAGCTAAAATTGGCGCACAGGGCTCCGTTGCCCATATGTTCGACCATAGCGCCGTGTTCGCATTCAAGGGCGAGGATGAGGATCAGATTTTAGAAGCGATGTTAGAAGCCGATGTTGATATTACCGATGTCGAGTCAGAAGACGGCATCATCACCGTATTTGCACCGCATACAGAGTACAACAGTACCCGCACTGCGCTGACTGACTTACTGGGTGATATCGAGTTTGAAGCGGATACGATCACTTTCATTCCACAAACTGAATGTGAAGTGAGTGGTGATGATGTCGAAATGTTTGAAAAGTTTCTGGATATGCTCAATGATAATGATGATGTACAGAACGTCTACTATAATGCAGTCATCAAAAACTAAAGCGACTCAGGCTCTGAAGCATACAGTATGCCAGACCTGAGCTAACCTGCCAGCAGGCTTTGGAGCTGAACCTAACTTGTCCGCAAAAGCTGTAAGCCCGTCAACAGAGGTGATTAGAATGAGAATAAGACTTCCACTAAATTTCCCCGGGCTAACCGTCAGCCTTTTACTTGTGCTGGCATCACCGGCTTTTGCTGCGAATGTAAAGATCACTCCACTGGGTAGTCATGATGGTGAATTTTGCAGCCGTGACCGTGCGCTGATTCTGGAAGACCCGAACGGCACCCGCATCCTTTATGATGCCGGCCTGACCGTTGCCGGCGCGGACGATCCCCGGCTTGGTAAAATCGACGTGCTGCTGGTGAGTCATATGCACGGTGACCATGTTGGCAGTGCTCATATCAAACAGCCCAATGAAGGGACTTGTGCTAAGCCACAGCCCAGTCAGAGCGACTTACCCAATACCAACAGCGTTAATATTGCCATGGCTAAAAAGGCCAAAATAGTTACCGGCAGTGAAATGCCCAAGTTTTTTGCCGGCAAGCTGAAAGCACTGGGAGGGGATCCGAAAGCTTCACAATTAGTACGCTTTGGCGCTTCACTACAGATAGGCGGCGTTAGCATGACAACAGTGCCTGCGGTACATTCAAACGGTATCGACGGTGGCATGGTGGGTGGTCAGCTGGGGGAACTGTTACATACTGCCGGGCTGACGGCTTATGCCGGTCCGCCAACAGGCTATGTTCTGACCTTTTCGAATGGTTTGGTGGTCTATCTTTCCGGTGATACCGGTATTACGGCTGAGCAGGATCTGGTGGTACGCCAGCATTACGCGGCAAAGTTAGTGGTGATGAATATCGGTGATACCTATACCACCGGTCCGACAGAAGCGGCTTACGTGGTGAACGAATTAATTAAACCGAATGCGGTGATTCCATCCCATGCTAATGAGGCGGCCACTAAGGGCAGCAAGCTGATTGCCGATAGCAGAACGGATAGCTTTATACGGGCGACGAAAGTACCCGTACATTTGCCCTTAAGTGGCCGGACCATGGAGTTTAATAGTCAGGCCAAGTGCATGAGTGGCTGCTAACAAGCTGCCCTGAAAGTTCATCAGGCAAGCTTCTACGATGCTTTACGGCGACCGGCTTGTGCCAGCAAACATGCGGATGCACGCTGGCCGGGTCAATGATGAGCTCCATTGATAACAGATTCATGATCTGATGCATGCTCAGGCTTTCATCGAAAGATAACTTTAAATGCTGAAGATGCTGCCGGTTGATGTATAACAAGTTAGGGCGTATTCCATGTTGCCGTTCAAAGCCAGTCACAATGCGATATATATAATCTAGCATCTCAACTTCTCCGGATGACAGTGTTATTTGAGTTATAGTGTATTTAATGGCTTATTCTATTGAATAACATTTAGACACGATTAATTTACAAACATTTAACTATTTAACAGTTTGTGAGCACAGCTAGCATGTATGCTGCGGAGTAAGGTTTGAAAATTTTTCTGATCATTTTTATTTTAGCCATTTTGTTTGTTGTCGGTTCAGCGACAGCCATGCGTTATTTTGATAATCCACCTGCTAAAAAAAAGCAGGAAAATAAAACCGCAGAGGCTGATGAAAAATAAAACAGTCGTCAGCTTCGTTTATCAGGAGTGCTATGAGGTCACAGGAAGAAGCCGTTATACAGTGCCCTTATTGCGGCGAATCAATCGATGTACTGATTGATTGTTCAGTAGCCGATCAGCAATATATAGAGGACTGTCAGGTCTGTTGTCGGCCTATTAATTTTTCCGTCAGGGTTGATGACACAGCGGGCTTTACGCTTCAGGTCTATCACGAGAATGAGTAACGCGTTAAGAGGTTTAATATTGATGCTATCTAAGGCAATAGCGAAGTAACGGGCAGAAATATCAGAACCTGCTCGCACACAGAGTAACCGGGGGTAATATGAATATTGATTCAGAGAAAGCCAGGGTTAAATCTTTTGTCGACAGAGGAAATTTCCACGCAGCCCTGAACATTGCGCTTTCTGCAGTAAATGAGAGCCGCAGAAACAATGATCAGCCGGGGGTGGATACCTTTCTTCGGGTGATTCAGGATATCGTTGAGGAGTTAACGGCTCAGTTTGGCAGTAAGAGCTGATAGAGAGCAATATTCTGAAATTGTGCTATCTATAAGTATCAGCTAAATAAACTTAATATAATAAAAGTAAGTAGTATATGCGAGATGCTTTAAGGCTAATTTTTGTTTGTTCGTCCCTCATCTGGAGTTTACAGGCCAAATCTGCTGCGATTGATGTTTTGCAGGAAAATACCGCGCCTATCGGTACATACATTCAGTACTATCTGGAAGATACTCAGGTATTAACGCTTGCTGCGGCAATACAGTTATTCCAGCAAAATAAATTCATCAGTTCTAATAAAGCATCACTAAATTTTGGTATCGGTTCTGCGCCGGTCTGGCTACGCTTTGAGGTCAACAACCCTGCAGCGGCTGCTGTTATTAATCGCCTTTCTGTCGAAACTTCCTGGATGGATAAACTGACTGTTTATTTTGTGCGTGAAGGTCAGCTGGTAAAACAACAGCTGGGCGGTGATGAGCTTGCCTATAGTGAACGAAAAATTAAAAACATATTTTTTGTCTATGAATATGCTTTTGAAGCGGGAACTACTGACGTTTACATCCGCGCAGAAACCCCGGATCCTATGGTACTGCCGGTATACCTGAACAGTCCTGGACAGTTTGCATCCCGGCATAGTGTGGTTGATCACAGTTATGGCTTTGTGTACGGTGCGATAGTCACTCTGATGGCTTATAACCTGATGTTATTTTTCAGTCTGAAGTCCAGATATTATCTCTATTATTCGGTTTATCTTTTCAGTTTCCTGCTGTGTAATATGTCGTATTCTGGCTATGGCTATCAATGGTTCTGGCCACAATCACCCGTCTGGCAGCAGTGGTCTAATCCGTTGTTGATGATGATGTTTCTGCTGTCTGGTTTGTTATTTGCCACTCGCTTTTTAAAAACTAAATACTCAAGTCCGCGTGTATATAATACAGTTATCTTTGTCTGTAGTATCTACGTTGTGTGTGAGCTGTTGGCGGTGCTGCTAGGCCAGCAAGTTATTGCACTGACTCTCTCATTCACCTTTGTTTTTCTGTTTTCCATGACGATGGTATCGCTCGGTGCGATATCATTTTATGCGGGGAATCAGTCAGCAAAATATTTTCTGATTGCCTCGGTATCGCATGTGATTGGCTCGAGCATTACGGCGATGACCGTCTGGGGTATTACGCCATATAGCACACTGGCTTATCGTGCAGTTGATATTGGTATGGTAATCGACGCGGCTTTACTGGCTTTTGCACTGGCACATCAGCTAAGAGTGAACCAGGAAGCGCGAGTGACAGCAGAAAAGCAGGCCAGAATTGACCCCTTAACAGGCGTTAATAATCGCCGGGCCTTTTATGAATATACGCAGCCAATGTGGAGTGTTGCAAAGAGAAAGCATTATCCTGTGTCGGTGGTTTTACTTGATGTGGATAAATTTAAACGAATTAATGACCGCTATGGTCACTCCACCGGTGATAAAGTGCTGATGCAGATTGCAGGCATCTTACGTCATGATGCCCGGTCCGGTGATGTGCTGGCCAGATGGGGTGGCGAGGAGTTTATTTTATTCCTGCCTGATACAGATCTGAGTGAAGCTGAGTCAATTGCAAATCGTTTGCGGGTTAAAGTATCACAGGCGACACTGACAGGTATTGAAAAGCATGACCGGCTGACAGTGAGTATGGGGGTTGCGTATACAGAGGTAACAGCAATGTCTTTAGATGATCTTATAGAAATCGCAGATAGCAGTCTTTATCGTGCCAAAACACAGGGGCGTGACATGGTATGCGTTGAATCGGCATCCCCGGAAATATCTTAGGCGATACCTCCGGCCATTTAAAAGAAAAGCTTATCAGGTACCTGATAAAGCCTTCATTGGAAGGTATAATATGAGACTGTAGCAGGTAGTGTTGTTGAGAAGATAAAATGATCAAAATTGGTAATAATTATAAGTTAGAAGTAGTAAAGGCGGTAGATTTTGGTTTTTACCTCGATGCCAGGGAATTAGGTGAGGTGTTATTACCTGTTAAGCACGCACCGGATCAGCTTTCGGTGGGCGATAGCCTCGATGTGTTTTTGTACCTTGACTCTGAAGACCGGCCTATAGCAACAACTCAGAAGCCTAAAGCAATGGTGGGTGAATTTGCATATTTAAAAGTAAAAGACAGTACACAAGTCGGTGCCTTTCTGGACTGGGGGCTGGATAAAGACGTGCTGGTACCGTTTGCAGAACAGCACCGGCCGATGCAGACAGGTCATTCATATCTGGTGTACTTGTACCTTGATGATATTGATGGCCGGATTACAGCATCATCTAAAATTGATAAGTTTCTTGATGACGAAAGGCCGCATGATTTCAAGCCGCAGCAGGCAGTGGATTTAATTATCGCAAACAGTACCGACCTTGGTTATAAAGCGATTATCAATCATAGCCATTGGGGTGTCTTATATAAAAATGAAGTCCATCAGCGTTTAAGTTTTGGCCAGACTAAAAAAGGCTTTATCAAATATGTCCGGCCAGACAGACGAATTGATTTAACGCTGCAGGGCGGTCAGGAAACCCGTGATAAATACAGCAAAATTATCCTTAACTACTTAAACAAGCAGGGTGGCTTTGCAGCAGTCCATGATAAGACCGACCCGGCGATGATTTCTGACCTGTTCGGTATGAGTAAAAAAGCCTTTAAAAAAACCATAGGCGGCCTGTATAAAAATAAACTCATTACTATTGAAGATGACGGTATTCGGCTGCTTGAAAAATAGAAATAGCATTTTTTACACAGTGCTCAAAGCCGGGGTTATTTAATCATTCATTAACGCCAGCTGGAACACCAACTACCAGTCTGATGTTACAGGCTATAGTCAATATCGACACCCGATTCAAGCAGTTCCTTTTGTCTGGGTGCCAGATATTGTAAATAGCTGGGGTACTGCAAATAAAAGCCTTCGGCAACATATCGCAATAATTCTTTAAAATGGAAATGATAGAGATGACCATCCGCCCGGCTGACTTCCACTCCCTTATCAAATAAAACAATGCCAGGGCGGTAGTCCAGCTTTAATTTTTTTGCCCAGTCTCTGGCACTGGTTTTGTTACCACTGGTATCTGTAATAGGTTGATCGGAGTGAGTATCAAGTCTGACGACTGTGAATTTTTCAAGTTCTGCCAGTACCGTTTTGTGGGTCAGTACTTTGCTGTGAAACTCGTCACAACCGGCACAGCTTTTGTCTTCATAAATGACGGCCAGAGGTCCTTTGTATTTTGAAAAATCTGTCGTTTGTGTAAATAATGGATGGGATCTGAAATGGTAAACGGAAGTTTTCTGGTTAATAATATAATCAGTGAGTTTCAGTGTCGTATATTGTTTCTGACTGACATAATTTAACACGTGCTTGAAGTCTTCAGGGTTGCGGTAGCCATTCACCTGATAAACTTTTTGTCCTGCTGTGTTGAGGAAAACAATGGTCGGGGTGAAGTGTACGTTCAGTTCTCTGGCCAGAGACTTTTCATTGTACTGCGTTTTTTCATCCCACTGTATTTCACGGTCACCCCTGATATTAATATCAATAACGTCAAAGTTATTCTGGATAAATGTTTTGTTGTTTCCCTCGCGAAAATTTTCATTTAGCATTCTGCTGCAGTAGGGGCAGCGTTCTATATGCATAAACAGCATAACGTGCTTATTGCTGTCTTTAGCTTCTCTCACATCATCCGTTATTTCAAGAAAGCTATGCTTAAACCAGTCCGGTATAGTAAAAGATGTATCGCCATGAGTTTTTCCCTGTGCCGTGTCTGCGCTGACTGCCGGCAGCAGGTACAACAAAATGAAAAGAGGTAACAAGTATCGGTACATTGGTTTGAGCTCCTGCATTATTATATGTGCTGAATGTCCATATCGGTTATTACGTTAATGCTTAAGCTGATATTTATAACATGAAGTCACCCGTTAGTGATGATTTTCAAAATAAATACTGGCCTTATTAAATAACTGCACTGACATTTAACAGTTTTTAGAGAGTATACCAGTGTTAAAGATTAGATAATTAGAGTGCGGTGGGGTGATAATTATTAATTACATCGTGGCAACTAGCTTAATTATCCGGTTTATATATAGCGGCAAGTTGACTATGAATGCGTCGATTACAGGAGTAAATCCTCATCTATACGATGGTAAATGCTGGCCGCCTCTATCAGTGAGTTCGCTGTCAGTGAAGCTACGCCATAAACTTCGGCACTGACATTATCATCTTTGATGATTTTCGTTAATAGCAGATCAAAATCACCGTCACCCGATAACAGAATAACGACATCAATATTTTTTGCAGCTTCTATAACGTCAATTGTGATACCCACATCCCAGTCACCTTTAGCCGAGCCGTCACTGCGCTGGATATAGGGCTTGAGTTTCACATTAAAACCGATGTGCTTTAATGCATCCTGAAATTTTATTTGTTTGTCATCAGTGCGCCGGGTGGCATAGGCAGTAGCGCTGACAATATCACCCTGAAGGCTGACTATTTGCCAGAATTTACGGTAGTTAAATTGCCGTCCATACGCCTGACGGGTGGTGTAGTAAATGTTTTGCACATCAACAAAGATCGCGATTTTTTTCACACAGTAACCTCGGCTATAAATTTTAATAATGTGCTTGAATTTGGTGCAAGAATAGCATGATATTAGCCGTCTAAACTGTGCCTCTTGAATTTAGTATTGGGTGTCTTATAATAGTGCTTATCTGTAGTGATTCTGGGCATAACCATTACACTGCTAGGTGCTACATACATTCAGGTTATTGTCAGAAGTTTTTCTCCTGTTAATTACCTTGCAAGGTTTGTAACATGTTTTTAACTTTTGATACTAATGAGGTACATCATGGCAACAGGAACCGTTAAATGGTTTAACGAAGCAAAAGGCTTTGGATTTATTACCCCCGATGATGGAAGCAAGGATGTCTTTGCCCATTTTTCAGCAATTGCAAGCGATGGTTTTCGTACTCTGGCTGAAGGTCAGAAGGTAACCTACGATGTAGAAAACGGCCCTAAAGGCCCACAGGCATCGAATATTCAGGTTTAACGATCAGCCTGTTCAGTGTCAAAAAGCCCGCTATACCAGCGGGTTTTTTTTGCTCGCAGATTGCACTTTTTACCAGCTATTTACAGAATCATTAACCTGAATTAGCAGCAGTGTGACATATATTCAACACAGCCAGTTGGCCGACAGATTATGGCTCTCAGCGGTGAATTCCTGTAAGCTTTACGGCCTGCATGATCAGATAATCTACAGTAATTTATTTCTCGGTTATCAGTGTTAATTAAGAGACGATTTTATGAGTTTTGCCTCACTGGGTTTATCGGCCCCTCTTCTCGATGCGGTAGCCGATCAGGGCTATGACAAACCATCAGCTATTCAGTTACAGGCCATCCCTGCAATTCTTGCGGGCAAAGATGTCATGGCTGCGGCACAGACCGGCACCGGTAAAACGGCGGGCTTTACCTTACCCATTCTGGAGTTATTGTCCCGAGGTGCGCGTGCGGAGCCAAATCAGGCACGTGTTCTTATATTAACGCCTACCCGGGAACTGGCTGCACAGGTTGCGGCCAGTGTTGAAAGTTATGGTAAAAACCTGTCGTTAAGATCGGCTGTGGTCTTTGGCGGGGTAAAAATCAATCCGCAAATGATGAAGTTGCGTAAGGGTGTTGACGTGCTGATAGCAACACCGGGACGGCTGCTGGATCTTTATAATCAACGGGCCGTAAAATTTACACAGCTGGAAATGCTGGTGCTGGATGAAGCCGACCGTATGCTGGATATGGGCTTTATTACTGATATTAAAAAAATCATCGCGACCTTACCAAAACAGCGGCAAAATTTACTGTTCTCGGCCACTTTTTCGCCAGAAATTCGCAATCTGGCTAAGGGGCTGGTCAATAGTCCGGTAGAAATCTCGGTCACACCGCGCAATGCTGCCGCTCCGAGTGTCGATCAGTGGATTTGTCCGGTGGACAAAAAGAAAAAACCGGCTCTATTGGCACATCTGATCAAAGCCAATAACTGGCAGCAGATACTTGTTTTTAGCAGAACCAAACACGGTGCTAATAAGCTGACGCACTATCTCGAAGAAAATGGCATGACGGCCGCTGCCATTCATGGCAATAAAAGTCAGGGGGCAAGAACCCGTGCTCTGGCTGATTTTAAAGACGGTGTGGTGCAGGTGCTGGTGGCAACCGACATTGCCGCTCGTGGTATTGATATTGATAAGTTGCCCAATGTGGTGAATTTTGATTTACCAAATGTTGCCGAAGACTATGTACACCGGATTGGCCGTACCGGCAGGGCTGGGCAGAGTGGCCAGGCTATATCGCTGGTCAGTGCAGATGAATGTGACTATCTTGTTGATATTGAAACACTAACCCAAAAATTACTGAAACGTAAGCTGGTGGATGGTTTTGAACCGCTGCACGCATTGCCATTATCTGGACGGGATGGCAAACCGCTGAAGCCTAAAAAACCTAAAAAGCCTAAAAAACCAAAGCCTGATCACCGGGATGGTCAGCGTTCAGCTGAAAATGCTCATGGCCACAAACCCCATGAACATAAGCATCAGGGGCAGAAAGTTCAGGCAAAAAAGGCACCGTCTCGCAAAAGGCCCGGGCAGAAAACAGAAAGCAAAAAGAGTATGACTACTACCGGCAGGCGAGG
>JAOULC010000017.1 GCA_029882215.1 Gammaproteobacteria bacterium | reverse complement strand
TTAAGTATTAAGGTTAAATGAGTAGGTAGGACGTAGTCGTCAGTTTAAAGATTTAATCTCTTGTTGGGTTTTGACTTACCCACCCCATTTAAGCCGGCCGAGGTGGGAGTAATATTTACGGGGGGGGCGGATGTCCTGGCCTCCACCCTTCGGGCCAGCTAAAGCTATTGAAAGTGCTTCCTGACAAAATTATCTTTTTATTATTTTTCTGTAGCGGTAGTCAGAAAAGTGAGTTTCTGTCGGTTAATCTCCGATGCCTTTGACTTTGGTAATATTCTTTAAATTGCTGTTGGGCTTCATACCACAAACCAATCTACGTGTTTGTCATAATGTATAAATTATAAATAATCTTTCCAACAAACCCCTCAATAAAATCTAAATAGGCACGGTAAATGCATTTACCGTGTTAAGAACTCTATTTTGTCAAAAAACTGTCGTTGAGGAACGTGCATGAATCAGGATACCGTAATGATGTTAGCCAGCCAGACCCTGTGGATGACTATCCTGCTCGCGGCCCCTATGTTGCTGTCTGCACTGACTATTGGCCTTGTTGTCGGTATGTTTCAGGCGGCAACGCAGATTAATGAAATGACACTGAGTTTTATTCCTAAGCTGGGTGTACTGGTGATTGCATTGTTTATTTTCGGGCCGTGGATGCTGAGAAATATCGTCGATTTTACGACGCGTTTAATCACCAATATTCCGACACTGATCGGTTGACGTGCCTGTGGTTATTCAGTTATCACAACTCAATGAAATGATCGCCAGTGCTTACTGGCCGTTTGTGCGTATCAGCGCGATGTTGATGGTCGCGCCTATTTATGCAGCATCCTCTTTTCCGGTACGTATTCGTGTGGTGTTGGCAGTGCTGATAACGGCTGTACTTTATCCTGTTATTGATCCGGTGACGGGTGTTGATCCTGTGTCATTTGAGGGTTTTATCATACTCGGTCAGCAGGTGATTATTGGTGCCGCCATGGGGTTCTTTTTACAGATGGCGTTTCAGCTGCTGGTTATTGCAGGGGAGGCGATCGCGATGACGATGGGCCTGGGTTTTGCGCGCATGATGGATCCGCAAAACGGAGTGCAGGTACCGGTTGTGGCGCAGTATTTTATCATTGTCGCCACCTTGTTGTTTCTTTCAATGAACGGCCATTTGTTACTTTTGCAGATGATTATACAGAGCTTTGAAATTTTGCCGGTGTCACAAACCGGTATGAGTCGTGAGGGGCTTTGGCTGGTGGTTAGCTGGGGTAGTCAGATGTTCATTGGTGCGGTACTGGTTGCACTGCCTGCTGTGACGGCCTTATTAATGTCGAATATTGCGATGGGGGTTGTCACCCGTGCCGCACCGCAATTAAATATTTTTGCGGTGGGTTTTCCGCTGATGTTGTTACTGGGTTTTGTGTTGCTGATGCTGACATTACCCAGCGTACTGCCGCAGTTTTCCAATCAAATTATGCATGCTTTTGATTCGGCTTATGCGGCGATTGCGGCAGGGAGAATCTGATGGCACAAGAGAGCGGTCAGGAACGCACCGAAGACCCTACCCCCAAACGTAAAGCGGACTCGATCAAAAAGGGTCAGATTGCCCGTTCGCGTGATTTTAATACCATGACGATTGTGGCTTTAGCGGCCGCGGGTTTGTTAATCATGGGACGAACTTTAACCGATGAGTTAGCGCGTCTGCTGACTAACGGTTTATCGCTGTCCAGAGAGCAAATTTTTGATCCGATACAAATGGCCGATTTGTTGCTGGACAATATATTCGAGGCGATTGTTATTATTTTGCCATTCTTGGTGCTGATGTTTTTAGCATCGCTGTTGTCGCCCATTTTAATTGGCGGCTGGGCATTTAGCTGGGAGTCGCTGACACCAAAGTTCAGCAAGCTGAACCCGATCAGTGGTGTTAAAAAAATGTTCTCGATGAAGAGTCTGGTTGAGCTGGTGAAGACCATGGCCAAGTTTGTGCTGGTGGCAGCAGTCGCCGTGATCGTTTTGTGGTCGCAGGCTGGCAGCTTTTTAAAACTGGGCGATCAGTCGATTGAAACAGCGCTGGCACATGCCGGTGAATTATTTGGCTGGGGCTTTTTAATGCTCAGTGTGGCATTAATGATTATCGCGGCGATTGATGTACCGTTTCAAATCTGGGATCACATGCGGCAGATGAGAATGACGTTGCAGGAAGTCAAAGATGAGATGAAAGACTCGGAAGGGCGGCCGGAAGTGAAGGGCCGGATACGCCAGCTGCAGCGTGAAATGTCTGAAAGGCGAATGTTAGAAGACGTACCGGATGCCGATGTGGTTATCACCAATCCTGAGCATTTCGCGGTGGCATTAAAGTATGACCAGACACAGGGTAAAGCACCGTTAGTGGTGGCTAAAGGTGCTGATATTGTCGCTGCCAGCATTCGTAAAGTGGCCATACATAATGATGTGACATTAGTCGAAGCACCGCCGCTGGCGCGTGCCATTTTTTATAATGCTGAGATTGGTGATGAAATTCCTGAAGCCCTGTATCTGGCTGTGGCACAAATACTGGCCTATGTTTTCCATCTGAAAACGGCCAATAAAAACGGTACCGAAAAACCTGATTTCCCGAAAACAACCTTGCCGGATGAATACAAACAATTCACCGATGAATATTTTGACCCATCGAATGGTCGACCTCACTGAACCGGAGTAAATGATGGAAGCCGTATTAAATAATTCCCCGCAAACCAGAAGAGGTGGTGTTGCCGCGCCACTTTTATTAGTCGCCATGTTAGCGATGATGGTTTTGCCTATGCCTACTATCGCGCTGGATATGTTTTTCACCCTTAATATCGGCATCTCACTGGTGGTGTTACTGGTTTGTATTTATGCGGCGCGGCCATTAGATTTTGTGGTTTTCCCGACGGTTTTATTAATCACCACGCTGATGCGTTTATCAGTCAATGTGGCCTCAACGCGGGTGGTGTTATTAGAAGGCCACACCGGTACCGGTGCTGCCGGTAATGTGATCGAAGCCTTCGGTGAGTTTGTTATTGGCGGAAATTATGCGGTGGGTCTGGTTGTTTTTGCCATTCTGGTGATTATCAATTTTGTCGTGGTGACCAAAGGCGCGGGTCGTGTGTCAGAAGTCAGCGCACGCTTTACACTCGATGCAATGCCGGGTAAACAGATGGCGATTGATGCCGATTTAAATGCCGGTTTAATTGATCAGGAGACCGCAAGAGCGCGTCGTGAAGATGTTTCTGCCGAAGCTGATTTTTACGGCTCGATGGACGGTGCCAGTAAATTTGTAAAGGGTGATGCCATTGCCGGTATTCTGATTTTATTTATCAATGTGATCGGCGGTCTGGCGATCGGTATTGTGCAGCATGATCTGGCTGCCGCCGATGCAGTCCAGTTTTATACCTTATTAACCATAGGCGATGGTCTGGTGGCACAAATACCTTCCTTACTATTGTCGTCGGCCACGGCCATTATCATTACGCGTAATTCAAAAGCGCGTGATCTTGGTCAGCAGGTTTTCAGCCAGTTGTTTGAAAATACCAAACCTTTGTGGGTTACCGCGGCCATTATGGGTTTGCTGGGTATCATTCCGGGAATGCCAAATATGGCCTTTTTGTTTCTGGCTTTGGTGATGGCGCTTTCAGCTTATTATTTTGATCATCGGGTCGCTGTTGATGAAACCCTGACTGGCGATGTGCTGCCGGCACAGGCAGCCAATACACAAGCGGCTCCGCAGAGTGCAGAAGAAAATAAAGAGCTGAGCTGGGACGATGTTAAACAGGTTGATTTGATTGGTCTGGAAGTTGGTTACGGCCTGATTCCGTTAGTAGACCGCAATCAGGACGGCATGTTACTGAATCGTATTAAGGGTGTGCGTAAAAAACTGTCGCAGGAATTTGGTTTTCTGATTCAGGCCGTTCATATCAGAGATAATCTTGATCTGAATCCGAATGCTTATCGCATTACTTTACTTGGCGTGCCGCTGGGGGAGTCTGAAATTTATCCTGATCGTGAAATGGCGATTAATCCGGGCACGGTTTATGGCGAGTTGCAGGGTATTAAAGGCACTGATCCGGCTTTTGGTCTGGAAGCGGTGTGGATTGACAGCAATCAGCGCGATCATGCCCAGACACTGGGCTATACCGTGGTCGATGCGGCGACGGTGGTGGCCACGCATTTAAGCCAGTTATTACAAGAACACTCGTATGATTTGATTGGCTACGAAGAAGTGCAGCAGATGCTGGATAAACTCGAGCAAAGCTCGCCAAAACTGGTAGAAGACCTGGTACCTAAAACACTGAGCCTTGGCACCATCGTTAAAGTGTTGCAAAGCCTGTTAAAAGAATCGGTGCCGATTCGTGATATGCGATCGATTGCCGAGACTTTGGCGGATAACGGTGCCAGAAGTCAGGATCCTGACGTCTTAACAGCTTATGTGCGGGTGGCTTTAGGCCGCTCAATCATTCAAAACATCATTGGTGTGGCCCCTGAGATGCCGGTCATCACCTTAGATCCATCATTGGAACAGTTATTGCTTGAGTCAGTACAGAGCGCATCAAATGGCGCGCTGGGAATCGAACCGAACATGGCTGACAAATTGTTTAAATCACTGGAGCAGGCAACCCAACAGCAGGAAATTAAAGGCGAAGCCTCTATTTTAGTTGTGGCTCCACCGATCAGGGCATATCTGTCAAAACTGGTGAGACACAGTATCCGTGGTTTACATGTAATGGCATATAACGAAATTCCTGATAACAAACAGATCAAAGTGGTGGCAACAGTGGGCGGTGCAACGGATGCACTGGAGACTAATTAAGACTGTGCAGTGTGTTTGTGAAGCGGCAAAAAGGGAACTGACAGGGTTAAACCTTAAGTATTGATCAAAGAGAAGATGATGAAAGTTAAACGTTTTATAGCATCAGATATGAGATCCGCTATGCAACAGGTACGAGAAAGCCTGGGTGCAGAAGCGGTTATTCTCTCTAACCGCATGGTGGCAGAGGGAGTAGAGATACTGGCATCGAATGATTATGACGATACTGCGCATGCCGAAGAACCGGCCAGTAAGACCAGACGTTCATACCGGACTTATGGCGAAATTAAAGACGAGCCGGTCAGGCCATCTTTTGAAGATGATAAAGTGATGTTGTCTGGCGGTCTGACATCTTCAATGGCTGAAAAAAAACCGCAAAAAACGCGCAAAATTGGCGGCATATTTGATCACAGAAAAAAACTGGATGAGTCGTTAAATAGCACTGGAACAGCCTCATCATATACGCTGGAGCCGGCGCCTGAAAAAGCCAGAAAGCCGTTCAGAGAAAAAGTCGATTATTCAAAATTTATTGATGAAGAGCCGGTTGCCTCGTCAAACCAGAACAGCGTTCAGCAGACACAATATCAGCAGCAGGAAACAGAGAGCCTGAAAAAAGAATTACGCGCACTGCGCTCAATGATGGAAACCCAGGTCAGCATGCTCAACTGGGAACAACAAAAAAAGCAGAACCCGGTATCTATTGGCTTGCTAAAACGCTTTTCTGAACTAGGCTTAAGCGTAGATATTTCTAAACAAGTGATTGATAAGGTTAAAAATAAAACGGATGTACAACAGGCATCTAAAGAGGCCATCAACGGCTTAATTCAGTCAATTCCGGTGGCCACTGATGATATCTTGCAACGTAAAGGCATCGTGGCTCTGGTTGGCCCTACCGGGGTTGGTAAAACCACCACGATTGCAAAACTGGCGGCTCGTTATGTGATGGCGCACGGACAGGACACAATCGCACTGGTGACGCTGGATAATTACCGAATTGGCGCTCAGGAACAGCTCTTTAATTACGCAAGAATACTCAGAGTGCCGGTACATAATGCTAAAGATTCTAATGAGTTACATGAAGTTTTACAAAATCTTTACGATAAAGAACTGGTAATGATTGATACTGCAGGCATGAGTCAGAAGGATATGCGGATCTGTGAACAGTTTAATACCCTGAAACAGGGTGCCGAAGGCGTCCGCTCTTATATGGTGCTGGCGGCTAATGCGCAGACCAGTGCGCTGGATGAAATTATCCGGGCCTTCAAACAGACCGATATCAGTGGCTGCATTTTCACTAAACTGGACGAGACGGCGAGTCTGGGTGGTGCCATTAGCATGCTGATTCGCCATCAGTTACCGATCACTTATATCAGTGAGGGACAGGCCGTACCGGAAGACTTACAAAGCGCTTTTGCCCGCGAGCTGGTGGCAAAAGCATTGGATTTATTAAAAGCCAGGGCGGAACCGATTGATGAAAATGATCTCGCGATGGCCTTTAACGAAGGCATGATTCATGCTCATTGATAAACAATTTATGGATCAAGCTGCAGGCCTAAGACGTATGAATAACCCAAAACCCGTAAGAGTAATTGCTGTTGCCAGTGGCAAAGGTGGGGTAGGCAAAACAAATGTATCGGTTAATTTATCGCTGGCCTTAATTGATGCAGGTAATAAAGTACTGTTAATGGATGCGGATCTGGGCCTGGCAAACGTTGACTTAATGCTGGGCTTAAAAAGCCCGTTTAATCTGTCGCATGTGATTAAGGGTGAGAAACGTCTCGAAGACATCATTATCACCGGCCCTGATAATTTAAAAATAGTGCCAGCCGCATCCGGCACACAGATGATGGCAGAGCTGACCTCGCAACAACACGCCGGCATGATCCGTTCTTTCAGTGAACTGAATATGGATCTGGATGTACTGGTGATAGATAGCTCAGCCGGTATCAGTGACAGCGTTGTCAGTTTCTGTAAGGCCGCGCATGAAGTACTGGTTGTGGTGTGTGATGAGCCGGCTTCGCTGACCGATGCTTATGCCTTAATTAAAGTGCTTAACCTTGATCATGGCATACAGCGTTTTCAGGTGCTGGCAAATATGGTGCAGAATGAACAGGAGGCACGGCATTTATTTGCAAAGCTGAGCCATGTGTCCGGTCTCTACCTTGATGTGAACCTTAATCTGGCGGGTTACATTCCGACAGATGAAAGCCTTAAAAAAGCCGTGAGACAACAAAAAGCCGTGTTTAAAATGTTTCCGTCCAGTCCGGCATCGCGTTCTTTCAGAGAGCTTGCCGGGAAAATTAACAGATGGCCAAAACCGGATCAGGCAACTGGACAGCTTGAATTTTTTGTCGAGCGGTTAATTAAATACAGCTCGATGGCCGGAGCAGATTAACTTAATGTCATCAGGTTGTGTCATGTATAACCAAATTCAGCACGATGAACGGGACAAACTGGTCACAGAACACGTGGTTCTGGTGAAACGTATTGCCCATCATATCGGTAATCGCCTGCCCAGTAATATTCAGATTGATGATCTGATTCAGTCGGGCATGATCGGTTTACTGGAAGCGGCAAAAAACTATGACCCCAGTCAGGGGGCAAGCTTTGAAACCTATGCGAGTATCAGAATCCGTGGTGCCATTTTAGATGAAGTAAGAGGTACAGACTGGACACCTCGCTCTGTGACCCGCAAAGTTCGTGAAGTGACTCAGGCCGTTCACGAAGTTGAAAATGCGCTGGGACGTGACCCTACAAATTTTGAAGTGGCTGAACATATGGGCATTAGTCTGGATGATTATCACACCATATTAAAAGACAGTATGACGTCCCGTCTTTTTAGTCTTGAGCAGGTTGAGGATGAAAACGGCGTGCTGGGCCGCTCAAATCTGCCTGAACCACATGCAAAGCTGGAACACAGTAATTTCAAGCAAGCCTTAGCCAAAGAAATACAAAAATTACCGGAAAAAGAGCAGTTAATGATGTCGCTATACTACAACGAAGAGTTGAACCTGAAAGAGATAGGAGCTGTATTAAATGTCAGTGAGTCAAGGGTCAGTCAGATACACGGGCAAGCCTTAATAAGGCTGCGGAGTCGCTTACATTCCTGGATAGGTTAGCTATACTATCTTATTAATAAATGAAGTTATATTGAACTGGGGAGTTTCAATTGGACAAGAATATGAAAATTCTCATTGTGGATGATTTTTCTACAATGCGTCGAATCATTAAAAACCTGTTACGCGATCTTGGGTTTAATAATACTCAGGAAGCTGATGATGGTCAGACAGCCTGGCCGATGCTGCAAACAGGTAATTTTGATTTTCTGGTGACTGACTGGAATATGCCCGTTATGACGGGTATAGAATTACTTGAAAAAGTACGGGCAGATGCAGACTTAAAATCATTGCCTGTTTTACTGGTAACAGCAGAAGCCAAAAAAGAACAGATCGTTCAGGCTGCTCAGGCGGGAGTCAATGGTTATGTTGTCAAACCTTTTACTGCGATTACGCTGAAAGAAAAAATAGATAAAATTTTTGAGCGGATTGAAGGTTAACAAAATAAGGGTTTGATATGGAAGCTTCTGGAATAGATAGAGCAGGTTTACTCGCTGTTAGCAAAAAGCTAACTGAGCAACTCGAGAATGGCAGCGACAAAGACATAGAAAAAGTGCTGGATGAAGTGGCGGCGTTTAGAGAAAGCAGTCTGTTTCAGGAGCTGGGAAAACTCACCCGGGAATTACACGACTCAATCAGAAATTTTCAGCTTGATGACCGTTTTAATGATATCGCCGAGTCTGAAATTCCAAATGCAAAAGAGCGTCTGGAATATGTACTGACGATGACCGAAAAATCTGCAGATACCACGTTAACGGCGGTTGAAGAAAGCCAGCCTAAGGTTGACGGATTAACAAACAGTCTGGCAGATCTGCAGCAAAGATGGTCGCGCTTTAAAAACAAGGAACTCAGTGCCGATGAATTCAGACAACTTGCCGGTGATATGAGCGATTTTTTTTCGGCATCAAAATCGATTACATCCGAACTTAGTGCCAGTTTAAACAGTGTTTTAATGGCGCAGGACTTTCAGGATTTATCGGGCCAGATTATTCGTCAGGTTATTACACTGGTAGAAGATGTTGAAAATAATCTGGTGAACCTTATTCGCTTACAAGGTGATAGTGCGAGTGCCGCTGGCCAAAAGGCAAAAGTAAGCAGTAAAAAAGAAGCGGATGTAGTCAGCAAGCTGGAAGGCCCGCAAGTTCCTGGTCTGGAAGCAGAGGATGTCATGACCAATCAGGATGACGTGGATGATTTATTAGCAAGCCTTGGATTTTGAGTAGTTTATGAGTATCGATCTTGACGACGAAATTTTACAGGATTTTCTGGTTGAGGCCGGAGAAATACTTGAGCTACTGGGTGAACAGCTTGTTGAATTAGAGCGAAACCCGGAGGACACAGATCTGCTGAATGCCATTTTCAGGGGCTTTCATACGATCAAAGGTGGTGCCGGCTTTTTGTCAATTGAGCCCATGGTAGAGACCTGTCATGTGTCCGAAGATATTTTCAATATACTCAGGCAGGGCGAGCGTATTGCAACGCCGGAATTAATGGATGAAATTCTGAAGGCACTCGATGTGATTAATATCATGTTCAATGATATTCAGTCAGGCAAAGATCCGGACCCCGCCGATCAGGAATTACTCACGCGTTTAAGGGTGTTTGCGGTTGCGGGTGACGCGGCTCCTGTTGCTGTATCAGAACCCGAACCCGAACCCGAACCAGATCCGCAGTCAGCTTCTGCTGCAACATCTGATGCAGGTTCAGAAGATATCACCGATGATGAATTTGAAGACCTGCTGGATCAGTTGCATGGTAAAGGTGCGCATGGCGGCAAGCCTGCAAACAATACAGCAGCAGAAAAAGTCTCTTCTGATGGTAGTGAGTTAATCACCGATGATGAGTTTGAAGAGTTACTTAATCAGCTACATGGTTCAGGTAAACCCGGTGATAAAACCGTAGAAAAAACAGCGCCTGAAAATAACAGTGCTGATAAGTCAGAAAGTTCGCAAACTGAAAAATCATCCGCTGAAAGTGAACTGATTACTGATGATGAATTTGAAAATTTGCTTGATCAAATGCATGGTAAAGGAGCAGGGCCTACATCAAAAAGTAGTGCAGATAAACCTGCGCCGGAACCGCTAGCAGAAAAAGCTGCCGTAGCTAAAGTTGAAGCCCCGCGTCAGACAGCTGAAGCTGCACCGAATAAACCGGCTCATGCTGCAGCACCAAAAGGTGAAACCACTGTCCGTGTTGATACCGAACGGCTCGATGATATTATGAATCTGGTCGGTGAGTTAGTACTGGTCAGAAACCGCCTTGGGAAACTTCAGCTGGACCTGGGAATCGGTGACTCTGAAATGGGTAAAGCCATCAGCAATCTGGATATCGTGACAGCTGACCTGCAAACGTCGGTAATGAAAACCAGAATGCAGCCAATTAAAAAAGTGTTTGGTCGCTTTCCGCGTGTTATTCGTGATCTGGCAAGAAGTCTTAATAAAGACATTGCGCTGGAAATGATTGGTGAGGAAACAGATCTGGATAAAAATCTGGTCGAAGCATTAGCTGATCCGCTGGTGCATCTGGTGCGTAACTCGGTCGATCATGGTATTGAAATGCCGGATGACAGAGAGAGAGCTGGTAAGCCAAGGCAGGGAACTGTGACACTGGCAGCCGAGCAGGCAGGTGATCATATCCTGTTATCAATTGAGGATGACGGTGCCGGTATGGATGCCGATGTGTTGCGTGGCCTTGCCGTGAAGAAGGGTTTGATGGATAAAGAGACCGCCTCCAGACTTGAGGATAAAGAGTGTTTTAACCTGATTTTTATGGCCGGTTTTTCAACCAAAGAACAAATCTCAGATATCTCCGGCCGTGGTGTTGGCATGGATGTGGTGAAAACACGTATCACACAGTTAAATGGTCATCTTGATATCGATTCTGAATTAGGTAAGGGTACCAAGCTAAGTATAAAAGTACCGCTGACGCTGGCTATATTACCGACTCTGATGATTAAGATTGGACAACATGCGTTTGCATTGCCGCTGTCTACCGTGCGTGAAATTATTGAGCTGGAAACGAAAACACCGAATATTATCGATGGCCAGCCCGTCATTATGGTAAGAGAAAAAGCCGTGCCGCTGTTTTATTTATCAAAATGGTTATTGCCCTATGGTGAAACCGCTGACAAAGGTGAAGGTGAAGGGCAGGTTATTATTGCCCAGTTAGGTAATCAGCCGGCCGGTATTGTGGTGGATGCAGTGATCGGTCAGGAAGAGGTGGTGATTAAACCGCTGGGTGCTTTTTTAAGCAGCTCGATTGGTTTTGCCGGCTCGACGATTACCGGTGACGGTGGTATTGCATTAATTCTTGATCTTGGAAATTTATTTAAACACAGAGCGGTGAAAGGTTTTTAATCCGCTTCTCAGTTTGTTATTTATTAGAAAATTATTTTAAAGGTTTATAAATATATATGACTGTTAAAGTTTTAATTGTCGATGACTCAGGTTTTTTCAGAAGACGATTAACTGAAATTATCAGCAGTGATCCGCTTATAGAAGTCATTGGCAGCGCAAATAATGGCAAGGAGGCCATCGAGCAGGCGCGGCTTCTGAAACCAGACGTTATTACCATGGATATCGAGATGCCAGTCATGGATGGTATTGAAGCCACGAAACAAATTATGCGCAGCAACCCGACCAGTATTTTAATGTTTTCTTCATTAACGTATGACGGAGCGACAGCGACCTTAAACGCACTGGAAGCAGGCGCGGCGGATTTTCTACCAAAACGATTTGAAGATATATCTAATCAGCGAGAAGAGGCTGTTAAATTATTAACTTCAAGAATTAAAACTCTCGGCCGTGGAAAACAGTTAACAATGCAGGCTCGTGCTCCGGTAGCTGGTACTGCAACAAATACTATTAAAAAAGAAACCGTTACGACACGGGGTCCTGCAATCCGCTCATTTGATTCGTCAACAGTTGAGCTGGTTGCAATCGGTACCTCCACGGGCGGTCCGGTTGCCTTGCAAACAGTTTTAACTACAATACCCGCTGACTTTAAGGCACCGATAATAATCATTCAGCATATGCCGCCAAAGTTTACAGAGGCCTTTGCCAACCGGCTTGATAAAATTTGTAAAATAAATGTAAGAGAAGCAAAACAGGGCGAAAAATTAGTGGCGGGTGTTGCGCTGATTGCACCGGGTGGTATGCAGCTTGATGTTGTAAAGAAAGGGCGCGAATTAACGGTTAATATTAAAGAATCATTACCGAGTCAGAATTATAAACCGTGTGTAGATGCTACCTTTGAAAGTATCGCGGTGGCAACCGGAGCAAAAGCACTGGGAATTATTCTAACCGGTATGGGAGCGGATGGTCGCGAAGGCTGTCGACGCATGAAACAGACGGGTGCAAAAATCTGGGCGCAGGATGAAGAAACCAGTTTGATTTATGGTATGCCTGCCGCAGTCGCTCAGGCAAATCTTGCCGATCAGATTCTACCATTAGCAACCGTTGCAAAACTACTGGCCGGCTAATAGCCGGTATTAAAGAGAGCCAGTGACCCTATGGATATAATGACAATATTAGGATTGCTTTTAGGTATTGGTGCCATTATCGGCGGCAATGTACTTGAGGGCGGGCATCTGTCTTCATTATTTCAGGTGACGGCATTTCTGATTGTTATCGGTGGTACTACCGGTGCGGTGATGGTTCAGTATTCTTTGCCAACATTCCTTCGTTCTATGCGGATGATGACCTGGATATTTATACCGCCTAAAATTGATTTAGAAACACATATTTCAAAAATTGTTAGCTGGAGTAATATTTCCCGCAAGGAAGGGTTACTTGGTTTAGAAAAATTTCTCGATTCAGAACAGTCGCTGTTTATCCGTAAAGGCCTGCAGCTGGTGGTTGATGGTAATGAGCCGGAGGTTGTCAGAAATATTCTCGAAGTTGATGTGGATGCGAGTGACCGTACCGGCAAGTTAGGTGCAAAAGTATTTGAGTCGATGGGGGGATACAGCCCGACGATAGGTATTATCGGTGCAGTCATGGGGCTTATTCATGTTATGAATAATCTGGCCGACCCCGGTAAACTGGGATCCGGTATAGCTGTTGCATTCGTTGCAACTATTTACGGTGTCGGATTTGCAAATCTGATTTTTCTGCCGGTGGCCAGTAAACTTAAAATGATTGTCAATGAACAGACGCAGTTAAAAGAGCTGATTACCGAGGGTATTGTTTCAGTAGCGGAAGGTGAGAACCCAAGAAATATTGAAACTAAATTACATGGCTTCCTGCAGTAAAGGACTGATATGTCTCGTCGAAGAAGAACAGAAGAAGAACCGGAAAATCATGAACGATGGCTCGTCTCATACGCGGATTTTATTACTCTGTTATTTGCCTTTTTTGTCATGATGTATTCCATCTCGTCTGTTAACGAAGGTAAATACCGGGTACTTTCCGACTCCCTTGTTTCGGCATTCCAGACTGTCAATAATGATAAGGCCAGTGTGCAAAGTCAGTCAGTGGTGAGTAAAACGCCTATCCAGATAGGTAAAACACCAAAAATGCTGGCGCCGATTGCGAATAAGTTGCCTGTACAGGATGCCAGTAAAAACAGCCGGAAAACACCTGCAGCGATAAAAAAAGACTTAACTGACAGTCTCAAGACCTGGGTTAATAAAGGCGATGTCAAAATAAAATCCAGCAATTTCTGGCTCGATGTAGAGATCAGCTCCGGTGCTTTATATCGCAGTGGTAGTGCTGCATTATTAAATGAATCCCGTAAAATTCTTGAGCCGTTAAGTTATGAACTACTGGGTAGTGATAAACCGGTTTATGTACTGGGCTATAGCGACAATGTTCCCATCTATACACAAAAGTTCTCATCAAACTGGGAGTTATCTGCAGCCAGAGCGGTCAGTGTGGTTAATCTGTTTTCTAGTCTGGGGGTAGAGCCAAAACGCTTAGGCGCCATTGGCTTTGGAGAGCACCGGCCGGTGGCGGATAATAATTCTGCACTCGGCAGAAGTAAAAATCGCCGGGTCGTCGTCAGAATATTTACTGGCGAAGATTTGTTTGCAGAATCAAAACCATAAAATGATAACGACATAAAATGAAAGTCTGGGCAGTAGCAAATCAAAAAGGCGGGGTTGGAAAAACAACCACGGCTATTACGATCGGGGGCACTTTGAGTATGCGTGGTAAACGCGTATTGTTAGTCGATCTCGATCCGCATGGCTCTATGACCAGTTACTTTGGACAGGATCCGGATGATCTGGAGCCTACTGTTTACGACCTGTTCCATAAAACAGCCAGCCCGGAACAAGTTGTGATTAAAAGCAAATACGACAACCTGTCATTTCTACCGGCCTCATCAGCGATGGCGACACTGGACCGTCAGTTAGGTACCAACGGTGGTATGGGGCTGGTAATAAAAAAATCACTGGCCTCCATTTCAGATCAGTATGATTATGCCATCATCGATTGTCCGCCTGTGTTGGGTTTATTAATGGTCAATGCACTGGCTTCCTGTAATCATTTGCTGGTGCCTGTGCAAACGGAATTCTTAGCAGCGAAAGGATTAGAGCGTATGGTTAATACGCTCAATATGATTATAAAAGCGCGCAAACAGCCCATTAGTTATACCATTGTGCCGACCTTTTTTGATCAGCGACTACGTGCCTCGCACGATACACTGAAACTGCTAAAGGCCACTTATAATACAAAAATCTGGAACGGGGTTATTCCGATTGATACCTTGTTTCGTGAAGCGAGTAGGCGTGGAGTACCGCTGTCGATTGCCCGGCCCAGTAGTCGTGGCTGCAGAGCATACGCACATTTACTGGATTACTTATTAAGTCTGGACAGTCAGAGTACTGAGGCCAAAGCGCCGGACCTTATATTATGAGTGAGCATAACTTCAGCAATCAGAAGTCAGCACTTGAAGATTACTTTCTATCTTTATTAGGTGATGAGATGCAGGACATGCCTGCAACAGCCTCTGATAATCAGCAAATAGATACCCATGTTAAGACCGATAATGCCATTAGTCATGACAGCAAGACCGCTATTGCCGCAACTGGATTAGACAAAGCAGCCGCTGAAGTGACTAGTGACAGCCTGTCACCAGCTAACCGCCCAAGTGTCGCCGATATGCTGGCAGATGTTGAAAAGCTGGTGACTAGTGAACCCATACGACTTACAGAATTTGCCGAGCCGGCAGCAGAAATTAATATACCAATGCCTGAGGTTTCCGAACTGCCGGAAACGGTAGTGGAAGTAGAAGCTGAAGTGGATGTTGTCGTCGAAGAGGAAACAGAAGTTGTTGATGTGGTGGTCGCTCAGGCACAAGAGGAAGTGACAAAAACACAACCGGCAAAAGAAATACCTGCTACGCCTGACTGGGCCGAGTCGAATTTTCAATGCTTACTCTTTAAGGTTGGCGGCTTATCGCTGGCAGTACCCTTAGTCAAACTGAATGGCGTTATTCCCTGGCCTGAAAAAGTGGTTGAAACGCCTAACCAGACAGACTGGTATCTGGGAGTGTTGATGAACCACGGCAAAAAAGTAGAAGTCATTGATACAGCAGTTATGGTATTGCCGGCAGAGCATCGTGCGCAAATGCCAGCAGAGCCAGCCGACAGGTTCAGCCATATTCTGCTGGTGGATAACCAGCGCTGGGGGCTGGCTTGTGATTCGATCGGCGAGGTTATCTGGCTGAATAAGAATGAGGTCAAGTGGCGAAGTAATAAAACAAAAAGGCCATGGTTACTAGGTACCGTTATTGATCATATGTGTGCGGTGATGGATACTGAAGCATTTGCCGATATGTTAGCGAAGCAAAAGTAAGCCCCTGTCAGTGATGTGCTTGAATTGATTACATATTCTCAATAGATGAATAGTACGGACTCTGGTGTTTCCGGCAGAGTAGGCTACACTCAGAATATTAATACTTCCAAAGTATCTATATATTTGGCATATATTGTGCAGATTAACAACTAAGACCTGACGGGTGTAATATTTTTGACGCTCAGCCAGGTTTTGTAAAGGCGGGATAACAAAATGACTGATGCTGTAAACAGCGCAGAACCATTACAATGCGTAACATTTCATCTCGAAGGTGAAATTTACGGCATTAATGTGATGCTGGTACAAGAAGTACTTAGGGTAACAGAAATAGCGCCTGTTCCGGGTGCGCCTGATTTTGTACTTGGTATCATTAACCTTCGTGGTAATGTGGTGACGGTAATTGATACGCGCAAGCGTTTTGCTCTGCCCGCTAAAGAGATGGATGATTCGACACGAATTGTCATCATTGAATCTGACCTGCAAACGGTTGGTATTGTGGTGGATGGTGTCTCTGAAGTTGTTAATGTCAGCCGGAATGAAATTGAATCGGCACCTAGCGTGGGTAATGACCAGACCGCACGTTATATTGAAGGTGTTGTTAGTCGCGGTGATGAGTTACTGATCCTGGTGGATCTTAATAAGTTACTGACCGAAGACGAATGGCTGGATGTCGGCGCACTTTAGAGTACACATATCAGCACAGTGCCACTTGTGGAGTAACACATGAACGCACTGTTAGTTATAACAAGCATTATATTATTCTTAGCCATGATTAATTTACAGTTATGGCACAGCAGAAAAGCCAGGCGCTTTTTAGTTCAAAACCCCGGGTCAAATCGTGTTGCCAGTGACCTTGTTGCACTCAATGCCGGTTCTATCGGTCTGGGGGAGCGGCTTCTCAAAATCGAACGACAGCAAAAATTACTGATACAGCGGCTTGAACAGCTTGAGTTACATGCTAACGGTAATGCTTCGTACACGCAGGCCATTAATCTGGTTAAGCAAGGTATTAATAAAGAGGATTTAATGGCGACCTGTGAGTTATCAGAAGGTGAGGCGGGGTTGTTGTTGATGATGCATAAGAAGAAAAAACAACAAAAATCTCAGTTTAGGCATTAAGGGTGTAGGGTGCGTACTAGGCAGAGCTCGGCAAATTAAAAACACTTTAGAGCGCTGAATTTATTTATAAAAAAATCAAAATTAACGTCAAAGGCGTCGGTGGTTGTATGGACTCCACCAACCTACCGAAGTAGGCTGGTAGTCGACAAAAACAAAGGAGTCCATACAATGACAAAGTCTAACGTAATTAGTCTCGATTTAGCAAAAAATGTGATTCAAGTTTGTAGAATCAGTAAAGATGGTGAATTGATTTCTAATAAAGCGATGAGCCCGCTGAAGCTCAAACAGTTATTAGCGAATGCTACTCAATCTATTGTGGCCATGGAAGGTTGTGGCAGTTGCCATTATTGGGCTCGTTTAGCTCAGTCATTTGGGCATGAAGCTCGCATCATTAGTCCAAAAAAAGTGAAAGCATTTTTACAAGGGCATAAAACGGATGCCAATGATGCATTTGCCATCGCGATTGCTGCAACACAATGGGGGATGGTGTTTAGTCAGATCAAAAATGAAGAGCAGCAATCACTTCAAACCTTAGAAAAAAGTCGACAGTTTTTGGAAAAAGAATTAACCGCCTTAGGTAATCATATCCGCGCATATTGCTATGAGTACGGTATCACCACAGCAAAAGGTAAAAAAGCGTTACGAGAAAAAATCACGGCTATATTGGGTAGTGCTGATCCTGTCTTACCACGAAGTTTGTTGAACACATTGCAGTTATTATGGGATCGTTATCAACTCACTGCTACACAATTAAATGAAGCTGAGAAGCACAAAGCCGCACTGGTGCGCCAACTTGAACCTTGTCAACGTCTGTTGGGTTTAGAGGGTGTGGGCGATGTATGCGCGTCATTATTGTACGCCAGCATTGGTAATGGTTGTGAATTTAAAAATGGCCGACAGGCATCTGTTTATATTGATTTAACACCCAAACAGCATAGCTCAGGGGGTAAAACTTATCTAAGAGGCATTGATAAATACGGCGGCGACAAAGCCTTAAGGGCGGCTCTTTACCAAGGCGCATTGTCCATTATCTGCCGGCTTCCCGATGAACCAACAACCGTAAAACAAGCCTGGTTGATCGCTTTAGTAAAACGCGCGGGTATTAAAAGAGCTTGTATTGCATTGGCGAATAAAACAGTGAGAACAGCATGGGCACTACTCGCCACTGGCAAAGAATACGAGCCGGTATTATTAATGAAATAACAACTTCGTTCCCATGCACATAGAAGTTAAAAAGAGTTCTACAACGATAACGTAGCATAAATGGTAAGACCAACCCGTTAAAAACCTGTGGTGGTTGAAAGCTAGAAAAAGCTATTCGGTCGGAAAGGATGATGGGTGCGCAAACATCAAAGGCTAGAGGGTAGCTCCCTCAATAAGAAGCCGTATATACGCAAGTGATTACATTTTTATGCAAAATTATGGTTGTAAAATAGGTGGAGTCCATATACAACCACCGACGCCTTTGACTGTAAAAAGTTCAAACCCTATTAGACAGCTCCAACAAATTCAAATCTGGATCACGAATATAAATCGACAAAAGTTTCCCGGTGGCACCTGTTCGCTCTATCGGCTCTTCAAAAATATCTACCCCTGCTGCATTTAACTCAGCAATTATCTGCTTAAGCGGAGTCTCAACAATAAAACACAAATCAGCTGAGCCTGCTACTGGTGCGTGAGCTGCCGGTTGAAAAATCTTATCCGCCTGGTGCAGGTTTATCTTTTGCTCACCAAACGCCAGCGCATGACGGTTATCAGCAAACTGAATATGCTTCATACCCAGCAGCGAGCAATAAAAATCGATGCTGGTATTCAGATCGTTAACCGTAAGAACTAAATGGTCGAGTGATAGTATTTTCATATTTCAACTACTTGAATGCCGCTTCAAAACTTTCAGCAGAGAAACCAACCAGTAAGTCATCAGCGGTTTCAACCACCGGGCGTTTAATAACGCTGGTGTTTTCCGCCATGATATCTATCGCTAATGTTTTATTGATAGCGGCTTTAGTTTCATCATCCAGCTTGCGCCAGGTGGTACCCCGGCGATTAAGCAGAACTTCCCAGTCAGCTTGCGTACACCAGTCTTTTAATTTGGCTTTGCTGATGCCTTGCTTTTTATAATCATGAAATGCATAGTCGATGTTGTTTTCGTCCAGCCATTTTCTGGCTTTCTTCATTGTGTCGCAGTTGGGGATGCCGTATACAGTAATCATTTTTTTCTCTGTGCGTAAAAAAGGCGCTGTTGAATGATATCAAACAGCGCCTCTTGAGTGAATGCTAAACAGGTCTTAGTCGATTGAACGAAGCAATTCATTAATACCGGTTTTACTTAAAGTCTTTGCATCAACCTGTTTGACGATAACAGCACAGTACAGGCTGTAAGTACCGCACTTAGACGGCAGGTTACCTGACACAACGACCGAGCCTTTAGGGATACGGCCGTAAGTGATTTCACCGGTTTCACGGTTAAGGATTTTTGTGCTCTGGCCAATGTAAACACCCATTGAGATAACAGAACCTTCTTCCACGACCACGCCTTCTACGACTTCTGATCGCGCACCGATAAAGCAGTTGTCTTCAATGATGGTTGGAGTTGCCTGTAATGGCTCTAATACACCACCGATACCAACGCCACCTGAGAGATGAACATTTTTACCGATTTGTGCGCATGAACCAACCGTTGCCCAGGTATCAACCATGGTGCCGGAATCGACATAAGCGCCGATGTTGACATATGACGGCATTAAAACTGTGCCTGAAGCAATGTAAGAGCCAAAACGTGCAGTTGCAGGCGGTACAACACGTACACCGGTTGCGCGGAAGTCTTTAGAGTTCATGTCGGCAAATTTTGACGGACATTTATCGTAGTAGTTAGTGAAACCACCTTTGATGAATTCATTGTCATTAATACGGAAAGATAATAAAACCGCTTTTTTCAGCCATTCGTTAGTGACCCAGTCGCCGTCTTTCTTTTCTGCAACACGGGCTTCGCCCGAATCCAGCATGGCTATCGCAGCATTTACCGCATCGCTAACATGCGTTTCTACATTGCGTGGTGTGATGTCTGCCCGACGTTCAAAGGCTTCATCGATTATTTTCTTGATGTCTTCCATCATTTTCTCCGGTTTATTTAATGTCGGTATTTGCGCTTAAGCAAAACGGCACATTAAGTACTTAAATAAGTGATTCTATAAATTGTTTAATACGGTTTGCTGCCTCGATGCATTCATCCAGAGGAGCGACCAGTGCCATACGTACATGCCCGCTGCCGGGATTAAATCCGTTGTTTTCTCGTGACAGGTATGAGCCCGGCAATACGGTGACGTTTTGAGTGGCAAACAGTTGTTTGGCGAATTCCTGTTCGCAAATTGGCGTTTTCAGCCAGATATAAAATGATGCCGCTGGCATCTGCACATCAATAACGGGCTGTAGTATATCGAGAACGGCTTTAAATTTCTCTTTATAAAACACGCGGTTTTGTTTGACGTGTGCTTCATCACCCCAGGCGGCTATGCTGGCAACCTGGTGGGTTGGCGGCAGCGCGCAACCGTGATAGGTACGGTATTTGAGAAAATCACTCATCACCTCGGCATCACCGGCCACAAAACCGGAGCGCAGCCCCGGCAGATTAGAGCGTTTGGATAAGCTGTGAAAGACCACGCAGTTTGCAAAGTCGGTATTACCCATGGCTTCTGAGGCTTCTAATAAGCCGGTTGGCGGACTGGCTTCGTCAAAATACAGTTCTGAATAACATTCATCCGATGCAATAATAAAATCAAACTGACGGGCTTTTTGAATCAGTGACTGCATGCTCTCGATACTGAGCACAGCGCCAGTCGGGTTGCCGGGTGAGCAGATATAGAGTAGCTGGCATTGTTGCCAGACCTGGTCTGAAATGGCATCAAAGTCGGGCAGGTAGTTATTGTCTGCCGGGGTATCGTAGTAATAAGGTGTGGCACCGGCTAAAAAGGCCGCTCCTTCATAAATCTGGTAAAACGGGTTGGGCATCAGTACCAGCGGAGGCTGCTCGCTGTCGGTATTGATAACGGCTTGAGCAAAAGCAAACAGTGCTTCACGGGTGCCGGCAACCGGTAGGATATGTTTTTCGATATCCAGTGAATCCTGAGCCAGCTTAAAACGCTGAATAAGCCAGTTGGAAATGCTTTGACGTAATTCAGCTGTGCCTTTGGTTAATGGGTAGGTGTTTATCGTTCCCATCGCACCGACCAGTGCATCAATGACAAATTGAGGTGCATCATGCTTTGGTTCACCGATTGATAAGGCAATGTGGCGATGTGCATCAGGGGGTGTTATGCCGGCTTTAAGTACAGCCAGTTTCTCAAAAGGATAAGGATGCAGTTGCTTTAGTTTTGTATTCATTTGGCAGAGTTCGTCTGGGGGTGTATTCAGGGTTAGCGGGATATTTTCGACAAGCAAAATGCTGAAGTCGGCCACAAAAGTCAGCTATTATAGGGGAATCAAAGGCTGAATGCAGTCTGTTATAGACGTTTTGGGGGAAATATGGCGCTATTAGCCATGCATCATTGCAGTGTAATCGTCAGTAATACCGGGCAATCACTGGTCTTTTATCGGGATATCCTCGGCCTGACACTGGATATGAGCCGGCCGGAACTGGGGTATCCCGGCGCCTGGCTTAATGTCGGGCAGCAACAAATTCACTTGTTAGAGCTGCCAAATCCGGATCCACTGGATGGCCGGCCTGAACACGCTGGCCGTGATCGTCATATGGCCTTACTGGTTGATGACTTAGATGAACTGATTCAGACACTCGATAGTGCTGATATACGCTATACCTTGAGTAAGTCCGGACGCAGGGCGTTGTTTTGTCGGGATCCGGACGCCAATGCCGTTGAATGTATCGAGTCAGCAAAATAGACTTTATCTTAGCAATAGTCAGCTGGTTGTGATTTATACGATGTGCTACTGTCAGCTTGCATAGAATCAATAGAGAGCCCGGCTGAGAATAATAAAAATATGAAGTATCTTGAAGTTCGTAATCTTAGCTGTGTTCGCGATGACCGAAGCTTGTTTAAGGCATTAGATTTTGATCTGGCGTCCGGTCAGCTGCTGCTTATTGAAGGTGATAACGGCAGCGGTAAAACCTCTTTACTGCGTATTTTATGTGGCATTCGTCTGCCGGAGCAGGGTCGGGTTAGCTGGCATACCGGCGCGGAGCAACTCAAGGCAGAGGTGGCTGTTCACAGTAATGAAAGTTATGCAGGCGACATGGTGTTTCTCGGTCATTTGGATGGCAATAAGCTGGATTTGACAGTGGCCGAAAATTTGGAATTTTCACGTTCACTGGCATTAGGCAATGACTGCAGCATAGCGCAGGCACTCGAACGAGTGGGTCTGAAGCATTTTGAAGATTTGCAGGTGTCGAATTTATCGGCCGGTCAGCGCAGAAGGCTGGCGCTGGCACGGGTGCTGATGTCGGGTGCCAGTTTATGGATTCTGGATGAGCCGTTTACAGCGCTGGATCAGCAGGGCATTGAAATGGTTGAGCAGATCATCTCCGGGCACCTTCAGCAGGGAGGACTGGTGATCATGACATCGCATCATCGTGTTTCATTCGATCGAACCATGATCATCAGTATTAACCTCAGTCAGTGAGCCAGTTCAATGATTAAATCTTCATTAGCCAGGGTATTTTTTGCATTATTAAAACGCGATTTATTACTGGCTTTTCGCCACCGCTCTGAGTTATTCAATCCCTTGTTATTTTTTGTGCTGGTAGTGACCTTATTCCCGCTGGGAACAGGGGCCGATACAAAACTACTACAGGCAATAGCGCCGGGCATCATCTGGGTAGCGGCTCTACTGGCAGCCATGTTGTCACTGGATACTATCTTCAGGTCTGATTTTGAAGATGGCTCACTTGAGCTGTTGTTATTAAACCCCCACCCGACCAGTATTCTGGTGCTGGCAAAAGTGCTGGCACACTGGTTAATTACCGGCCTGCCGTTGATGATCATTGCACCGTTACTGGCACTGTTTCTTGGTATGGATCAAGAGCTGATCGGTTTACTTGTTGTAACATTATTTCTGGGTACACCGGTACTCAGTTTAATTGGTGCTGTGGCCATTGCTTTAACCGTCGGCTTAAAGCGCGGTGGTATTTTATTATCACTGCTGGTGTTACCGTTTTACGTGCCGGTACTCATTTTTGCAACCAATGCGATTGAAATGGCCATGTCAGGCCTGCCGGTAACGGCACAATTATGGATACTGGGTTCATTTTTATTATTAGCCATTACACTAACGCCGTGGCCAACGGCTGCAGCACTAAAATTGAGTTTAAGTTGATATGATGAAATTCATTCATAAGACCGCATCGCCGCCATATTTTTATCAGCTGAGTGGCCGCTGGATACCATGGCTGGCAGGTATCACAGTTTTATTGTTACTGGCAGGCTTGTATGGTGGACTGATTGTGGCACCGACGGATTACCAGCAGGGTGAAAGCTATCGGATTATTTTTATACATGTTCCCGCGGCCTGGATGTCACTGTTTGTTTATATCGCCATGGCTGTGGCGGGAGCCATCGGTTTAATCTGGCGTATTAAGCTGGCAGAAAGCGTTGCCGTTTGCAGTGCGCCGATAGGTGCAGGCTTTACCCTGCTGGCATTAATCACCGGTTCAATGTGGGGTAAGCCGATGTGGGGTGCATGGTGGGTATGGGATGCGCGTTTAACCTCTGAATTGTTACTACTGTTTCTATATTTTGGCGTGATGTCACTGTATGCCGCCATTGCAGATAAGCGGGTGGCCAGTCGTGCGGTGGCACTATTAGCACTGGTCGGGGTGGTGAATATTCCTGTTATCCATTACTCTGTTGAGTGGTGGAATACTCTGCATCAGGGCCCAACCATTGCAAAATTTGATAAGCCATCAATCGATCTGCGTATGCTGATTCCGTTACTCATCATGGCAACGGCTTTTAAGTTTTACTATGTCTGGGCATTGTTGTTACGAGTAAGAGTTGAATTACTGGAGCGTGAACGCAATACCCAATGGGTAAAACTCTTGCTGAAGCAGCTCAAAGGATAAGTCATTATGAGTGAGTTTTTTCATATGGGGGGCTATGCACTTTATGTCTGGCTGTCTTATGCTGTCGCTGCAGTTATATTAATTGCCAATATTGTTATACCTAAATTACAGCATAAAAGAATGCTTAAAACACTGACTAAAAAAATGCTAAGAGCGGAGCAGCTTAAATGACACCGGCCAGAAAAAAACGAATATTTTTAATTGTATTAATGGTTGCAGGCGTATCCATAGCAACCGGCTTCGCACTAAAAGCATTTAATGAAAATTTAATGTTCTTTTTCTCAGTGACAGATACGGTCAAAGGTAAAGCACCGGCAACAAAAGATTTCAGGCTCGGTGGTATGGTGGTCAATGGCAGTGTCAAAAGAGATGCCGGCAGTCTTGCCGTCAGCTTTCAGCTGACTGATAACGCGGAAGTCATCAGTGTCTATTATGACGGTATATTACCGGATTTGTTTCGTGAAGGTCAGGGTATTATCTCTAAAGGTAAGCTGCGAAGCGATGGCGTTTTTGTAGCCGATGAAGTGCTGGCAAAGCATGATGAAAACTACATGCCGCCTGAAGTGGCCGATAGCATGAAAGTCAAAAAGTAATTCTGATATCGTAATCAAATAATAACGACTACAACAGAGATTAAAAGCATATGCTTGCAGAAATCGGACACCTGGCATTAATACTGGCCTTAGCTATGGCATTCTTTCAGGCTACCGTGCCGCTATGGGGGGCTGCAAAAAATAATGCCAGCCTGATGGCTGTTGCAAAAACGGCTGCACAAGGGCAGTTTTTTTTCATTAGCATTGCTTTTTTCGTGCTGGTCTACTCTTTTGTAATCAGTGATTTTTCTGTTGCCTATGTGGCCAATAATTCAAATACACATTTACCGATGCTGTATAAAGTCTCGGCAGTCTGGGGCGCACATGAAGGTTCTTTGCTGTTATGGGGTTATACGCTGGTCATCTGGACCAATGCCGTCATTCTGTTTTCTGCCAGTTTACCGGCAAAAATGGTGGCACGGGTTATTGCGGTATTGGGAATGATCAGCATTGGTTTTCTGCTGTTTATGTTATTAACCTCCAATCCTTTCGATCGATTGTTACCGGCGGCGCTGGAAGGCCGGGACTTGAATCCATTATTACAGGACCCCGGTCTGGCATTTCATCCGCCGATGTTATATTTCGGTTATGTTGGTTTTGCCGTGCCGTTTGCATTTGCCATTGCGGCAATGATGGGTGGTCAGCTGGATGCGGCGTGGGCAAGATGGTCCCGTCCCTGGGCAAATATTGCATGGGTTTTTCTGACGCTGGGAATTACTCTTGGAAGCTGGTGGGCTTATTACGAACTTGGCTGGGGCGGCTGGTGGTTCTGGGATCCGGTTGAAAACGCATCATTTATGCCGTGGCTGGTAGGTACGGCACTGATTCATTCTTTAGCTGTTACCGAAAAAAGAAACGCATTTAAAGCCTGGACGGTGTTACTGGCCATTCTGGCGTTTTCACTCAGCCTGTTAGGCACCTTTCTGGTTCGCTCAGGGGTGCTGACATCAGTACATGCTTTTGCTACTGATCCGGCGCGTGGTGTTTTTATTCTTATTTTCCTTGTGCTTGTTATTGGAGGCTCACTGCTGCTTTATGCATGGCGGGCACCTAAGATAAAAACAACCGCACAGTTTTCTTTGTTTTCAAAAGAAACGGCGTTGTTAATGAATAATGTTCTACTGATAGTGGCCACCGGCAGTATTTTGTTAGGGACGCTTTATCCGTTACTGCTGGATGCTTTGGGGCTTGGTAAAATTTCAGTGGGTCCGCCGTATTTTAACAGTGTGTTCGTACCGCTGATGGCACCACTTGCGGTATTACTTGGTTTTGGTATTTTCAGTCGCTGGAAAAAAGATGAACCAAAGCGAATTTTTTCCGAAGTGAAATTAACAGCACTGGCAAGCGTGGTGATTACCGCTCTGTTATCACTGACTTTGCCAGCGTTTAAACTGGCTGCCGTTATCGGTTTGTTGTTATCTGTCTGGGTGGTGCTGTCCGCAATGCGACTGTTTGTATCGCGGATCAATAAAAATAAAAGTTTGTCTGTTGCATTACTGGAAATCCCGAGAAGTTTTTACGGTATGACGCTGGCGCATGTGGGTGTGGCTGTTTTTATTGTTGGCATTACATTAACCAGCTTATACAGTCAGGAAAAAGACATCCGGCTGGAGCCGGGTCAGATGTATCAGATGGGTGAATACAGTTTTGAGTTTGAAGGTGTAACGCAGATACAGGGTCCTAATTACACGGCAAATCAGGGCAGGGTTAAAGTCCGCAAAGGTGCACAGTTACTGCAGATAATGCAACCACAGAAACGGATCTATCGTGTGCAAAAAATGCCGATGACGGAAGCCGCAATCAACGCCGGTATCAGCCGTGATCTGTTTGTTGCATTAGGTGAGCCGCTGGATGACAAAGGTGCATGGAGTGTTCGTTTATATGTTAAACCGTTCATTCGCTGGATCTGGATCGGTGCTGTGATCATGGCGCTGGGTGGATTGCTGGCATCAACCGACGGACGTTACAGACGGTCGGCTGTGAGAAAAAAACAGCATAATAAAGCCGGGATAAAAGAGGCGACGGTGTAATGTGGCGTTATCTGGCTCCTTTAGGCTTGTTTGTTGTACTGGTGGTTTTTTTAAGTATCGGTCTGAACCTTGATCCGCGAGAAGTGCCGTCACCGTTAATTGGTAAAACCGCACCGGCCTTTAGTCTGCCTGATCTGCATAATAAAGACAGGCAAATATCTCCTGCACAGTTTGATGGAGAGGTCTGGCTGTTAAATGTCTGGGCCTCCTGGTGTGTGTCCTGCCGGGCAGAACACCCTGTGTTAAATCAGTTATCACAAGAATACAAACTCAATATTATCGGTTTGAATTATAAAGATAAACGCGCGGATGGTATCGACTGGTTAAGGCAGCGAGGTAACCCGTATGCATCAAATGCTTTTGATAAGGATGGCCGTGTCGGAATTGACTGGGGTGTTTATGGTGTACCTGAAACATTTGTTATCGACAAGAACGGCATTGTCCGGCATAAACACACCGGCCCTGTCAGCTGGAAAGATGTGGAAGAAAAAATTATGCCGCTGGTACGGTCTTTAATGAAGGAAGCAGCATAATGAAACCGTATACTTTTTTGTTGTTTGTTGTCTTTAGTTTTATTCAGTCATCCGCTGTTATTGCGGATATTGAAGCTAATGAATTTGCCTCAGCAGAGCAGGAGCAACAATATAACAAGCTGGTGAATGAACTGCGTTGTCTGGTCTGTCAGAATCAGAACTTGTCAGGCTCTAACTCAGAGCTTGCACAGGATTTGCGTAAAGAAGTGTATAGTATGATTCAAACAGGTGATACAGATGCTGAAATTATTGAATTTATGGTCGCCAGATACGGCGATTTTGTGCTCTACAATCCGCCGTTCAAAGCAATAACTTTTTTATTATGGGTTGGACCATTTGCTGTTTTGATTCTTGCGGTGTTACTGATTGTCATTTTTATCAGAAAAAATAACAACATCAGCTCGATTGAACTGGATAGCAGTGAGGCTGATAAAGTAGCTGATTTACTCAGCAGAGATTCCAGTAAAGGAAATCATTAATCATGTTAATGTTTTGGTTTGTTATTGTTTTAATGTTATTGCTAGCTGCCGGCTTTATTTTACCTGCTCTTTTGGGTAAAACATATTTACGAAATGCAGATCGCAATGAACTAAATATTGCCATTGCCAAAGAACGGCTGCTGGAATTAGAACAGGAGTTTAATAACGGTCTGATTGATGAAGAGCTGTATCAGCAACAAAAGACCGAATGTCAGAAGTCACTGGTCACAGATGTAACAGAATCAGGCATCGCTTTGGATGATAAAACGGCTTCAAAAACACAAATTATACTGGCGCTGATTATTATCCCTTTGATTACAATACCTATGTATTTCAGTCTCGGTACGCCTTCGGTATTTGATGATCCAAATAATCCCGGATCAGCTTCAGCCGACAGTCATGAGAAACAGGGGATGGTTTCTATGGAAGAGGCATTAAATAACCTGGCCCGCCGGCTGGAGCAGGATCCAACCAACATTAAAGGCTGGCAGATGCTGGCACGAAGTTATATGTCAGTGAAACGTTATGATATGGCGGCCGATAGCTATGGCAAGCTGTACCAGTTAGTCGGTGATAAGCCAGCTGTTATGCTGGCTTATGCAGATGCACTGTCTATGTCGAGAGGCGGTAAAATCACAGGACAGCCATTTGCACTGATTAAAAAGGCACTACAGTTGTCGCCAGACAGTATAACAGCCTTATGGTTAACCGGATTAGGTTACAGCGAAGCTGGTCAATATGACACGGCCATACAATACTGGCAGCAATTAGTACCGCTATTGCAGGCGGATGAGGCTTCTCGAAATCAGGTACTAAGCTTAATAACGCAAGCCGAACAAAAGCTGGGTCATGCAGCTAATGTTAACAATGCCGTATCAAAAGAAGTTGGCACTGATCCGGTTAATGGCGCTGCTTCGATTATCGTCACTGTCAGTCTGGCAGAAAAATTTCAAAGTATGGTCAGTCCGGATGATGTTGTTTTCATTTTTGCAAAAGCCAGCCAGGGGCCGCCAATGCCACTTGCTGCGGTTCGCAAACGCATCAGTGATTTACCCATAACGGTCACATTAGATGACAGCATGGCAATGATGCCGCAAATGAAGCTGTCATCATTTGCCGAAGTCAGCGTAGGTGCAAGAATTTCTAAAAGCGGATCAGCGATAGGGCAGAGCGGGGATCTTGAAGGTGTTACCGGTTTGGTTTCAGTTAGTACAGGCACTAAGATAAAGGTTTTGATTAATACTATAAAATAAAAGCTTAGTGTTTATGCATAAACTAAAGGTCTGTGTTAGTGACACTATTTTTTATATGCTAAATTAACAGCAGAATCATATTCCTCTATCAGCGGGTGTTTTCTCTGACCTGCTGTCTATTAATGCTGCTTTCTTGCTAATTAAGCTGCGCGTTAAAGCTCAATAACCGATATAATATAAAAGTTATTTAAGGTAAAACACTCCCCGGGGTCAGTATGTTTCATGGTATCAGTCATTTTGATTTACAAGTTAAAGATCTAAAGTCGGCACTGCATTTATGGTCGGATACAATAGGCTTTGTTGTTTCAAAAAATGGCGATGGTTTTGTGGAGCTGAATTCCGGTAATGTGTATCTGAGGCTTATTGAGGTGCCTTATATCGAACACACTGCGACAGTCAGACTCAGTGTCCCCAGTGTCTCTAAGGCTTATGCTCATCTGATTAATGCCAAAGCCATTTCACGCTATGAACCAATGGATACACCCGATCTGGAAAAAATTGCCTGTGTGTCTGATGCAGACGGTAATTCTATTATAATCTGGCGTGACTTAACTGAAGATGAGTGGAGCTTTGTACCGGATTTACCTAAAACAGGTGACTGGTTACCGGAAGCTGAAGAACTGGTCGTAAAGTTGTTGTCGCATGTGCCGGCTTTTTTTCGCATGCTTGCACGTCGCAAAGTAACCCGGGTGGTTGAGCAGCTGGCTAAAGAAGATGACTCTCCGGTTACACGTGAGCATGTGATAAAAGGCTATATTACATCATCGGCTAAAGTGACCAGAATCCGCCTGGTTGCACCTCTCAAAGCGGAAGGGATTAACCCGGATGATTATCAGGCTGAGTTTGATTATGAGTGATGCTGGCTGACTTTAGTCCGGAAAACTCTTTATCCCAGTGATTGTCTTATTGCATCGGCAGCCCGCTGTGATTCGATAATAACAAAGCCAAGATTAACATTTGGCTTTGTCATCATAGCCAGAACGGCCTGCTCACCAGCTGTTGTAACCAGCATATAGCCATCAGAGCACTTCAATAACATTTGTTGCAGTGTACCTTGTTGTAACTCAGTTGCTGTTTTGTTGCAAACAGTCTGTAACTCTGAGCACATCGCTCCTACCTGATCTGGATCCAGAACAGTGCCTAGAGATGCCATTGTTAATCCATCGGTAGTCGCAATCATTGATAACTGAACACCGACACAGGCACTGTGTAAGTCTTCAAGTATGCTGTTAAGCTCTTCTGTGCCACCGGTTGATAATGTACTTAATGGCTCTATGAGCAGGTTGGCTGTTGGCTTGTCGTTATCCACTGATATATCTCCTGGCTAACATCGCAATGAGTTTAATTAATGCCTGAACATTCAAGTCTGAGTGATCACCAGTAATGAGTACAAATTTCAATGGTCCAATACAAACTAACTGCGTCATCACTTTTAATTCCCCCCAGTTCATATTAAGTGACCAGGGAGTGTTGTTACATAATTCTTTGTTTCTTGATTGTGTTATATCATTTATAAGTGCCAGTGCAGTGGCACTGGCTGCAAGATAATCACAGTCTATTGTTGAAAAACCACTGGATGCTATTATAAGTCCGCTCATATCAACAAGCATAGCTGAATGTGAAATGGAGAGCTCTGCTAACTGGGTGTCTAATGAGAAATTTTCAAATACTTCGCTGTCGCTACTTTTATTTTCACTTTCATTGATGCTGCTCATCCAGCCGTGTTTTAACATGTGGTATATTTTTTTTGTGATCTGTTTTTTGTCCATATCAATAGTGTTGTCAAGCTCTGATACAGACATTGAAATACAGTGACTTTTACGTAAATAATCCAGAATAAAATCACGGTCTTCATTTTTCTCAGGTGAAGAGATGAAATGATCAATTCCGGATTGTGTAAAAGTAAACCGTGCAGACATGTTAAAAAGTCCTGAGCTGATGTTGGCAACTGGTGAACACAAACGACACTAGTTGTCACCGGTCATGCAGGTTGAACAATAGACTTCACCAAGCCGGGTGTGATATCGCACTGTTTCGCCGGGCTCTATTGCCTGCTGGCAACTATCGCATATGCATCCACAGTCGATCTCGATTTCTTCAAAACCATCGACGGGGATTTCAACACCGTTAACAATTTTGTTCCATGGCGTGTCTTTAACAATATCTTTACGGAAACTTTCATTGATATCGATCAGGCGTTTAACTATCTGCTCAGGAATATCGTAGTCCCTGATACATTTCGCCATTATAGCTTCGCGATAATCAAATATTTCGTTAGTAATAACCATCCAGTGGTGAGCGTTTCTGGGTCTGTCACCAATATAAACCTTCTCGCCTGTTATTACCTGACGTAAGAACAGGTATGATTTTTCAATAGATCTCTGAATAGTAATCTTAGAAAAGAATGGTGACAATATAGGATCAGCATAAACAATAGTGTAAAAATCATGCAGGATTAAGTTCAGTGTCTTACCATTGTCCAGCGCCTGCCATAACTCAGGGTCGGGAGCAGGGTAACCGCTCTCGGTATACTGAGGCGGCGGTTTAATATTTTCTTTAATGGCTGACTTGTCATAGGTACTTCTTTGAGCCTGGTTATTCACTCTTAAGTCTTTGTGATCAAATGCATCGGTAAAAATCAGCGTATCCTGTGCACCTTTTGTAAGTACATCAGTTTGTAACTGAGATACCATGCGATCTGAGCCGGATAGATAGATAAGCCAGTTATTAAAGTTTTCATGATCTGAACTGATGCGTTTTGCAGCTGATTGTGCAGCTACAGAACCATTGTCTTCATCTAGTACGCAAGGACGATAGTGAATATTTTCATGGCTGTCAGCAAGATTCTGGATGTACTCATTGAGGTATAAGTCATTTAATGTGTTGCATTCATGATAGATATAAATGTCGCCGCTGTGCTTGCTGATGATAGCCTGGCGCAGGATACCTATTACTGGAGCCAGTCCTGTATTGCTTGCCGCCATTAGAATTGGTGCAGATGACATGCCTTGTTGATAATGACAGTGGCCGTTAGGTCCCTGTATTTCGACTTCGTCGAATTCATTGAGCTCGTTAAATATCCAGTTGCTGAGTTCACCGCCTTGCATGCGTTGTACATGTAACTCAAGAAAATAATCTTCATCCGGACAGCTGGCAAGGGAGTAACTACGGGTCAGACCATCAGCCGGACGGCTTAAATTAATGAACTGGCCTGGCTGGTAGTCGGTAATACCATTGCATTCGATGAGTAACCTGCATACATTGTCTGACAGGTATTCCTTTTTCTGTACGTAGGCGGGTGTATAAATTTCATCACGATCAATTTCACGGATTTCTAAATCACCGCCAGGCTTGCACATGCAGGGCAGAAAAAAACCATTGTCAACGAACACAGGTCGCAAGTCTTTTTGTGCATCGCCAGAAACATCTCCGCTGGAACACTTTAGCATACAGACATGACAGCTGCCTTTGCGGCACGAAAAGGATGGCTCTACACCCTGTCTTAACAGCGCATCCAGTAAGTTTTCATTGTCACGGCACTGATATGTTTTGTTGTTAAATTTTATATTATGCAAAATTGATCATCTATTCGAGTTAAATAAGTTGTTAATTGTTTATAACTCATCATCACCGCAGCACGGTATCTGTATGAATTTTTCTTTGGGAATAAACAGTGTTTGTTCTCTCTTTACCAGTGCGACCATAGAGGTAACCGGTTCTCTCAGCGCTATCTGAAGCAGCGGGTCTGTATTGCAGCTGTATTGCCGGCAAACTTTAGGTCTCGTATGCCAGATGTCACATAAATTATTTTCCCGATCAAGGTGTATGCAATAGCCACTTTCGTTTTTTTCGACAAAACTAGGAGACGGTAAACCGTTTTTTTGAGGTATTCTTTCTTCCGGTTCAAGGCGGATTAATAGCCGGCAACAATAGGTTTGACAGCCGATCTCCCTGCCTTTATTGCAATCAACATCGCTACGTACAGACATACCAGAGCCTCTTGTATGTATATTATATTATTCGGTAGTGCCAAGATACACGGAGAAACTAATGATGATCCAGAGTAGGCCTTTAGTTGCAAAAAAAGCAAAGCTCCATATACCTATGCGTTTTAAATGCCTGTGACCTTCATCACCGTGTTTAATGCAGGCGGTTTTGTCAGCAGGTTCAGGACCAGATGCTCTAGTTAAATGCATCTAATGCTTCTTTGATTTTTTGTGCAGTTTTTCTGGCATCTATAAATATCATGCCCATGTTAGCAGTTGATTTGGCTGCCAGTGCCAGCACTGTGTCATCACCTGCCTGTACCAGTAACATTGAACCGTTTTCACCCTCAATCATCACTTGTTTTAATTTTCCTCTTGCTATTTCCTGTGCTGCACGATTTGATAAGGCGAGTAGTGAAGCACACATTGCACCATAGCGGTCCTGATCAACATTAGCATCCAGAACCCATGCAAGTGTAAAACCATCACTGGTAATCACAGCAGAGGCTTCTATTTCATTTGATGAGCCGTTAAATGCACGTAAAATAGGACGAAGAGCTTTACTTTTCACATCATTGTTGTCTAAATATTCCAAACCAGTCTCCAGTGTTGTAGCCATATTGATATTATGAAATATCTACGCATGAGGAATTTCATAATATCAATATGCAAGTCTTAAATGAGTATCATAAAAGACTTGCATAAAACTATTTTACAATGCTGCTTCTATAGCTGGCAGTGCAGATCGTGCTTTAGTCAGAGCCATACCTAAGTTAGCTGACTTTCTGCAGACAAAAGCAACAACGTGCTCATCGTTAACTTTTCCACGGATGAATACGTGAATTAGATTGTCACTGTTAACAATCATTTCATTAAAGTAATGCTTGCCGTCTTCAACGCCACGTGCTTTCTTGAACATGTTTTCGATAGCAACAACGTTTGAACCCTGAAACATATCAGCAGTTGCTGCTGCCAGTAATTCCAGTACTTCAGCAGGGTGTGAATCTACTGTTTTAACACCCAGCAGCATGCCGGTGCTTAAATCTACATAACCAGATGCCACGCATTCTGGAACTGAAGTAATTGCTTGTTGTAACTGATTTTCTAATGAATTAGACATTTTGTTCTCTCATTCTGTTGGGGGTTATTTAGTCTTGCTTGTTACTACAAAAATTATCCGCCAATTCGGTAAATGGCATGATAATTTATTTTTGTAATTTGTGTTTATCCTTTGCTAAATACTTGGCAAAAGATTCTAAAAAGTTTACCTGTTCTTCTGACTGTACCCATCGGGGTTCAATATTTCTGACAGTATCCAGTGCCAGTAACGCAGGGCTTCCTTCCCATATTAAGTAGGCGGCCAGGATTGTTCCTGTTCGCCCCATGCCTGCGCGGCAATGCACGGCAACGACTTCTTTATTGTTAATAGCCAGGTCAATTTCCCTGCATATGGTAACGGCCTGTTCGTTATCAGGCGCTCCCATATCTTTAATGGAGTGCCAGATACTTTTAACAGAAAATTTATCCAGTACAGTCTGATTGACAGGCTTTGTCATTAAAGTAATCAGTGTGGTAACACCAACTTTCTTAAGCATCTGCATATCATATTCAATATCGTGAAAAACACCGGGAAGCGGTGTGCCAGCAAGAAGTCCACGCTTGAGCCATAAAAAACCTCTTGGCCCAAAGCTTTCACTGGGTGCATATTGAACAATCGTCGGTAACGGTGGCGGCGGTGTTACATCATCAGCCAGGTTTTCAGCCAGTGCATCGGGGGACGGTACATTACATGAACCTAGCTTAACCCATTGTTTAGCGTGTTCCGATTTTGGTGAATTAATAAAATTATCTGTGTCCTGAACTTCCTGTATATACCCGCCTGCGAGTAATGCAGTATGGCCACTTAATGATTTAGCCTGTTCGAGGTTGTGTAGTACAATTAATATTGCCCGTCTCTGACTTTCATTTTTTATATATGTCAACAATGCCGCTGCCTCAGTGTCTGAAATACCCGTTGTTGGCTCGTCAAGACACAATAACTTCGGACTGGCTGCTGTCAGTCTCAATATAGCCAGATGTCTTTGCTGGGCAAGTGTTAGACTCATCACACTATCATCTAATGCATCATTAAGTTCACTAAGTCCGGCCTGTTCAAGCAGTCTTACTGCCAGATCCCGTTGTTGTTTTAATGTCAGATTATCTCTTTCTGAAAGATGGTGTACGACGTTATCAAATATACTGGCCATCATCAGTCTTGCACTTTGTGATACAAGTAATGGACGGTTTTCATCGCCGAGCTCCTTACCCAGGTAATAGGCATTACCCCAGGTACGAAACGACGGGTTTGTTTCATTTAATCCGGCTATTGAGCGCAGTAAAGTGGATTTTCCGGTGCCGCTCGGTCCTAAAAGGACAAAGACACCACGCTCTAAAATATTTAAATTAACATCGCTTAAAATAATTTTGTCACCGAAAGAGGCGCCAAAGTTTTTAAGTCGCAGAACAGTCGATAACGATGTATCAATACTTTTCATAATAGTATTCACAATTACCGTTTTAGTCCGGGATCAAGTACAGACAGCAAACCCAGTAATAATGTTTTAACATCGCCTCTGTCGCGCGCATCAACTTCAAATATTGGGACGTTCATTTTTAATTCATATAATTTTTTATGAAAGGTATAGAGACCAGGTCTTGGACTGATATCGGTACGTGTTACGCCAATAACAACCCCGTTTTTTTCAATGAAGGGTTTAAACGCTTCCAGAAAAAACTCCATGTCTTTGATCGGATCTTCACGTGCATTGTCCAGCATTAAAATTAAGCCGACGCCGCCAACGGTCAGGATGTCCCACATAAAGCTAAAGCGTTCCTGTCCCGGTGTGCCATATAAATGAATTTTTGCATTCTCATCCAGGTTCAGAATACCGTAATCCATTGCAACGGTTGTATTTGATTTGCGAAGTGCTACCTCATCCGATGCATTGGCTTCTGTTTTAACTACCGGTATATCACTTATACTGGATATCGCTGTGGTTTTTCCAGCGCCAACCGGGCCGGTAAATATAATCTTGTGTTCCATGAGAAATCCTTTGCCTATATTCGTGAAATTTTATTTAACAACAGGCTTAATAAAGCCTGATTTCGATGAGGCTTTAGAGAGGGTTCCTGCGGAGTGCGGTTAACAGCACGTGCCAGACCGGCACAGCGGGCAGCACTATAAAACTGGTAAGCTTCGGTTTTATCAACTTTTAAAAATCGCTGGGCTAATGTAATCGATGTAGGATGGTGCGATAACAGTGAAGCAATACGCATAGTGTTTGGCGTGCTCGGTAATCTGGTTAAGTTTGGCCAGTGCATTAGCTCTACAACATCATCGCGAAAACAGCCTTCCATCAGCCGGCCGTCAGATGCATGAAAGCCTGCTATCCACATTAATTCGTCAATATTACGGCCAATATCATCACCGGCTGTACTGTCATTTTTATTCAGTACGGTGACTTTGAAATCGGAGATATCTGCTTTACAAAATAATTCTATATCATCGGTATAATTAAAATATTCACCTGCGCTGGCTAATATATTGATATGTCCCTGCCCGGGTAAATTAACATGTATATTCTGGGCGTTTTTTACCGCTCGTTTAATGATGTGTATGAAATAATTCTCGGCTGAGAAAGTATCATCAGCTGATAGATTTGGATCGTAGATTTGAGCCGACATTACAATTTCTGCCTTAATGCTAGGTAAACCAAATTTCAAGTAGCTTATCGATGGCATCGAAGGGTTGCCGGGCGAGGTGGTACACGCTTCTATAAGCAATTAATAGGAGGAAGGCAGGTGTTATAACTAACACTGAAGACAAAAGGACTGGAGCCATGAATCTGACTACAGTAATACTGACTGTCCGGTAACCCCACGATCATGAGCCAATATGGCTTTTAGACTGGTAGTTTTGCGTATCTGACTTTCGAGCAGAGCTGCCTTTATCCAACTGTGTGACAAACATGTTACAGTTTTGTCACGCGTGTATTGTATGTGTAAAAGATTAAAATGCAATGATTTTAAATAGCCGCAGCCTAATAAATAAATATAGGACAGAATTAGGACGGAATTAGCTGCGACTAATTCCTGATTAGTGCAAAATTCAGTACAGCTCACTTGCGTTTGCAGCGAATGATAGGAACGATCAGACGTTGCAAACGTGGATCAGCGCTAGAATGACGTTGAGAATTAGCATGGTCTTTTGCCTTGAGTCCGCAAGGAGAAGTCAGCTTAATGCGTTACCATAAAAAATTCATTGCATGAAATCTTGCTGCTAAAGCATTGCTAAGAACAATAGCGAGTCCCTGTCCGCGAGTAAATCACAGGAATCATTTGGCACTATGTTTGCATTGGTCATAGCGAATACAAACAGTGGTGATCAAAATAGTGCCGGATAAGTTAAGAGTTATGCTAATTGAAAAGCTCACAGTAAGCAACGGGATGCTGGTCGAATCTTTATATAATGAGGGTTTTGAAGTCATCTGTAGTGTCTCATATGATGATCTTATTTCTAGTATTCAGCAGTATCGTCCCGATGTGCTGGTGATAGCTATGGGGTCACCAGATGATCTGATCTTTGACCGCCTGACTAAAGTGAACGAGGAATGCCCTAAACCCGTCGTATTTTTCACAGAAGTCGCCGAAACAAAAATAATAAAAAGAGCTGTGAAAGCCGGTGTAGGGGCTTTTATCATCGATGGCATTAGCAGCAGAAAAATCAGACCGATTATTGAATTATCGATAGAACGCTTTTTGGATGCTTTGTCACTACGCCACGAACTGAGAGAAACGAAAAAATGCCTGAATGAACGTAAAGTCATAGAGCGCGCTAAAGGCATTTTAATGCAGCAGCGAAACATCAGCGAAGACCAGGCCTATCAATCGATTCGCAAAGTGGCAATGGAACAGAATAAAAAACTGATTGATGTCGCTGTCAATGTCATCGAGCTTTCAGAAATATTTGGCTCGTTACAAAGTAATTGTTAGTTCTTATATTATATTCTGTGGTTAAAGTCAGTAAATGCCCTCAATTGCAGCACTAAAATAAATACAAATGCTCTGTGATGATGCACGAAAAATATCTCCCTTAACCCTCTCATGTATATTAAATAATCTTAAGTAATTGATTCTGTGAGCAATAATATTGGTTTAATTATTGGCATAGCCATTGCACGAATAGAAATAACAATATAAAGAATTGATAGTTTCCCAGTGGCGGGAAGCCTGAATTAACGGACGAAGGCGTCCATACACAGGGATTGTTTGCCTCGCGTATGGGCACCTTTTGGGGCCGACAAACTGAAGTTTTGAAACGGCAATAGAGAGGCGATAATGAAAACTTATAAACTCCGATTTAATCTTAACCTGGGAAAACGTGTTCTAAGGAACACCTTATTAGCAACGGCAATGTCATTGGGGCTCGGCACAGTATCAACAAACGCACTGGCAGTAACAGGTGAAGCAGAAAAAGAAGAATTAAAATTTGGATTTATTAAATTAACCGATATGGCACCTTTAGCTGTAGCTTATGAAAAAGGCTTTTTTGAGGATGAAGGTTTATACGTCACTCTGGAACCGCAGGCTAACTGGAAAGTATTGCTGGATAGAGTTATCGACGGTGAGCTAGATGGTGCACATATGTTGGCAGGACAGCCTTTAGGCGCAACAATTGGATTCGGAACACAGGCGGATATCATAACCGCTTTCAGTATGGATTTGAACGGTAATGCGATTACGGTTTCAAATAAAGTCTGGGCTGAAATGAAAAAACACATCCCGCATGAAAACGGCAAACCGGTTCACCCGATTAAAGCCGACTCACTAAAACCGGTGATTGAGCAATACAAAGATGCAGGCAAGCCTTTTAACATGGGTATGGTTTTCCCGGTGTCGACGCATAACTACGAGTTACGCTACTGGTTAGCAGCTGGCGGAATTCACCCGGGTTTTTACGCACCGCATAAAGGTGACACCAGCGGCAAGATTAAAGCAGATACATTTTTATCGGTAACGCCGCCACCACAAATGCCATCGACCATGGAAGCCGGAACAATTGATGGATACTGTGTTGGTGAGCCGTGGAATCAGCAGGCTGTCTTTAAAGGCATTGGTGTTCCTGTAGTAACCGATTATGAAATCTGGAAAGATAACCCTGAAAAAGTATTTGGTGTGAGCGCTGACTGGGCAAAGAAAAATCCGAACACACATATCAAAGTGGTTAAGGCATTGATTCGTGCAGCAGAATGGCTGGATGCTGATAACAATAAAAATCGCCCGGAAGCGGTGAAGATATTAGCCAAGTCTCAGTACGTGGGTGCAGATTACGATGTGATTGCCAACTCAATGACAGGAACGTTTGAATATGAAAAAGGCGATAAACGCTCAGTACCTGACTTCAACGTGTTCTATCGTCATAACGCAACCTATCCGTACTACTCAGATGCGATCTGGTATTTAACGCAGATGCGTCGCTGGGGGCAGATTGCAGACAAGAAATCAGACAGCTGGTTTAAAGATACAGCAAAAAAAGTTTATCGCCCGGATATTTATGCGCTGGCTGCTAAAGAGCTGATTGCTGAAGGTAAGGTACTGAAAAAGGACTTCCCTGATTTTGCAAAAGAAACAGGCTTTAAAAAACCACAGAAGCATTTTATCGATAACATTGTTTATGACGGTTCACAACCAAACGCTTATCTTGAGAAATTCAAGATTGGTTTAAAGGCCTCTGACAAGCTTTAAACATGTAAGACGGGATTCCCTGCTATCAGATCTGAAAGCAGGGAACTTACAGGCAGCCGGCAACAAGGCTGAAAAGTTGATTGCTAATGGTATAGGTACAAAATGATGAATACTCGAGTTGAGAGCGTGGTAACGAGTCTTAAAGAAAGTAAAAGCAATTTTAATTTCTGGTCAAAGATCAAATCAGTTATCAGACATATTAAAAAAAACCGCAGTGAATATATCCGTCAGGCTATGAGTACAGTAGCAGTACCCGTTGTGGCGTTTCTTTTGTTTTTAGGATTTTGGGCGGCATCCGCTTCGCAAATAGAAACTTCTTTAGGTGTGGTACCGGGGCCTGCTGCAGTCTGGGAGCAGTTTACGGTTTTAATAGATGAGCACAGTGCCGAGCGTGTTAAAGAAGCCGCGTTTTATCAGCGTCAGGAAAAACGTAATGCCAAAAAGCTGGCTGCTAACCCTGATGCAGAAACTAAAATACGACAGTACACCGGTAAGCCGACATTTATTGATCAGGTATTTACAAGTATTTACACGGTGTTAATTGGTTTTGCATTTGCATCGGTAATTGCGATACCGGTGGGCATTCTTTGTGGTCTGAGTGCCACTATGTATCGTGCGCTTAATCCATTGATACAAATTTTCAAACCGGTATCGCCACTTGCATGGCTGCCGATTGTAACCATGATTGTGAGTGCGCTTTATGTCAGTGATGATCCGATGTTTGCCAAGTCGTTTGTGACCTCTGCCATTACTGTGATGCTCTGCTGCATGTGGCCAACCATTATCAATACGACAGTGGGTGTGGCGTCGATTGATAAAGACCTGATTAATGTCAGCCGTGTGCTTCGTCTGCACTGGGTTACACATATTATTAAAATTGTTTTACCTTCATCGGTGCCAATGATGTTTGCCGGTCTGCGTGTTTCACTGGGAATAGGCTGGATGGTATTAATAGCAGCGGAAATGCTGGCGCAAAACCCGGGGCTTGGGAAATTTGTCTGGGATGAATTTCAAAATGGCAGTTCAAATTCACTGGCTCGCATTATGGTGGCGGTGTTTGTCATTGGTCTGGTTGGCTTTGCACTGGACAGAATAATGCTGATGATTCAGCGTGTAGTTAGCTGGGATAAAACAGCTGAGATTAGATGACTGTTAAGAATTATCGTGATAGCTAAACACCTGTATAGACTGAGGCAGAGGAAAAGACAATGAAAAAAGAACATTTAGTCATCACCGGTATGTCGATGGAGTTCCCGACACCGGATGGTCCCTATAAAGCGCTGGAAAATGTCAACCTGAGAATGGAAAAGGGTGAGTTTGTATCACTGATCGGACACTCCGGCTGTGGCAAGTCTACCGTGTTAAATGTTGTGGCTGGTTTGTATCAGGCCAGCGAAGGCGGTGTGGTTTTAAATGGTAAAGAAGTTAATGCACCGGGGCCTGACCGTGCAGTTGTATTCCAGAATCATTCTTTGCTTCCCTGGCTAACAGCGTATGAAAATGTAGAGCTGGCCGTTAAACAAATATTTACCGGCGTAAAAAGCAAACAGCAAATCAAAGAGTGGATCGAACATAATCTTGAGCTGGTTCATATGGAACATGCAATGCACAAGCGCCCTTCTGAAATTTCAGGCGGTATGAAACAGCGTGTAGGCATTGCCCGTGCACTGTCAATGGAGCCGGAAGTGATGCTGATGGATGAACCATTTGGTGCGCTTGATGCGTTGACGCGTGCCCATATGCAGGATTCGCTAATAGAGATTCAGGCACGGTTGAATAACACAGTCATAATGATTACCCATGATGTCGATGAGGCGGTTTTGCTTTCTGATCGTATCGTGATGATGACCAATGGGCCGGCGGCCACTGTAGGCGAAATTCTTGATATTAAATTACCACGGCCGCGTAACCGGGTAGAGCTGGCGGATAATGAAGAATATAACCACTATCGAGCCGAGGTATTTAAATTTTTATATGAACGTCAGCGTAATCCTGCAGATAAAGTGGCCTGAATGTCATACATCTGCACTATCACTCCCGATGCGTACAGGCGGATTCTGTGCGTTATTAGCAATCCCCGCCACGGATGGCTCCTTACTTAACTTAGTCTGTTTTCATGATGATAAAAACGGAGATCGTGTGCCATTTTATTCACCAGAAACGTTAATTTTATAAAAATTTAAACAGGCTGTTTGCAGTAATCTAATCTCCTATGAAGATACAGAGTTCAGCTGTTATTATCTGCTTGTATGGTGATCACCAGTTTTCCTTTGGCATGCCCTTCGCCAAAATATTGCAGTGCTTCAGCAAGTTCGCTTAGCGGGTAACATTTATCAATAACCGGTACGACTTTAACGGCTTCAAAAAAATCAATTAATGAATCCAGGCCTTTGTTTTGTTTTAATAACAGCAGACTCATTTTTTTGTCACTGAACAGTGAAAACAGAAAACCTATCAGTACAAACTGTAAAATTCGTAGCGATGATCCACCCAATACAATATATCTGCCGCCGGGCTTTAAAACAGACTTGCAATCGAAAACCGAGCGCTGTAATGCGCAATCAAGAACCAGATCATATGACTGAGCACTTTTAGTGAAGTCTTCAGCCCGGTAATCTATGACATGATCTGCACCTATAAATAGCATAAGCGCTGACTTTTCTGCGCTGTCGACAGCAGTCACTTCAGCGCGGAAAGATCTGGCAATTTGAATTGCATAGGTACCGGCACCGCCGCCTGCACCATTGATCAAAACTTTTCTGGCGGACTGAATCCGGCCCTTATCGACAAGGCCTTGCAAGGCAAGCAGTGATGCCTGTGGCAACGCAGCCGCTTGCTCAAATGTCATGCTAGCCGGTTTTAGCCTTAAAGCGGCTTCACTGGCGCAGACATATTCAGCAAAGCCGCCAAAACCACAGGCAGAAATGTCGCCGAATACTTCATCGCCGGGCTTAAAGTGTTTAATGTTTTTACCCGTGGCTACGATACGACCTGCAATGTCACATCCGAGTATCTTTATTTTTTTTGGTTTAAAAAGACCGGCCATAACACGGTTTGCGAAAGGCACGCCTTTGAGCAGTCCCCAGTCCCAGTCATTGACGGATGCGGCATACACTTTAATCAGTACTTCATTATCATCTGGTACCGGTTGCGCGACCTCTTCGAGATGAAGAGCAGCGACTGAACCATATTGATGATAGATCATCGCTTTCATAAACATACCTCAATCAGTACATTGAGTTTGAAAATTATTCCTGTTGATCTACTGGACGATGAGCAGCCCAGTTGTTTTAACTACGACTGTAATAATCATACTCTTTCATGGCGTTTTTTAAATACCTTACGATATATTACGCTGTGTTTTATTAGTTATAATTCATTCTGATATCAGACAATAGTGCTGTTATTCCGCCATAGCATTATCAAACACCATTTACCTGTTATGGTGAGATTATTTGCCATAACAAATATGAATGTACTGATATTGCCTGTATCCTGACTGATAAGGAAAGAGGAAAGGTGAGATGAAATGAAAGTAGTCGGATTTATCGTATTGGCAGTACTTCTGTGTATTTCATTTTCAGTTCCGGCAGAAAAGCCGGTGGATACTTTTGACAGTGATGATGTGCGCTTTCAGCTTGAGTTAATCGCTGAAGGCTTAGAAGTGCCATGGGGAATGGTATTTCTGTCGGCTGAACAGTTATTAATTACAGAGCGTGAAGGTTCGGTGCGTATTCTGAATATAAAGAACGGAAACAAGCTCACGATAAAGAATCCTCCAAAAGTGTTTGCTGAAGGTCAGGGGGGTATGCTGGATGTTGCATTATCTCCGGATTATAAAACCAGTGGCTGGCTTTATTTTACTTATGTGAAGAATGTGGAGGACCAGGGAGCCACTGTTCTGGCGCGGGCAAAACTTGCGAGCGATGAGTTCACAGACTGGCAGGATTTGCTGTTATCAAAATCCACAACAGCTACCAGTCGTCATTTTGGCAGTCGCATTACCTTCGATCAAAAGGGCCATGTTTTTTTTAGTATTGGTGATCGCGGTCACAGACCTAATGGTCAGAATTTAATGAACCATGCCGGTTCGGTTCTACGGTTAAATTTAGACGGCTCAGTGCCGGCTGATAATCCGTTCATAAACAAAAAAGATGTGTTGCCTGAAATATGGAGTTATGGGCACCGCAACCCACAGGGCCTGAGTTATGATACTGTGCATAACAGGCTCTGGGAGATAGAACATGGGCCGAGAGGCGGTGATGAAGTCAACCTGATCAGGGCCGGAGCGAATTACGGCTGGCCTGTTATTTCTTACGGTAAAGAATACTGGGGTCCGCTTGCGGTTGGTGAAGCAACGCATAAAAAGGGAATGGAGCAACCGGTTAAAACGTATATACCGTCTATTGCTCCCGGTAGTTTAATGATTTATTCGGGTGCTGCGTTTCCGTCCTGGCAAGGCAATTTATTTTCCGGTGCATTAAAACTGCAACATATTAACCGTGTGGTCCTGAATAATGCAGGTGAGGCGGTGAAAGAAGAACGCTTACTGGAAAACCTTGGTCAGCGTATACGGGCGCTGGTGCAAAGTGTTGAAGGCTGGATTTATTTTTCTACGGATAGCGGGAAAATCTATCGTATACGGCCTGATTTATCTGCAAATTAAGCAGCGTGTTTATACATAGACTGTATCTGCTGAGTTTTTCTCAGCTGTCTGGTTTATTATAAAAGCATGTATTTAACAATCTTTAGCAGCTATTTTTGGAACTTCAGTTATGTCAGAGCCCAGCACCGAAAATCTTGATCCTGTTATTATGAGTGAGCAGCAGTTCACTCAGGCAGCCTGTTATATCAAAGACCTTAAAAAAGGCCTGATTGATTTCTTAAAAAAGCCCAAGCGTATCACTATTGTTAACTTCCCGATTGAAATGGATGATGGCTCTGTGCAGTCTATTCAGGGCTACCGTGTTCTGCATAATCAGGTGTTTGGCCCCGGCAAAGGCGGTATGCGATATCACCCGGATGTCACCATGGAGGAAGTCGTTTCGCTGGCCAAGTTAATGACCTGGAAATGCGCGCTGGTTAATATTCCTTTTGGCGGCGCTAAAGGCGGTGTGGTTTGTAATACCAAAGGGTTAAGTGAAAGCGAACTGAGACGTATCACCCGCCGTTTTACAACCGAGCTGGCGGATAATATCGGTCCGCACACCGACATACCGGCACCGGATCTCTACACCAATGCGCAGACCATGGCGTGGATATTTGATACTTATGATATGTTGCACCCCGGTAAAAATAATCGTCCTGTTGTCACGGGTAAACCGGTTGAAATGGGCGGCTCGCTTGGCAGAAATGAGGCAACCGGCAACGGTGTTTGTCATGTAACTGAACGTTTTTTATCTAAATCACTGATTCCTGAGCAGCAGACTATCGCCGGTGCCAGTGTAGTGATTCAGGGCTTTGGTAATGTTGGAGCCGTAACGGCTGATGCGTTCTCGCGAAAGGGAGCCAAAATTCTTGCGGTTAGTGACAGTGCAGGTGGTGTGTATCATGAAGATGGCCTGAACTTTGAAGAGTTGATGGCTTTTAAAGCCGAGCATGGAACCGTTGTCGGTATGCCCAACACAATGACTATCACCAATGAAGAAATTCTTGAGCTGGAATGTGATATTTTAATTCCGGCAGCGCTGAGTAATCAGATACATGCCGCCAATGCATACAATATCAAAGCGAGACTGGTTGTTGAGGCTGCCAATAATCCAACCACCCCGGATGCTGATAAGATCCTGTGTGAGCGCGGCATTTATTTGTTACCGGATATTATTGTCAATGCGGGTGGTGTTACGGTGAGTTATTTTGAGTGGGTGCAAAATCAGGATAATCAGCGCTGGGATCTTGATGAAGTGAATACCCGGCTTGAAAAAATCATGCATAAGGTAATGGATACGGTGTTTGATCGCTGGCAGCGATACGTTGTCGGTGAGGAGGTTGTGGCTGATGAGGACCTTGTGAAATTAGCCGGTGCTGAGAAACCACTGTTTAGAAGTATTGCGCTGTCGATTGCAATCGAGAGGGTTGCCAGTGCGACACTGATGCGCGGCATCTGGCCCTAATATGGCACTGATAAAGCGGCAAAAGTAAACAGCGATCATGCGCACTGCTTAAGCTGATCAGCGTTATATGCCCGGTTGTCAGCTGGCGCTTATAACGAGCGGGAGCTTTGTGGCCTGAGTCTGTCAGGTAAGTTCATGACGCGGCTAATTTGGGCAAGTAATTTATCACGGTCTTTTGGCAAATTACCCGCCAGAGCCAGTGCATTGGATGCATGGTTCGATCTGAATATTATTTTTTTCACCGGTCTGAGCTGACTGATCAGCTGTGCCAGTTCCTGTAAAATATCGGCATCAGACTGCGGCTGAAATTCCTCAGCAAATTTATCAATGAATTCGGCCTCAGCGCTTTTATCGAGATAAAGCTGTAAGGTAGAAAGGTAGCTGACCGGTGCGGCATTTAACAGCGCGACCGTTTCAGTGATATGTTGCTGCCAGAATTGATGGCCTCCCAGCCCGAGTATGATGGTTGCTGATACTTTAATGCCGGCGGCATCAGCCAGCTTTAGTGAGCGGGCAATGCTGTTTTGTGTGGCACCTTTGGTTATTTTTTTAAGCAACAGATTCGAGCCGGTTTCAATACCGACATATATTAACGATAATTTATTGGCCTTGAGCAAAGCCAGTTCATCAGCTGACTTAGCTGAAATATTGGCGGGCGTTGCATAACAGGAAACCCGTGTCAATTTTGGGAAAGCGGCCTGTAATCGTTTTAGGATCTCTAATAACTGCGCACTGTCGAGATTAAATGCGTCGCCATCGGCGAGAAAAATACGACTGACGTCCGCGTTAAATTGTTTAACACGGTCAATCTCCAGCTGGATGTCTTCGATCGATTTTAAGCGGTATTCTTTGTGCTTATACATGGAGCAAAAGCTGCACTGATTAAAACGACAACCAATAGTAACCTGCAAGATCAGGTTATTGGCTTCACTAGGAGGTCGATAAAGAGGTTCTTCATAACAAAGTAGCATTGTAAGTCCAGTAGAGTAACGCTGAATACGGGCAGTATAAATGAATTATTAAACGTGCAGTACCGCTTGTTTGTAGTAAGCGATACCTGATAATACGATTTATCCATATGACTTGCAGGGGATGTTGACCGGTAAATTTACCGGTTTTGAATCGCTATATGTTTAAAAAAAATATTAAAAGTCATAAAATTGACTAAAATGTCCAGAATAATCCAAAAATAGATCATTTTTATTGATTTAAAAGGAATAAATCGTTGTTACTGTGGATTGCGTTGTTGTATAATCTCTTCAGCTTGAAAGTTCGACTTATATTTATGCACACCACATTTCGATGTTCCATCTTAGTACCTCGTCCTGTTCTTCATAAGTAAAATAATACTTCCAGCAAAACCAAGCCTTAACTATCACAGATATTTATGGCTTAAAAAACTTACTATTGATTAAATTAGGAAAAAAATATGTCTACTGTAACTGGTACTGTAAAATGGTTCAACGAAGCTAAAGGTTTTGGTTTTATTGAGCAAGAAAATGGCCCTGACGTTTTTGCACATTTCAGCGCAATCTCTGGCGGTGGTTTCAAGACTCTTGCTGAAGGCCAAAAAGTTGAGTTCACTGTTACTCAGGGCGCTAAAGGTCCTCAAGCAGAAAACATCGTAGCGCTTTAATTTTAAATCGCTATCTGGTCACGGCTTTTTAGCTAGTGACCAGCCCGTTTTTGCTTAATCCAAGCAGATGCGGGATGAAAGGGCAGGACTTAGGTCTTGCCCTTTTTTATTGTCCAGATAATACTTCCATATCATATCTGATAGTAAGCAGGCTCTTTATCCTCGTTAGAGCTAGACTGAATACAGCCCACACAGGAATAATGCATTGAGCCAGACCGATTTCTCCACTCTAAATTTAAACACAGCTCTCCTTGATAATCTGAAAACACTTGAATATCTGGAGATGACACCGATTCAGGCACAGAGCCTGCCGCCAATTCTTGATGCTAAAGATGTTATTGCGCAGGGTAAAACCGGTTCGGGTAAGACAGCTGCTTTTGCGCTTGGCATGCTGCAGAATCTGGATGTAAAGAATTTATCGGTGCAGTCACTGGTGCTTTGTCCCACACGTGAATTGGCGGATCAAGTGGCGACAGAAGTGCGCAGGCTGGGACGTGGTATCCCCAATATCAAAGTGATTACCCTATGTGGTGGTATGCCTTCGGCAGCTCAGGTGGCTTCTTTAGAGTACGGTGCTCATATTGTAGTGGGTACGCCTGGACGTATTGAAGATCATTTAAGCAAAGCCAAGCTGAATCTTGCACACTTAAATACCTTTGTACTGGATGAGGCTGACCGAATGCTGGATATGGGTTTCCAGACCTCGCTGGAAGCAATCATCAATGAACTGCCTGCAAAACGTCAGACTTTATTATTCAGTGCGACATTCTCCAGCCAGATTCAGTCGATTGCCAAGCGCATAATGAATGATCCGGTATCAGTAGAAGCGGTTTCAGCGCATGATAACTCGACTATCCAGCAGCACTTGTACAAGATTGATAACGAAATTGACCGCCTGACTGCGGTACGTTTGTTACTAATGAAACACCGGCCTGAATCGGCCGTCATTTTTTGCAAGACGAAAAAAGAAACAAGCGATATATCAGATGAATTACGCCGTTATGGTTTTGACTCATTGTCTCTGAATGGTGATTTAGAGCAGCGCGACCGTGATCAGGTGCTGGTACGTTTTGCCAACAAAAGCATTTCTATTCTGGTAGCCACCGATGTGGCCGCCCGTGGACTGGATATTGAAGCACTGGATCTGGTGATTAATTATCAGATGGCTCACGATACCGAAGTACACGTACATCGTGTCGGGCGTACAGGCCGTGCAGGCAGTAAAGGCTTTGCCTGCACTTTATATGCAGAAAATGAACACCATAAATTGGCTCAGCTGGAAGAGTATCTGGGGCAGCGTATCTCGCCGGAAAAATTACCGGGCTTTGAGGTGCTGGAACAGGAAATATACAGAGCTGCGATGGTCACACTGCGAATCGATGCCGGTAAAAAACAAAAAATCAGACCCGGTGATATTTTAGGGGCATTGACGGCCGAAGGTGGTATAGCAGGTAATCAGGTTGGCAAGATCCAGGTGGCTAACAGCTGGTCTTATGTGGCGGTAAACCGAGGCGTGGCAAAAGCGGCTTTGAAAAAGTTGTCTGAAGGCAAGCTAAAAGGACGTTCATATCGGGCAAGACAGATATAACTATTCGTTGAATAAAAATAAAAAGGCAGCTTATTAGCTGCCTTTTTTGCATAAATGGTTATGTATCAGGTTGCGGCATTGGCAGGCCCGCTAGTTTGCAAATTTCATGAGTAGGGTCTTTAGGAAATAAACTGTAAATGTGTTTTTCATATTCTTTTTGATCATGAAAGTGCTCGCCTTTGTTTTTCCCCAGCGTTCTGACAACGGTGTGCATGGTGGGGGCGACTAAGGTTTCCTCATGGTATTCACGGAAGTACCAGATCAGTTCCCAGTGATCATTATATAATTTTACACCATCATGGTCTGCTACTTTCTCCGCAAACTCTTCACTCCAGTCTTCAAGGTTGCATAAGAAACCCTGTTCGTTTGTTTCAATACTTTTACTATTAACATTAAAATTCATATTAACTTCTCCAAGTGTGAATCAATGTGAGTAGGCTGTTTTCTCCTGATAGTTAATGAAAATATAAATTGTACGTTTTAAGTATAAGCAGTATTTTCATTTTTGATTAAATATTGCTATGAAGATTTGGTTTATTTGATGAGTGGTAGCTTATCATGGTTGTGATAAGAGTGATTTGTGATTGCGTATAGCTTTTTCTTATGTAATCAATTCATTATGCTTATTGATTTTGTTATAAACTGTAAGGAAATACCCAGATTAAATATTTAATATGCTCTTATTGATGCCACACAGTACGCGTTTTAATCGCATGAATTTGCCACTCATCAGCTATTTAATTGCCTTGCTGTGTATTGTGGTTTTTTATTTCCAGTATAAAAATGAGAATTTACTCGAGCAGGATATTAGCGCATTTTGTAGTGAGATTAAGTCCGTAGCCAGTGACGTCAGCGCAATGAATAAGATGGTAACGGATAACAACCTTTGTCGGTTAATGATAAAGCGTATAGAGCAGCGGCCGGACTTAACAGTCTCTGCACTTATTCACCGCTACTTCTGGTTTGAAGATTTAACGCCGGGACAATTTTCAGCACTGACAGCATATGTAGAGCAGCATCATGCAGATTATGCGAAAAAATATACGGCCAGCTTAAAGAAAGATTTAGTTTATTTTCCGCAATCAGCCGATCCTCTCAAAATGCTGACTTCAGCACTGGCCCATGGTGATATATGGCATTTAATCGGCAATCTTATTTTCTTTCTGGCATTCGCGCCGGCAATAGAAATCGTTATGGCAAGAGCCTGGGCCTTTCTCGGAATTTGTATTGTTATTATTGTTAGCAGCTCGCTGGCTTATTCTGCTTCGGTGTGGCTGGGGCAGGAGGCCCTACCGGCATTAGGCCTGTCGGGGCTTGTGATGGGTATGATTGGGCTGTTTGCAGCACTGATGCCGCGTGAAAAAATCCGCGTGTTTGTCTGGATACTAATTTACTTCGGTAATGTCTATATACCCGCCTGGCTGCTTGCGCTCTGGTTCATAGGCTGGGATAGTCTTAATCTTTTATTGGGCACGGGTGACCCGGCAATTAATCTTGTCGCCCATGTTGCCGGTGCTGTGACGGGTTATGTGCTGGGTTATGTGTGCCTGAAAAAGCGGATAAAAGACCCGGCTATTTATCTTCCCCGGCAGTGAGTTTGCAGGCTGGTGGTGTATCGCCAAGACAGCTGCATGAGCCATCGCTATGGCAGTTGCAGTCACTGGCTGTGTATTCACAGTGTGGCTTTTGCTGGCACAGGTCCGGATGATCCTGCAGCTGACTGAAATCCTGTTCACAGTGATTTAGTGCCGGCCGGCAAACCAGGTCATTACTTATATTGTTTAACACACAAGTCGCTGAGTTTAAGCACGCTGCATTATCCAGTGTTCTGCACAGATCGTCTGCGTCTTGTTCACTGACGCTCTGCATTGACGTGGCTGTGCTGTGCAGTATTAATTCAGCTTGTCTATGACTGGAGTGAGCCTGCTTTTCTTCGCTGAATTGTTTAGTCAGACGGCGCTTTTCGCGCATCATTGTTTCGCTTTTTTCAGTTTGTTGCATTTCATCGTCAGCAGCAGGCTTTTCAGGTGCCGCTTTGGCTTTCATTGCAGGCCTGGGTGATGCGGGCCTTGCAACAGGGTTAAGGTTTCTTTCAGCCAGTGATTCCTGCACTGAGTCAGATGAAACAGATGGTGTTAGTAACTGATCCTCAGTAACAACGCCGTGCTCAGCGTCAGACTTATCAGCAAGTAAATCATTGACGGAGTATTCTGCAGGTTCAGGCCGGCTCATTTCTGCCGGGTGATCAAACTGTATTTGCAGAATGATGCTGACACCGATAACAAGAACTGCGGCCACCTGTAGTGAGCGTGATGAACTGATTACATTTAATACCCTGCGCAGAGGGAAAGAGATTACGCTGGCCGAGTGTTTTCTCGCATGCAGTCGTATGTTTTCGTTAATGTGTGCGGCAGGTGTTTCAACAGACCCTTGTTGGTACAAAGATGAGATCTTGTCGTCATGCGGATCGGAAGGGACGTGCTTGTTCATAGACATTCACCGGGTAGCCAGTCGCGTAGTTTTTGCATGGCGTAACGTAAACGGCTTTTAAAGGTTTCGTGAGTGGTGTTGGTTATCAGGGCCAGATCATCGATACTCTTATCGGTATCATGTTTCAGTACAAAGGCTTCTTTTTGTTCCTGCGGAAGTTGTAATACAAAGCCCTGCAACAGCTCAATGCAAATTTGCAGCTGTGTCTTGTGATCCGGTTCGGGAGTGGCTGATTCCACTGACTGCGATGCAATATCATCGTGCAGCTTTTCTTTTCGGCTTAATGATTTTCTGCTGCTATCAGTTAATTTATTTCTCGCAATCTGATATAGCCAGGTGGAAAATTTTGAATCATTTCTGAACTGCTTTTTATGATTAATAATACTGAACCATACCTCCTGAAAAATTTCTTCAGCCTGCGCAGTCATATTATTATTTTGCCTCAGCAGAAAACGGTAAAGACTGTCACGGTGCCTGTTATACAGCATATCGAACGCGCGATTGTTACCATGGCAGTATAGTGCCAGTAGTTCTTCATCGCTGTTCTGATCGTCGGCTTGTTGTGATTTAATAGGCGTATCTTTTGCTTTCATATCATTAATTGTCTGAACCTGAACTTAAAGGTGGATGGTTCAGGTTCAGACATCATAACACTATTGCTGCAGTGCTGTGAATTTGAGTGATTGTGCTAATTTTACCAGTTGCGTGAATTCGCTGCGATAGCCGAATAAATCTTTACCTCTGGCGGCAGTGGAAAGTTTTATGACCTGATCAAAATCAATCTCTTTGTGCTGCTGTTCGTCTTTTAGTAATTCAGCAAAGCCGATAACACTGCTGGCAAAACGAAAGTCATCGCTAGTCTGCTCAATCGTTCTGCGAATAGCGGATACTGGCACCGCTTGTGTTATCAGTTTACTGACATCGTGTTGTGGTTCTTTGTACCTTATTTTTACAAAAGCCAGTTCATTGCTATTTGTTACATTGTCCGCTGATTCCTGCTGATATCTTAACGGATCAATCTGACGATACTGGCTGCTGCTTAATACAATTTCATAAAATGCGGTAACGGTATGACCTGCACCAATTTCACCGGCATCCACGTTGTCGTTATTAAAGTCTTCTTCATTGAGCCTTCTATTTTCATAACCAATGAGACGATATTCGGCCACAACCGAGGGATTAAATTCAATCTGAATTTTTACATCTTTAGCAACGGTTTTCAGACTCGATGACATTTCATCAATCAGTACCTTCTGTGCTTCTTTCAGCGTATCGATATATGAATATTTACCATTAGCAGAATCTGCCAGCTGTTCCATTAACTGGTCATTGTAATTGCCGTGACCAAAACCCAGTGTACTTAAGCTGATGCCTGTTTTGCGTTTTTCTTCCACCAGTTCTATTAGCTGGTTAAAATTGACGGTACCAACATTGAAATCACCATCGGTGGCTAACAGAATCCGGTTGATACCATTTTTTATATAGGCTTGTTGCGCTACCTGATAGGCCAGTTGTATACCGGATGCTCCGTTTGTCGAGCCACCGGCGCGCAGCCTTGATAAGGCGTTATTGATAAGTGATTTTTGATCACCCGAAGTGGGCTCAAGTACAATACCACTGGCACCGGCATATACCACCAGTGAAATCGTATCCTGTTTGCGCATTTTTGAGACTAATAAGCCCAGTGATTTTTTTAACAGGCCTAATTTATTTTCAGATGCCATCGAGCCAGACACATCAATTAAAAAAACAAGGTTTGCCGCGGGCAGTTGACGGGCTTCTATATCGATCGCTTTAATACCTATTTGTAATAGGTGATGGTGCTTTGACCAGGGACTGGGTGCTGTTTCTGTGCGACTAATAAACGGCGCATTATTCTCGGGTGTGTTTTTATAATCGTAACTGAAATAATTAAGCATTTCTTCGACTCTGACGGCATCTTTGAGTGGCAGAGTGCCGCTGTTAATCAGCCGTCTGACGTTGCTATAGCTGCCCGTGTCGACATCAATTGAGAAAGTGGATAGCGGTTCAATAGCGGTTTGCTTGACTAAGTTTTTTACATACTTGGCATATTTTTCCTTGTCCTGAATATTGCCAGATGCATAATCATTATACTGAATGGAAGACTGTATAAATGGTGTGATGCTACCGTGCATAGGCCGTAAGCTGCGCTTTTCTTTTTGCCGGTATTGCTGTTCTGATTTTGCATGTTGAGCTGTTCTCGCAAGTTCTCTCGCTTGTTCTTCTACTGGCTGCGGCCGCGTTTTATTAGCCGTGGCGGGAGCTGAAAGCTGCTCTGTTATAACGAACTGGTCAGTAACGGATTGCGATTTATCGGTCGTTATTTTGGCTTCAGGAATATGCTGCTGCGCGCAGCCTGTGACTAATGCGGTTAATACGATGGCATAGCCCAGACGCTGATATCGGTGTTTGTTATTTTTCATTTTTTTATCCTCAGTTATTGGTCTTCAGGGCTATAGACGCAGAGCAGCACTGAAAAGGGTTAAACAGAGGATAAAAAATTATCAGATTGATTTGGCAGAACAAATGGCCGGGTTATAATGCGCTATAAATGAGATGGGAAGTGTCTATGTCAAAAACAGAGTCTCCGTGTATCAGAAACTGTTGCCTTGATGATAACGATGTCTGTATGGGCTGCTTCAGAACACTGGATGAGATTAAAGTCTGGTCTTCGCTCAGTGATCAACAAAAGCGTGAAGTTTTGCTGCAGTCCAATATCCGCAAATTAGAGGATTTAACACGGCGCGAATGCCTGCAGCAGCATTAGATGATGTTTAACGGGTGAAAAGCTATTGAGTGTACAAAGGGTACAATAGCAGGCCTGTTATGTTGTTTTTTGCGGACAACATAACGCCCTGACAGTTGAGCCGGTTATTACTAGGTAACAATCACGATTCTGATGGCATCTAAGCGCAGGCTTGATGAGTCGAGTGCTTTATTCAGTGCCTCGTACTGGTCAACAAAATACTGCAGCTCTTCTTCACGCACATTCGGGTTAATCTTTTTCAGCGATTTCAAACGAGAAATTTCAGCCGTCAGGGTTTGTTCCGCTTCTTTGTGTGCCGCTTTTAAAATGGCAGGGGCTTTCTGATTGGCTAAAGCTTCGCTGCTGCCGATCAGCGCTCTTATTTCTTCGCTGTATGCATTGATCACCTGGCTGGCCATTTTCTTTTTGATGAACTCGCGGTTTTGCGTGATGTAACGGTATGAAACGATATCATCGCAATCTTTCTTATTGGCATCAATCAGAGTGCGAATACTGGTCGCCGGTAAATAGCGGCTGGACTGCAATTTAGAGTTGCTGGCAGTCTCCAGAATAAAAATACATTCAAGTAACATTGTTCCGGCTTTAATGGCCGGGTGCTTTATAGAGGTAACGGCTGTGTTGCCCTGCTCATTGTTCAGTATCAAATCCATGGCGCCTGTGATCATCGGGTGTTCCCAGGTCAGGTAGTGCATATCTTCGTTACTGAGCGCGGTATCTCTGTCCCATGTCACCGTCATGCCTTCCTCATACAGTCCTGGGAAATTATTGTTTTGCATGTGGTCGCTGGGCCGGATGACCATGCTGTTGAGGCCATGCTCTTCGCTTTCAATATTGAAACAGTCAAAAATTTCTTCAAGATAAGGCAGTATAGAGCCATCATCATCCGCTTCATTTGCCAGCGCAGAAATCTTACTGGCAATATGCGGTCGGCATGAATTGTATTCCAGCAGGCGGTCGCGGCCCTTATGTAATGCATCGGTTAATGCGATGCGTTTGTCTTTGCTGTGTTCGATCAGTGAGATGCGCTCGACATGATCCGACTGACCATGGTGCAGGGCTTTGAGCAGAGCCGTTTCAACGTGGCTGAAAACACTGTGTCCAATTGGACAGGTGTGTGAAAACGCATTCAGACCCATATGGTAGAAATCAAACATGGTGTGCTGCGCGCTATCGGCCAGATACGGTACGTGTATTTGGATGGTGTCCTGCTGGCCAATTCTGTCGAGCCGGCCGATGCGTTGTTCCAGTAAATCGGGGTTCAGTGGCAGGTCAAATAAGACCAGGTGATGAGCAAACTGGAAGTTTCTGCCTTCACTGCCGATTTCCGAACACACTAATACCTGACAGCCGTATTCTAAATCTGCAAAATATGCCGCAGCGCGATCGCGTTCAATAATGCTCATGTCTTCATGGAAGACCGATGCCTGAATGCCCGACGAGGCTCTCAGTGCATCCACAATATCCAGAGCTGAGTCGGCGCTGCTGGTGATCACCAGAACCTTTTCAGGGTAGAGACCGGTGAGCTTTTCTTTTAACCAGTTGATACGCGGGTCGATCTGTGTCCAGTGTACGGCATCGTCGGTTTGGGCGGCCTGATAAAGCAGCTCGGGAGATAACAGTAACTGAGCATCTGACAGAGACTCCTCAGTAAATAAATTTAAACATTGTCGATAAGCCTCAGGACATTCCAGTGCGTATTCATTGACTTCACGCAAAGGGAAGCCCTTAACGGTTTCCCGGGTGTTTCTAAACAACACCCGGCCAGTGCCGTGCTGATCGAGCATGCGATCAATTAACAGACTAACTGTCTCGTCACGGTGCTTTGTTGTAATCGTCTCATCCTGCAAAATAGCAATGAGCGCTTTATTGTCGTCTTCTTTATTGATCTCATATAAGTCACTGATCAGTTTTTCATTAAGCTCATGGCCCTCTAATAAGGCTTCAACCGCATTGGCTATGGGCTCATAGTTATTTTCTTCTTTTAAGAAACTTTCTAAATCAGGGAAGCGGTCAGGATCGAGCAAACGCAGGCGGGCAAAGTGGCTTTCCTTACCCAGCTGTTCCGGGGTAGCTGTCAGTAACAAAACGCCGCTGGTTTTTTGTGCCAGCTGTTCAACACAGGCATATTCAGGGCTGACGTCTGCTTCCGACCATTGCAGGTGGTGAGCCTCGTCAATAATGAGCAAATCCCATCCCGCCTCCAGCGCCTGCTGATGCCGGTGTGGCTGCTCAAGGAAAAAGTTAAGGTGGCAGATGACCAGTTGCTCGGTCAAAAATGGATTTTCATATTCAACCTCACCATAGGCCTCATCATCAGCATCCTGACCTTCGATGGAGCGGCAGCGTTCTTCGTTGAAGACACTAAAGTGCAGGTTAAAACGCCTTAGCATCTCCACCAGCCATTGATGAACCAGCGTTTCCGGCACCACAATCAGTACTCTTTGTGCGCGTTCAGTTTGCAACTGGTAATGCAGAATTAAACCGGCTTCAATGGTTTTTCCCAGGCCGACTTCATCGGCTAATAAAATTCTGGGTGAAAAACGGTTGGCAACTTCATGCGCAATGTACATCTGATGCGGAATCAGACTGGTGCGCGCACCGGTTAATCCTCTCAGGCTTGAGTTGGTGTTTCGCTGACTGTGTAAGCGGGTTTCGTAACGCAGTTCGAACCACTTATCTTTATCTATCTGGCCGGTAAAGAGCCGGTCAACCGGGCGGTTTAACTGAATAAAATTATCCAGCTCAGCTTCTGCCAGTTCGGCTTTTGTACCATCGGCTTTTCTGCCGATATAAATGAGCAGGCCGTTTTCCTCAACCACCGAGTCAACGCTCAGCTCCCAGCCCTCATGTGACGGTACTTTATCGCCCTGTGTGAAGCGAACGCGGGTCAGCGGTGCGGTTTGTTGGGCATACAGGCGAGTTTCATTACTGGCTAAGAATAATACCGTGACGGTTCTTTCGTCGGTTGAGATGACGGTACCAAGACCCATTTGAAGTTCTGCGTCGCTGATCCAGCGTTGACCGGGAATATATAATTGCACTTAGCTGATCCAGTAATATTGAAAGGGGCGTAATGGTAGTGGATTTTGACGATAAAATCACGGCTAATTCATTTTCTTATAGTTTAAAAAGGAAGCTATAACCAGTAAAAAATGGCGATATAAAAAAACCCCGACTAGCGGGGTTTTTCTTCGGGCTAACATTAAAGCGGGGTGTTTAGATTGCCGTTACTTTAGTTGCCTGCGGGCCTTTTGGACCTTTCTCTACGTCGTACTCTACTTTCTGGCCTTCAGCCAGGGTTTTAAAGCCGCCACCTTCAATCACAGAGAAATGAACGAAAACGTCCTGACTGCCATCATCTGCAACGATGAAACCAAAACCTTTACTTTCATTAAACCATTTCACAGTACCTGTAGCCATGCTGCCTTACCTCAATTGTTTATTATTCATTCGTAATCAATTGCATGTTATTCAGGGTAAAGTCAGGAGTTACCAGATGGAGCTTCTGTAAAACCAGAGAACGTGCAATAAAAAACTTTCCAAGCATTCAGTTTGATTATTGTTTAACCAAACTAAAACTGGCAAAGATCGTAACATACTGAAATTTTGCTGGGAACTGTTTAGAGCGGTTTTTATGCTTTATTTTATTAAAAAACAGCAAAAAAAGACTCAAATAGCAGAAAAATAATAAAAATTAAAGATACGTTTTTTTTGTGATAATAAAAAGCCTGCTTTAGTCGCCTAATTCGGTTTTTTAGCGTCTTCTAATTTTCTAAACTAGCTTCAGTAAGCAGGCTTTTTTCGTAACTGCTTTTTACCCGAAAGTTTTGTTTTATTATCCAGACGTTTTTTCACAGCACTTTTTTTAGGTTTACTGGCAATTCGTCTTTTTACCGGCGTTATGGCGGTTAAGATGAGCTCTTGTAAACGCAGTAGTGCTGCTTCTTTATTTTGTTCCTGACTGCGTGAGTTTTGCGCTTTTATAATGATCACGCCTTCTTTGGTAATTCTGTGATCCGAGAAGTTTAATAAGCGGGTCTTGTAATACTCAGGTAAGGAGGAGGCATTGATATCAAAACGGCAATGAATAGCCGACGAGACTTTATTAACATGCTGACCACCCGCACCCTGAGCCCGAATTGCTGACAGCTGAATTTCTTCATCCGGAATACACACATTATGAGACAGTCTTAACATGTGCCAATTATATCGGTATTTTTTGTTGAGATAAAAAAACCGACTTTAAACATCAAAAACAGTGTAATTCTGGTACAATGCCGCCCATTCGGACAAGCAGCTACTCAGATACTTCCCGGCTGTTTATTTCACAGACTACTCATTGGAAAAATACCTTGATCTCAACTGCCAACATCACAATGCAATTTGGTGCAAAACCACTCTTCGAAAACGTATCAGTAAAATTTGGTAATAACAATCGCTATGGCCTGATCGGTGCGAACGGTTGTGGTAAGTCCACTTTTATGAAGATTCTGGGGGGTGATCTTGACCCCACAGCCGGTGTGGTGTCGGTAGATGTCGGGGAAACGGTCGGTAAATTGCGTCAGGATCAGTTTGCCTATGAAGAGTTTACCGTGCTGGATACGGTCATCATGGGCGATGAGCGTCTGTGGAAGGTTAAACAAGAGCGCGATCGCATCTACTCTTTGCCCGATATGAGCGAAGATGATGGCATGAAGGTCGCCGAGCTGGAAGTTGAATTTGCTGAGCTGGACGGTTATACGGCGGAGTCGCGTGCCGGTGAGTTGCTGCTGGGACTGGAGATTCCTCTGGAGCAGCACACTGGTCTGATGAGTGCTGTTGCACCGGGCTGGAAACTGCGTGTGTTGCTGGCGCAGGCGTTATTTGCCAATCCTGAAATCATGCTGCTCGATGAGCCAACCAATAACCTGGATATCAATACCATTCGCTGGCTGGAAAATATCTTAAATGAACGTCAGTGCACGATGGTGATCATTTCTCATGACCGTCACTTCCTGAACAGTGTTTGTACCCATATGGCTGATCTGGATTTCGGAGAAATTCGTATGTATCCGGGTAATTATGATGATTACATGACGGCGTCGACAGCGGTTCGTGAGCGCCAGTTATCAGACAACGCGAAGAAAAAGGCACAGATTTCAGAGCTACAGTCATTTGTCAGCCGCTTCTCGGCCAATGCATCAAAAGCAAAACAGGCAACATCACGCGCCAAGCAGATTGAAAAGATCAAACTCGATGAGATCAAACCATCAAGCCGTGTCAGCCCGTTTATTCGTTTTGATCAGGGTAAGAAATTATTCCGTCTGGCGTTAGAAGTTGAAGAGTTAAGCAAGGGATTTGAAGACAAACCATTGTTCAGTGGTATCAATATGATGGTGGAAGTGGGCGAGCGTATCGCCATCATTGGTCCTAACGGAATTGGTAAGACCACCTTATTGCGTTGTTTGTATGGCGATATGACGCCTGATTCCGGTGTGGTTAAATGGTCTGAAAATGTCACTATGGGTTATTACGCGCAGGATCACGCATCGGACTTTGAAAAAGATGTACTGGTTTATGACTGGATGGATCAGTGGAAACCTGAAGGCGCAGATGAGCAGTTTGTACGGGGGACCTTAGGACGACTTTTATTCTCAGCCGATGATATTAAAAAGTCGGTTAAGGTATTGTCGGGCGGGGAACAGGGTCGCATGCTGTTTGGTAAAATTATGCAGCAAACGCCTAACGTCATATTAATGGATGAGCCAACCAATCACCTTGATATGGAATCGATTGAAGCACTCAATCTGGCACTGGATAACTATGAAGGTACGTTGATCTTCGTCAGTCATGACCGTGAGTTTGTATCTTCACTGGCAACCCGTATTATCGAATTAACACCGACCGGCGTAGTGAACTTCAGCGGCACATATGAAGAATACCTGGCCAGTCAGGCATAATGATTTAGCTTCACTGACATCAATAAAAAGGCCGTCATCTGACGGCCTTTTTATTATCTGTGCTTTAATAACGCTGGATTCAATGCAGCGACAGTGGCTGAAAACGGTGTTTTTATAAGGCAGTTATGATTTTATGTTTGTATATCCGGCGTATTTTATTTAGGATATTGATGATAAAAAAACAGACATCTTTCTAAAGTGGTTAAACCCCTTTGTCGGCTGTCAAAAAAACAATAATAAAGAAAATCCGCATACGGGGAAAATTTAATGGAAGATAATACAGCACAAAACAAAGCATTAAGCTTCGAATTTCGTGGCGACGGCATGGAATATTTCAAAATATGGATCGTTAATGTCCTGTTAACAATTGTCACTTTGGGTATCTATTCAGCCTGGGCAACGGTCAGAAATCGTCGTTATTTCTACTCTAATACCATTCTCGATAACAGCAGCTTTAGCTATCTGGCCGATCCGATAACGATCTTAAAAGGCCGCATCATTGCGATTGTGGCCTTTATTATCTACAGTGTTGCGGCATCACAGTTTCCTCCTGCTGCTATTGCGATCGCCGTTGTGTTTGTTTTTCTTTTTCCATATTTTCTTAATAAATCACTGGCATTCAATCATCGCATGTCGGCCTATAAAAATATTCAATTCAGGTTTAAAGGCTCATACAAAGATGCCTTTATGGTGATGTATATCTGGCCATTGCTGGGGTTAGTGAGCTTAGGTATTTTATATCCACTGGTATTTCTGAAAACCAATCAGTATATTGTTAAAAACAGCGCCTATGGAACAACGTCGTTTGATTTTAACGCCAGCTTTAAAGACTACGGAATTATTTTTCTGATCATGATCGGTGTGGGTCTTGTTTTCGGTATACCTATCTGGGCCATAACCGTGTTTGTACCGGCGCTGGCTGTGATAACGCCGGTTCTGATGATACTGGTGTACTTTGGTCTGATCGTTTATTTCATTGTTGAAACACAAAATCTGTTTTATCGCAGTGCAACACTGGGTGAGCATTCCTTTGCAGCAAATTTAACCATATCGGGTCTGGCAAAGGTTATTTTAATCAACGCGCTGCTAACGGTGATTACCCTGGGCTTATACCTGCCAGCGGCAAAAGTGCGTATGGCAAAATATATGTGCTCATGCCTGGTAATGAATGCAGCCGGTTCACTTGATCATCACGCAGCCGCTGAAAAAGAAAATATCAGTGCACTGGGTGAAGAGTTTGGACAGGTCTTTGACTTTGGCGTTTAGTCATTGATGCGGATAGCCGGCAGTTACCATGATGGCAAAACCTCCAGATGCGTTAATGCGCACCTGGAAAGGTTTGATGATGATCCTGAGTCTGTCCGGATTGCTTTTATCTCAGATGATGAAACATCAGACACATCAGTAACGCTTCAATACAGTGAACTGAAAATTGCCTCCCGGCTGGGGAATACCCCCCGGGAAATTGCATTCGGTGACGGACGCTTATTTGTTACCGAAGATAATGATGCCGTCGATCTGCTGATCAGGCAGCATGGCAAGTCTGACACAGGTTCATTGCTGCACCGCTTAGAAAACAATTCACCACTGATACTGGCTTCTGTCGTTGTCACCATCGCCATCATCTGGGCGACAGTCATTTATGGCATACCGGCATCGGCCAGAATCATTGCCTTTGAATTACCAGACTTTGCCAGCGAGAAGCTGGGCAGCAGTCTTACTGTGCTGGATAACACAGTGTTTGAAGCGTCCGAACTGAGTGATTCACGACAGGCAGAAGTCAGCAGGCTAACCGCACCTTACCTTGAAATCTATAAAGACCTGCAGCCGCGCTTAAACTTTCGTTCAGGCATGGGCGCGAATGCGCTGGCCTTACCCAGCGGCGATATTGTCTTAACCGATGACTTTGTTAACCTGGTAGAAAATGATCAGCAACTACTGGCTGTGTTTTTTCATGAGATAGGCCATCTTCAACACAAACACCTGCTGCGGCGAGCACTGCAGGATTCCATGGTCACGCTGTTGATAATCTTCGTCACCGGCGATGTGGATACTTTCGACCTGATTACCGGCTTACCGACACTGGTGCTCGACTTATCCTACTCCAGAGAGTTTGAACGTGAAGCGGATGTTTTTGCATTAGAGCAATTGCAAAAGTTCAATATACCGGTCGACCATTTTGCCGCAGTGATGACACGGCTGGAAGCCTATTATGCAGAACAGTCTGAGGACAATAAAAACACTTTAGAACAGGTCGTTACTAAAGATGAGCAGACAGATAATCGGTCAGACGAGGAATCCATCAGCGACTTCTTTTCGACGCATCCTGGAACAGATGAGCGGATAGAGTTAATAAAACAGTTTAAGCTTAATCATAAAATAAATGATTAGATAAAAGATGTAGTAGTGTCATTACCAAGGGGCTTTGTCGTAATACACTATCAGCTCGTAGGTCGGGTTGAGGAACGAAACCCAACAGCTTTTTAATATTAGGATCAAAGTCAAAGGCGTCAGTGGTTGACTGACAGCAACTCACTTTTCTGACTACAGCATCAGAAAAGTAAGCAAAAGAATGCCGCCCCGTTAACCAAGCTCTCATTAAAAAGCAATGAGAGTACCCTCGTCAGTCGCAATATTTACGGCTGCTGCGGAACTCGCGAGAAAAGCACTCGCTCAGACAGTCTTCGCAGAAAACTCCGTAAATATTACTCCTTCCTCGGCTTGCTTAAATGGGATGGTAAATCAAAAGCTTCTAAATCAACTGTGATAAATGTTAAACTGTAAGGGGTCAGCATTATGGCGCTGTAGGGTGAAAGACTGGCCGATAAACACTTATTTGTGCATGATAAGAACACAAAAATTAAAATAGACTGAAAATAATCTTTTAAATTTAATCCTGATAACATTAGAACAATTAATATATGTAGTATCAGGAGTTTGTTTATTTATTGGCTTATTCTATAGTCTTGTTAAGTTTTTTAATAAAAAATCATTATCGGTTATAGTTTTATGGAAGAAACAAATAAACTTAAAAATCACGTTGAAAAAATTATCGATTTGCATGAGAAAAAAGATTTTAAGAAGTTATCTGCGCATATATCTGAAACAGAAATAAAAGCAGAAACGTGGTTTACTGAAAAACGGTTTTATGAAGTCTGTGAAGCAATTGAAAAGGAAATAGGTAATATTACCTCATTAAATTACATTTTAACTCTAAATAGAAAATCAACAGAACTAACACTTTGGAAAGCAACTTACAGCAAAACAGATGATGAAGTTCTTTGGAATGTAATATTTGAAAAAAACACTCATAAAATTAAGCTAATGCATATAAACTGGGAACAAATATAACAAGTCATTTGTCATTTAAAACCGCAGGGAAAAAACTGCCCTGTTCGGACGCCGAAAATCAGCGCGTTTAATTATAACGTCAGGGGAAAAACAAACATGAGGGAATCTGTATGAAGTTTCATCTCGAATACTTTTTATTAATATTAATATCTTTAATTATGGCTATTCCAAGTCATGCTGAAAATATAGTCTCTCCATCCTTCGTTATGCAGTTAACTCGCACAAGCGATAACTACGGTCATCGACGTGCTTTTCTACAAATAGATAAAGTATTAAACGACTTAGGAGAAAAGAATTTAAAAATAGAAGTGGTTGCCTATGAAGATGGCATTCATGCACTATTGGCAGAAAATAAGGAAACATCACAGTTACTAACTAAATTAGCGAATCGTGGTGTTATTTTTAAAGCGTGCCGTATTAGCATGAAAGCATGGGGGTTAAAGGAAGAACAATTTCCTTTAGAAGTAGAATATGTTCCTGCTGGAGCTACAGAAGTTATCAAGCTTCAGATACGAGATTATAAATATTGGCGCCCCTAACAAAGCCTTCAGTTGACCACCATCGTCGAGTAAAGGTCAGGTAAAGGGCTAGGTCAGGTAAAGGGCTCAGCTCCCTTAGCATTCTACAGTCTCGTTAGCCTCAAATACTCGATCAGCGACCAAAATAAATTAAATTAAATTAAATGGATAAACAATACGTAGACAATTTAGTCTCAAAAACAGTAGGCAAAAACAATATTGCTGGTGCAGTAATCTATTTATCCTCAGGTGACGGTAGTTTCAACGTGATCAGCTCGGCTGGAAATTTCCAGGATGATAGTAAGTACTACATTGCCAGCATTAACAAGTTATTCATGTCTTCCATAATTCTCCGGCTGGTCACCGAAGACAGGATTCAGCTAGATAATAAATTTGCAGATTTTGTGTCGGACGATGTGATATCCAACCTGCATTTTCTAAACGGGAAGGATTATTCTAAAGAAATAACATTGAAGCAAATGATATCCCAGACTTCTGGCCTGCCAGATTATATCGAAGATAAACAGAAAAACGGCCACATTGTTATGAAAGATCTGGAAGCTGGTCTGGACCCGGCCTGGCCTGTGGAAAAGGTGGTTGAAGAAGTGAAGAAGATGAAACCCCACTTCCCTCCTGGAAAGTCAGGCAAAGCCAAATACAGCGACACAAACCATCAACTACTCGAATTGGTCATAGAAAAAGTCACGGGCAAACCCAATATCCAGGTATTAAACAGCCTTTTTCAAGAGTTAGGTATGAAAGATACATATGTTGTTAGTGACATTAATGACAAAAATTATGTGCCGGTCCGGTACAAAGAAGAAGAAATTAGCATTTCAAACTTCCTAAGCTCTACTAAAAACGACATCATTTCCACCGCCCGTGATCAGATGATCTTCATCAAGGCTTTTTTCGAGGGGTACTTCTGGCCTAAGGAAAGACTGGAGGAGTTGGAGAAATGGAATA
>JAOULC010000092.1 GCA_029882215.1 Gammaproteobacteria bacterium | reverse complement strand
GATGCAGCCATCGACAAATTGAAGAATGGCAGTCCGCGTTATCGGCTGGTATTAAAAAATCCCTAGAGCCACATGGCTTGCGATGTGAAATCTCACCTCGCAAGCTGCTCATGAACCAGCATCGCAGCAGTACTCTGACCGCAAGTATCTTTTTTAAACTCTCTTCGGTGTTTATATGGGGATGCCGGGTCAAAGATTGTAAATTAAAACAATAAGAATTAGTTTGTAGCTTGAGTTATATCACCCAACTTTTATCTTTATTGATCCATCCAGCAGACTAAGTGTGTTTCACACAAAATATGTTCTCGAATCAATTCTGATTCTGTTTTTTACCCGGTCTCATCCCCATTATTTTTGATTTATCAGTGGGTGCATGCTTAAAAAATCCACCCAGCCCTATCCTGTTTAACTGGTAATACATAAAACAACCTATACACCAGCCGGCATATGAAATCACAGTCAGGATTATTAGCACCACAACAATTCCCCACCCTGTCATTGGGTAACCCAGTTGCATGAACATAAGGGAGATGGCTATGGTGAGAGCACCAACAAGCTGGCCAAATTTGTGAGGCTGAATGTTATCAAGCCGGTAATCAGATGTCATGATTCCCACAGGCTGAATCAGCCAGCGGTAAAACATGGAAAACGGACTTAACACTCTCACGGTTCCTGAAAGTAGAAAAACCACGCCTAACAGCATAAGTGGAAGGGGATCTTGTAAGAGTAAAGCGATAGTGGAAATAATAATCGTCAAAACCTGACCCATTTTTATTTCCGCATGATCAACGTGACTCGTTGTATCTGTTGTCATAATTAAGCTCCTTATATTTTTCGTTCAACAGCACACTAAGCATTTATTAATGAATTGTATATAGAAGTAATTGCATATATATTATTCAATTATGAATAATACTGACTGGGATTGTTTTCGCTATTTCATTGCAGCAGCTGAGTGTGGCAGCCTGACCGGGGCGGCAAAACAGCTCAGCTCCAATCAACCTACCGTGGGGCGACAGATTGATGCGCTTGAACACGCACTGGGTGTAAAACTCTTTCAACGCTCAGTAAAAGGGTTGATATTAACCGAGGAAGGTAGTTTTGTTTTTGAGCAATCACAACTGCTTCAGTCCGTTGTGGAAAAGATTGAAAGGAATCATCAGGGTAATGATAAAGACATCAGGGGAACCGTACGACTGGCATTGCCTGAGGGTATATGTATGGAGGTCTTTGCGCCTTTACTACCGTCTTTTTACAGTGCCCATCCGAAGATTAATCTGATACTGAATGTGTCATCAAATGCATCGAATCTGACACGGGGTGAGGCTGATATAGCCGTGCGTTTATTTCGTCCACAGGAATCAAATATTGTTACGAAATATCTCGGTTGTATGACGATGGGATTATTCGCATCTGCCTCGTATATCAAAAACTATGGCTGTCCTTTGACAACCAGCGACTTGAAGCACCACCGTATTATTACTTATGGTGATCAGCTTTCAACACTGGCGGAAAACCAGTGGTTAGTTGAGCAGGCTGGTTCAACACTGAGCATTTTATCCAGTGATAATACGATAGCACGCCTTAAGGCAACCGTTGCCGGTGTTGGTATTTCAGTGCAGCCGCAACTATTTCGCCGCATGAATCCGCAGTTGATGCCAGTACTTGAAGGCACCCAGCTACCTGATCATGAAGTATGGATTGCTTATCATAAGGACCTCAGGCATCTGGCTCGCATACGCGCTGTGGTAGACTTTATTTCAAAAAACATTGTATTCAATACAACCTAAAATAATGAAGACATGGCGGTATTTATGCATAACCATTATCTATCCGGGGTTGCAAATAAACGGTCGTGCCGTGTGTTTAGCTTTTAGAGATGCAATCAATGCAATTAAAGCCGCCCGAGGGATTAAAAATAATCCTTCAAGACCTTTTTTCTTAGCCGTGTTATTGGTTTCTTATTCTGACTTACCCATCCCGCCTGGTTGTTTGCGGTGCATTGTTTCAAGAAAACGGCCCGTCAGCGAAAATAGTGCTAATACCCACGCCTTTAACTTTGATTTAAGACTTTAAAGACGATTAAGGTAAACTCCTGATTATTTTTATCATTTGGATTAAAACGTGAGTATTTCAAAATACCCGTCACAACTCAGCTTGCCACAGAACAGTCAAGGCTATAGCAGTGTGCTTGAATATCTCATCGTTAAATTTCCCTGCATTAACCGCCAGATCTGGCTACAACGCATGGCTGATGGCAAAGTCCACTGGCATGATGGATCCTTGATTGCAGCCGAGACACTCTATCGGCCTCAGCAACGTGTCTATTATTACCGTGAAGTTGAAAACGAGACGCTTATTCCGTTTGAAGAAAAGATATTGTATCAGGATGAGCATATCCTGGTCGCTTATAAACCACATTTTTTGCAGGTAACACCCGGCGGGAGTTTTGTTAATGAGTGCCTGCAAAACAGATTAAGACGCAGAACGGGTAATGATAGCTTGCAGGCCATGCACCGGCTCGACAGAGAAACAGCCGGGCTGGTGTTGTTTTCAACTAACACTGAAACTCGTCAGCATTATCACAATTTGTTTGCAACCCGGCAGATACACAAAACATATCAGGCAATCGCCCGTATAAATACCGGGGGAAACTTAACCGGACAGCAATGGGAAGTTAAAAACAGGCTGGTAAGATCTGAACCACGTTTTATCACCAAAAGTACAACCGGCATCGCTAACAGTCATTCCATCATTCGCTGTCTGGAGCAATCCATCGATAAAGCATTGTTTGAATTAATCCCTGTTACCGGAAAAACGCATCAGCTGCGATCGCACATGCAAACCTTAGGCTGGCCACTGTTATACGATAAATATTATCCGGCTTTACAAGCCGAATCTGCAGATGACTATTCCAGACCATTGCAGCTATTGGCAAAAGAACTGCGATTTATCGATCCTATATCACACAGAGCCATGGCTTTCTTTAGTAATACTGTTCTTAGTGTTAACCATCCTGATTAATCTGCTCAATCAATGCTTCTAGCGTCGCATCGGCCTGATCATGCTCAACCTGACAGGTCCCCGCCGCCTGATGACCACCGCCACCGTATTTCAACATTAACTCACCGACATTGGTTACTGATGAACGATCAAAAATGGATTTACCAGTGGCAAAAACAGTATTTTGTTTTTGAAATCCCCAGAGGATATGTATCGAAATATTGCAGTATGGGTAGAGTGCATAAATAACAAAGCGGTTGCCGGCGTGAATGACTTCTTCGTTGCGCAGGTCCAGAACAACCAGATTAGCATAAACCGTTGAGCAACGTTTTAACTGCTCTTTAAACAGTGCTTGCTGCTCGTTGTAGAGTTCTACACGTTCTTTCACATCCGCTAACTGCATGATGTCTTTGATTGGATGATCTTTGCAGTAATCAATCAGGTCCATCATCAGGTTGTAATTAGATATTCTGAATTCTCTGAAGCGGCCTAATCCGGTTCTGGCATCCATTAAAAAATTAAGCAGATCCCAGTTGGTCGGATTCAGTACCTGATCCTTGCTGAACTGGGCGGAGTCACCACGGTCTACCGCTGCCATCATTTCATCCCATTCTGCCGGGAAGGCCTCATGACCGCCATAATGTTGCCACACCACGCGTGCGGCTGAAGGCGCATCCGGGTCAATAATGTGATTATCGACGGTTTCATTACGGATGGTTTCAGACAGGTGGTGATCAAATGCCAGATGAATACCGGCCACATACGGCAGATTGGTTGAGATGTCATTGTTGTTGACTTCAATTTTTTCGTCCTGCATATCTTTGGGGTGAACAAATATAATTTCATCAATCATATCAAGGTGTTTTAATAACACGGCACACACCAGGCCATCAAAGTCACTGCGGGTAATCAGCCGGAATTTATTATCGGACATCACTGTTCCTTTATAAGTAAAAATCAATATATAGCAGGCTATTAAACATGTTATATGAGTATAGACAATGGTTTAGAAACCGACAGTGTCAATCGTGATATTAGAAGGTTATTGATTTGATGAGTTTTTA
>JAOULC010000057.1 GCA_029882215.1 Gammaproteobacteria bacterium | reverse complement strand
TCTTTAATATTATCCTACATAGCGTTAATAGACGATTATTTTTAGCGGCACAATCGTTCATTAACACCCGGTTCAACAAACAACATACCGGCAATTAGATCTTGCTAGAGCAGTCTTTTAGACATAATATTTAGGAGAATATTACTGCTACTGAGATAAATGCGTTTCAGATTCAACCCGTGGAGACATAGCTTGTACAGACTTCTGTTTGCCATATTGGTATCAGTATTTTTATTACCTGCTCAGGCTTTTGACAATACTTTACCGGCGAAGCTTCAGTCTGCCTTAAATGATAACTGGTACTGTGTTTCTTTAACCCGTCACGACGATCTTTCTGCTGTGTGTGCAATCCGCGGCCCGCTCTATTTTGAGTGGTATCAGATTGATCACTTTGGCAGACCGGTTAAACTTAGAAACCAGCCATCTGCAGGTATCACTCCTTACCAGATATTATTATCCGAAAATGAAAAGACACTCGCGATGATCTACGCCGATGAGGGCCACCCTGTGCTGGTGGTACACAGTATCGACAGACTGCTGAGCGGCAACAGCGACATGGATTTTGTAAAAGGTCTTTATCCCGGTTCGCTGCATCTGCTCTGCTGGCATGACAATCAGATTATTTTAGAAAGCGATCAGGATCTTAGCAAGCCATGGCATGGCAGCAACCATGAACCTGACGGCGGCGGTGTTTTTAAACTCAACCCCGTCAGCCATCAGATTAGCCGGTCGACCATCAGTGCATGCAAGCAAGCTAATAAATAACCGATGGATAAGAACACAGAAGATTACATCCCGATTGAGTGCTCGTTGCACAGTGAATATGAATTAGCCATTATGCATAAAACGCGCTGTAACCTGTACTGGACAGGTGATGCTGATCAGAAAAATGCACAGGTGACGCCAGTTGATTTATTCATCAGAGACAAGCAGGAGTTTCTCAGGGTAAAGACAACTCAAAACACCCTGCTTGACATTCGACTGGATAAAATCATTAAACTGTCAGCGGATAGCTACTGACCTTAGCACGACAACTCCCTGCTACTTCCCAGACGAACCACAGACAAATCTTCGTTGCTTAATCTGATGCTAATGCAGAACAGGAGACTGTGTTTTATCATAAAACAGCTGTATCAGCTCACGCACCGGCTCAGGATAATTTTGCCTCAGCATTTCAGACAGGCCTTCTTTAAAAAATACAGGCGCATCCAGTGGAATGGCTTTAATCAGTTCAACAAACACTGTCTGCATAATCTCCGGATCATGTGTCCGCGTAGCAACGATACCACGATTCATATTTAAAGTTCGCCAGGGTCTGGAAGGATCGGCGTTATCCAGATCATACTGAATATCATCCTGACAGGCATGTGCAACCTGATTGAGGAAGACTGATAATTGTAACAGTGACACTTTATCATCAATTGCATTGGCAATATAAGCCAAACCATCGACGACTGACTGAATATTTACCAGCTGACCGTTGTGTTTAATAACCCAGTTTGCAATAACTAATGCAACCTGTTCTATTGCATGTTTATGCTGAGAAATATTAAGCATTATCAGTTTATCAATCAAATGATCAGTTAGCAGCAGGCCCTGTTCACCGGTTGCTGTAATTTCACCGGCTGTAAGCACTTCATCACGTTTATTAACAGCAACAATGATTTCAAAAATTTGATTAAGAGCATCGATCAGGCTATATACTTCAGTATCTGTGCACTCATCTTCACGGATAAGTGAATTTTGTAAAACGCTGATAATTTTTTTTGCGTCACTGACAGAGTTGAACATGATTTTCCAGTCAAAGAGATAATTAGCGGTTCATTTTACCCGGGGCATAACAGAAAAATAGCTTAATTTATCGTTTAAATGTAATCGCTCGTTATGACATTTTTTTATAAACAAAAGACGCTATTTTCCTCTGATTGATACCCACATCTGGCAATAGCTCCCTATTATGGGTAATGAGACTATATAACAGTGCTGATTACTCAGAGCAAATGCTGCCAAACAAAACAGTCAAGATTAGCGTGTTCTATATGAGTTTAGTCCGTCAAGTACTGATTGCTTAACAAAGCGTCGGTAGAAATTTCATTTCTTATCAGCTTTTGTTTACGCATTACCCTATATAAATTATTAATTGATTTACCAAGCCCCTCTTCTCCCTTTGAAAGGAGTTTAATATTTTGTGCTTTATCCGGTAATTTCAGGCCGTGATAACTGTCATTGACCTCCCTTTGAGAAATATTTAATCTTCTGGCCATACGGGCTGATGCATGATCACTCTCAGTTTTCATATACTCCAGTGCTTTAAACCATGCCGAGATCAGATCTTTTATAATAGCAGGATTATTTGTCAGATAATCATTATGCACGGCCAGCACATCAACAATTTCATCTGGCATCTCCCGGCTGCTGAATATTTCATTACCACCCGAGGTTAGTAAACGGGTTCTGACGGGTTCAAATGTTACCACGGCATCAATCATCCCCGTTTTAAAGTAACTTTCATGAGTATTCACGTCAGACTGCACAACGACAATATCATTAGTTACCATATCATTAAGTTCGAGTGCACGGGTAATAACATAGGCACCCAGTGCACCGTTTTCTACACCGACTCTTTTATTGCGTAATTCGACGATCGTTTTTATAGCTGGTTTTGCAATCACAACATCTCCGCCATCGGAGACATCATGCACCAGAACAACAGTCACCGGTATATCCAGATCTCTTAATAACAGTACCTCATCCAGTGTTAATGAAGCGGCATCCAGTGCCCTGCTGCGAAATGCCTGCAGCACTTCACTAGCCGATGACAGCTCTAATAACTCGACCTGCATATTATCCAGATAATTGAGGTCTCTTGCTAAATAGAGCGGCTCGTAACCCGGCCATACATTGGTGCCCAGGCGCAGAATCTGACTGTTATTATCGCTGCAGGATAGTAATAGCAGACTGCATAAAGACAGTATAAATAAAGTAATACGCATTATTTTATTCCTGTGCTCAGCCCCCCTGTCAAATCAGGGTAATTATTATTTTATGAAACTTATATAGCACAATCTATACTGATAAATAGTAGCCAAACATAAAATCAGCTCATGCACAGAATCAGAGATAGCTTTTGAGACCTGACAACAACCACAATCTGCAGCAACCTGCAGACTAATCCACACTCAGACACCCGTATAAACGGGTTCTGCCAAACTGCAGAGAGTCACGTCACTGATTGTCTTTAAGCGCCAAATCCGGAATGAATTTACTGATAATACTGCCTTTCATAAAACCAAAGATCAGGTTCCGTGTTTTATACCAGTAGCTGCCAAAATAAATAACAAAGAGACCCAGTCCGGTTAAGGTATAAAGCATAACATGCTGGCTATTATCCAGGCCGCTCTGAAGCAGCTGAGTCAACGCATAGATAATATACAACTGTGTTGATATGAGCATGGCCCGGCGGTCTATTAAAAGCGAGACAAGGAAGAATATAGTAAAAAAAACAATCATTAAAATCTCTTTATTCAATGACTGCACCCACTCATGCCGGCTTAGAAACACAGAAATCATTACCCCGTGAACGATCAGTGGCGATGCCAGCAGATATAACCAGAATGCACTATCACTTAAGTGCGATATTCTCTTGGTATCCTGCGCATCAAACCAAAAGGCTATGATAAAGATAATGAGGCCGAAGCCGACAAAAAGAGCGGGGTTTGTCAGCACTCCCAGACCGGTCTGGGCAACCGGCATAGCAACCAGAGCAGCCATCAGAGGAAACAAACTAAACGGCATTTTGTACCGCAGATAAAATAGCAAGCTGCTGCCACTGAGTACCGCCAGTGCTATGATCACATCATGACCATAGCCAAACGGCACAAGCTTGTTCACAAACAATAATATCGAGATTAAAATTGCTATACCGGGCAGCGCCAGCCTGCGCAGCCGCACCAGCCACTCAGCCAGAGCAATAAAACCGGCTAGCGGCAACAGATAATAGTAACCTGTCAGCTCTGCCATAGTGATCGCCATTACTATCAGAATAATTCCCAGGGTAATAAACACATCACCAAAGCTACGGATAAACTTTAATGGTTCATTGTTCTGATCAGGCCCCTGATCAGACTTCTGGCTTAGCGCCTGTTGATGAATAAACTGATAAAGCGCATCAACCTGAGCTGCATCAATAATTTTTTGTTGTGCAGCTTTTTGCAATATCGCTTTTGAAATCATGAAAATCACACTCTAAAATAACGGATTAGAACAACAAAACAAAATCAGTTTAACACAGCAGACCGGAATATGGCTGGCGACATTTATTTCAGCCTTTTACCCATATCAGATTATGAATATTAATCTTGACTAAGATCAGTAATAGCGGATACAGGCTCAGTTGCAGACAGTGAAAGTTCTCATTTATGTTGTACGAAAATACAATGAAACGGCAGAAATCAGTAAGCAGATCGAAAACGTTATTCAGCCCTATCTCGGTAAAGAAATTGTCGGCTTTCGTACTGAAATTACACGCAGCCATCATGGCGGCATAGCCAAAGAAAACAGCTTCCGCAAGATCATCGAAATCGTACCGAAAGAAGAGCGCACGCTGTCGGCAGATGATCTGGTGAACCTCTGGAAACCGCTGACAGGTGATATCAAAGGTCTGAAAAAGCTGATCATTCAAAAGAGTCGCTGGGGTCAGTCATCAGGCAGTGCGGTTGAAGTATTAATACTGGAAAATAATGATAGCCTGCGCGTACAGACTGCCAGTGACGTGCTCGATGCCATGAAGAAGTACCCTGAGCTGATCAATGCAGAAATTGATCAGCCATTATCACTGACTGAGGATAAAATAGATATTGACCGTGACAAGGTCAAACGTCTGGCTATCAATCCGCTGGATATTGCCACCACATTTCGTGCTTCTCTTGAAGGCGAGATACTTTTTGAGTTAGCCAGTGGCAATGAGCACATCGATGTTTGCCTGTCTGTTATGGATAGTGCAAAAAGTAATATGCAAAGCATCCTTGAAATTCCTGTGGAAAACCGTGCGAACTACCTCGCACCATTGGGCGATCTGCTCACCATCCAGAAAACAAACACGGCTACTTCGATTAACCGCCGTGATAGCCGTCGTGTCACTTCGGTCCTGGCTGATCTCAAAGCCGGCTCCGGCAAAACACCGGTACAAATTGCACAGGACCTTGAAAACGGCATATTTAAACAGGTGGTGAGTCAGCAACCGTCTACCAGCCTTAATTTTGACGGTGAAGTGGCCGACACGCGTGAATCGAAAAATGATTTACGTAACGCCATCGTCATGGTCACCATCTTAATCTTTGCCATTCTGGTCATGCTGTTTAATTCAGTCTCCCGCACACTTATCATTATGAGTATTAACAGCCGTGAATTAGAATCACTTTGCGGCTATCGGGGCGCTCGGTATGGCCGGCGTGGTGATCAATGATGCGATTATCATGCTAAATAAACTGGAAGCCGAGTACTCGCAATACATAGCCAGCAGTATTAATGAAAAAGTTGCGCGCATTGCTCAGACGCGACTCAAAGCCGTGATACTGACAACCCTGACCACAGTAGCAGGCGTATTACCAACCGCGTGGCATTACCGGCTATGATGCTATGCTCGCCGAAATGATGCTGGCGCTAGCCTGGAGGCTTTTATTTGGCTCCGTATTACTCTGTTACTGGTGCCCTGCCTCTATAGCTTTAGTAAACACATGCAGCAGAGATGTCTGCCGCAACCAGTAAAATGAAAATATCACAAAAAAACTTCATCCGGCTGCTGCCATTAATAATGCTAACAGCTGCATTGTCAGCTGCCTCAGCCAGCGTAGCATCAAAGCAGACAGTTCTGACGCTTAAATCATTTATCGAACAAGCCAGCATTAAAGATGTCAGCTTTGAAAGTATTCTGCTAGAGCAGATGCCGTTACAGTACCAGCGCGATACCCTGCTAGCTGACAGCGATATCATTATGGATGTAAAGTACGGCCATAATTTTTATCTGGATCAGAATCGCAGCAACCCTGAGGCCAGTATTTCTCTGAGCAAACTGTTTCCCTACAATGGCACCAGTATCTCATTGTCTTATATCAAATCCTCATCGCTGCTTAACACCCCGGATACATCTGATCTTGAAATTTTAATTACACAGCCGATTGCAAATAATGCTTTTGGTAAAAGCATACAACTGCAGGACAAAATCATTGGTTTAGAAAATGACACCTGCCGTTACCAGATCGTTGAAGCCTATGAAGATTATCTGGCCAGCCTCATAGCCGCCTATTACAACTGGTAATCAGCATTTGAAAACCTTAAAGCAGGAAAACTGTCATACCGCTCCAGCCTGAAACTGATGAACAATATATTTGAACGGCAGAAACAAAAAATTGCATTGCCGATTGATATCAATAAAATGAAACTGCTGCTGATAGGCAAAGAAGAAAATCTCATCATTTCAGAAAAGATCTACCAGCAACAGGCTAACCTGATCTATAAAGCAATCGAAAACTATAAGACAGAGTATATCCCGATAAAACCTGCAGTTCCTGCTTCTGTGGTAAAGTTTGAGAAAGATTATGAAAGCTTTACCCAAATCAGCCGGACCTACAAGATATTAAACCTGCTTGAACAACAGGGAGAACTGACCGTCATAAAAGCGGCTGACGAACTGCTGCCCTCAACTAATCTTTTACTGGGTTACAAACTGGATGGCCAGAACCGGGGTCTTGAAGACCGGCAGGATAATTTATATGCCGGCATTTCACTCAGCTGGTCAATTGGCAACAACACTAACAAAGCAAAAAAAAAGAACTGGCACAGATAGCACTCAGACAAACACAGTTTACCAACCGTAATACATACGCGGAACTGCGTACAAACCTGAAAAACATTTATTTACAAATACAGCACGAAAAAAACTCATTAGCGTATCAGGCAAAAAGATAAAACTCGCTGAAGCCATTCTCACTGATGAAGCAGAAAACTATTCCTATGGAAAAGTATCATTAAATGACTACATCAGCGCCGTCAATCGTGCCGATGAGATTCGCTTCAGTAACACAGAACACAGTGTACACCTCAACAAGCTGCTTATTGAATGGTTACGTCTGACCGATCAGCTTGTTGATGAGAAGGTATTAAAGAACAGATAGATTACCTGTTCTTCGCCAGTAACCACTTAAAGTCATTACTTATTCACCGATACAGATAACGAATATATTTAACCATTCTTAAATCAGTCAGACAGGTATCATATTAAATGTTATAAAGCTGGCTGTTTTGTACAAAAACCAGCCAGCCAATCACATCAGCATATATATTAAAAACACATCAGTAAGCAGGCTCGGGACACGAAAAGTTTCCTGCACCGATAACCTTGAATAATATAATGTTTTATCATCATTTGAAATTGACTGTTTTTTGTACTCGATGATTTATATAAAATTTCGCATCATGAAATCTTTAGAAGAATCCGCAAAAAAAGTAGCGCAGCACTGTATTGCAAAGAATACTTTCACTGTATATATTTCGTACAAACAAACATAAGATGATACCACTGATATCTTTTTTACTACACTTCGTAATTTTATTTTTACTTTTTATTTTTTACATTTTTTCTTTATAGATAGTCGTCTTTTTATGTTGTAAGCTTTTCCTCCCCAGATGAGTCATATATGATTAATAATGCTGCTCTGCTTAACGCAGCCTGTTGTTATTACTCTATATAACAAAACTATAAACAGAGGAAAAAATGAAAAAATTAATTTCAAGCCTTGGTATGCTTTTATTATTAGCTGCTACCGGTGTAGCAAACGCGTCTGATCACAGACATAACATTACAAACAAAGAGTGTGCTAACAATGTTGGCGGCGTGAGCTTTGATGAAGAGTTCGGTGAAGGCGCAGGCGCACTAACTACCTGCATCAAGAAACGCACTAAAGTTAAAGTTGTATATCAACTAAACCAGCAATACAAAGACGGCAGTAATGACTCAAAGCCTTACGGTCTTGGTAACATTCAAAATGCTATTAATGATTATGAAATCAACTACGGCATGAAACAGGGCCGTGATTACGAAATTGTTGCTGTTGCAACAAGTGCTGGTGGTAAGTTGCTGATCAATAAAGCCGGCAACCAGTTTAAAGGCGCCGTGCAAAACCTGATGGATCAGGGTGTTAAATTCCTTTTCTGCCAGAACACTGTACGTGGTTTAATCAAGAAAGGCGCACTAACTTCAGGTGCCGTTACTTCTGAAATCATTCCTGGTGTTGAGTTTGTAACTTCAGGTGTTGCTGCTATGCCAGACTTAGTGAGCCAGGGTTATATTCTGCTCCAGCCATAAGTTTAGCTTTATGTAGTACTAAAAAGCCCCATAACGTTTTCGTTATGGGGCTTTTTTAATGCTGTAGTGATCTCAGGTAGCTTTGACCACACTAAACACGAAGTGCAGCAACCTCTGTCTCCACTGTGGAGGATTATTTTTCTTTTGTTCTTAACGACAACCGCTGCAAAAATACTGTTTGCAGAGCGCAAACCTTTTTTCTAGTTTGCCAGCTTAACCTTAAACAATCCCACTTCAACCGAACTAACGGATACGCGCTGTCCGGCAGCAATCGTATCAACACCCGTTTCTTTATCAATCTCTACCCGCCAGCTGATGCCCGAGTACTGCGTAGACCCTGGCTGGCTCAACGTAATGTCATTTTCGAGGACAAATTCATGTCCAACAAAATCACTGCTGTTGTCTTTTTCCACTGGTTTATCACCCTGTAATTTTTTTAACGGTTTCCACAGCAAGGCAGTAATCATACCCGAGCTTATGCCGGTACAGGACACACCCGCTATCCATGTTTCGGGCAGTACACCGGCACTCATTAAAGCGCCGCTTGTTAAGGCACCCAGACCTGCAAATAAAAAAATCCCCGTCGTAAAACCTGTAATCACCTCAATCGCCAGCATGACAAAACCAAGCGCCAGCCAGAACTCGGCCTGGTGATTAACAATATAATCGGTAATCATCTTGCACTCCTGTCGTTAGCCGGTCACTTTAGAGCTGTTTAAAGTATTTATAATGGTCATGGCTTCTGCTACCACACTTGCGGCACCGCTATTACTGTCTGGCAGCAATACCACTGTTGAGTCTTTGGCGATTGCGCGTTTTGCTTCAATTGCTTTTTCTGCAAGATCAAGTTGTATGGCCTTCTGGCCTTCAGTCGTATTGGCAACTTGTCCGACGGTATCAAGTGCTTTGGCCTGTGCATCTGCAACAGCAATGATTGCCTGCGCCTCACCTTCTGCACGTAAGATCTGCTCTGTCTTATCGGCTTCAGCCGCCAGTACCTGTGCCTGCTTGGCACCTTCAGCCACGTTAATAGCAGACTGACGATGGCCTTCAGACTCAAGAATAGTGGCACGCTTCTCACGCTCAGCTTTCATTTGCCGTTCCATTGCATCTAATATAGTACGTGGTGGCTCGATGTCCTTAATCTCATAGCGCATCACCTGCACGCCCCAGGGCTCAGAGGCCATATTAATGGCATTGACAATATTGATATTCAGGCTTTCACGCTCTTCGAAAGTTTTATCCAGATCGATCTTACCAATCTCACTACGCATGGTTGTTTGCGCCAGCTGGCTGACAGCATAGACATAATCATCGACACCGTAAGAGGCCTTATAAGCATCCAGCAGTTTAAGGTAAAGAACGCCATCGACCACCAGAGAAATATTATCTTTCGTAATGGCTGCCTGGCTAGGCACATCAAAAGCATGTTCTTTTAACGACTGGTTATAGGCCACTTTATCTATAAACGGAAATAACATATTTAAACCGGCAACCATGGTTTTATTATATTTACCAAAGCGCTCGACAACGAAGGCCCGGTTTTGTGGCACAAACTTGACCGAGGACTTAACCAGAATAATGGTTAATATTGCCAGCCCGGTCCAAAAACTAAATACCACGTCCAATAAATTTGCTACACCCATCATTCCATCCCCTCTTATTTAAATTTAGTCTGTGACAATAACAGATTGCTCTAAAAGATATCACTTTATCAGCTTACTTTAGATAACATCATTTATTTTCAATAAGGCTGTACCAGTCAGATTACCACCAACCGTAGTTTATACCTATTGCCAGCCCATGTGTAACTGTAGGATTTAGCCCCTGCGAGTGAACTATCGGTATTTATATCGGCAAGGTCAGACTGATAAATCAAGAAATCTACTGAGTTCATCTTTCTGCGCCATTGCATCTTTATAACCGAGATCGATTAATCGTCTGCAATAGCCTCTTTCAAATAATAGATAACTGATAAGATTAGATTCTTTATTTTTTGTACCGCCAATACCACTTAATAAAAAACGTATAGTACGGGGCAGATCATGCACATAGTCAGATGCAATCACCCCCATATCCTCACTTGGTGTTATCACTAGCACATCAACTTCACGCAACATGACACCATGTTCGAAACGTTTATCTTCAGGTATTAAACTAACGGTTTTATTTATCCTCTGTACTCTTTCTATATCTGCTATCAGACTGTCCAGAAATATACTGTCCAGTGCATGACCTGCGATCTGTCCTATCGAAGGAATATCATCACCCTTAACACGCTTAACATGTTCTGCATGATCACTTCGGTTTCCAATAATAAGGACACGTTCCGCACCAAGATGCAGCGCCGGACTGATCGGTGCCGACTGACGCATGGAGCCGTCACCAAAATGTTCACGGTTAATCTTTTGTGGTGAAAACAAAAACGGTATGGCTGATGATGCCATTAAATGGTCAATGGTTAATTTTGTCTTAATGCCTATTCGCTGAACCCTTGACCAGTTGCTCAGACTGTCGACACCCTGAAAAAACGATACCGACTGATGCGAGCTATAACCGGAAGCCGTAATACATAATGCATCAATATGAGAATTGTCTATTGCATTCTGAATATCATTAGCCTGAATATATTTTTTTAATAACTTCCTTAACGGTCCTCTGTCGAGCAAATAGAGGTATTTTTCTCTGCGAAACCGCCCTGCAAACACAATACTGAGAAACCACTGTGACATGATATATAAAATAGTTGGTATATCATCCCGAAAGACCTGACTGACGTGAAAGTTAGCCCAGATCGACAAAATACGCTGCACGGCTTTTCGAAAATCATGAGCATGAGTTGCCAGCGACGCGGCATTAATCGCACCGGCAGAAGTACCACAAATAATCTGAAACGGATTAGCAGCCTTTCTTGGCATGATTTCAGCAATCGCTTTTAATACACCGACATGATAGGCCGCACGGGCACCGCCACCAGATAGTATTAAGGCTTTTTTTGTTGGATGGTTCGCCATAAATATATCCGTTAATAATGACATAGTAAGTATAGATTAATTATGCGTGATATTAAAAGCCAGCTCCTGCTAATACCTTATATGCTAAACTCTCCCAACTCTGTTACTGCTAATTCATACCGCCTTAATTATGCCCGTACATAAATACCTCAGTAGTTACTCACCGGATCTCATTGCACAGGTTGATAAGCTGATAAAAAATGCCCAGCTGGGAAAATACCTGCTCTCACGCTATCCAAAACCACATAATATCGCTAACGATAGCGACCTGCGCGATTATGTATCGGCACTAAAAAATCAACACATGAAGAAATCCCAGCCCCTTAGCAAGATCATATACGACGGCACACTGCATGTTGTGCACAATGCTCTGGGTTTACATAGCTATGTTGCGCGTCAGCAGGGAGCCCGCTTAAAAACTAAAAATGAGCTGCGTGTCAGTGCAGTATTTAAGAAAGCACCGGAAGAGTTTTTAAACATGATTGTGGTGCATGAATTAGCGCACCTGAAAGAGAAAGACCACAATAAATCATTTTACCGGCTGTGCCGGCACATGCTGCCTGAGTACCACCAGCTGGAACTTGATATGCGTCTATACCTTATCCAGCTTGAACTGAATGGCAGTATTTATGGCTAATATTAGCTGCATGACAGAGGCTTATACAATTACCGCAGATTATGATTTATTAATTGTGTTTTAAAATCAGCAGGTTCCTGACAAACATCCAGTGCCAGGCAATTCCGGCCAGTACGGCAATATGAAATATTTCATGCGCAGCAATCACACCGGGAATTAAAACAGGTAAGCGTAAAAACTCGATCGTTGCACCAATCGTGTAGGCCATCGCACCGTATAACAATGGCTTTATAATCACAAATCCGTGCAGCCGGTGAGTATAGTATGCAGATAAAATACCCAGCCATCCCAGCCCCAGGTAAAACATAAGCCCCAGCCACTCTGCCAGCTGCGTAAAATAAATCGTCTTAAGTGTAATACCTGTGATTGCCAGACCCCAGATTAACAGCAAAAAGCCCCAGCGCAAAAAACCCTGAAATAGAATTTGGTGAACCGGTGTAAAAGTACCGGCTATTAAAATAAAGATACCCGCATGATCCAGCCGCTGCAATACAGCTCTGCCGCTGCTGTTATGATCGAGCATATGAAAAACACCGCTCATCGACAACAAAAAAACAACTGAAAATACAAACACAAACGTTGAAGCCAGTCTGCCGTGCTGCCCGGCAGCCAGCCGTATCAGGCTAACCGCATAATACAATGCAAACAGCACACCGGCCAGATGACTTAAGGCGCTAAAGGGGTCACTAAATCCTGCGATAGAAATAATATTCATATGCCATTCAGATTCAATATTCGCTTTAAAGAAGAGTCTTTAATAAAAATACCTCAGTAATGAGATACAGGTGCAGACTGAAAAAACAGAAAAGGTTATCAGGTCTATTTTTTTTGTATCATTACCCTTATAGCCAAATTTTTTAAAAAGGTACACCATATATGAATGCGGAAAATCACCAGCGCCACCTAGACCCAGTTTTTTCTGAATCTCAGTCAGCAAGCACATACCAGGTTGATTCAGCAGCGGCCCTATAATCAGCCACGATGTTAAAATAACGGCCTGTAAGACTAAATGATACACAACAAAACTTTCAAAGAAACATAAAGATACTGATGCCAGAATAATGAGCAGATGCAGCAGGTGAAAGACAGCATTTAGCAGATACATTTAATTAAAGTCTCCCTGTATTTATTGTACAGTCAGATAACGATTATGAAAATACAGAAAATAAATATCGATAAGTCCTGCAGACAGTTATTTATCAAGACTACCAAATACATCTTTTAATAAATTAGTCCGCCGCGATAAAGGATTATTTCTGATACGGTTTTCTTCATCTGCAATTTTTACAAATAATCCGTCTATCGCTTTGCGGGTTATATACTCATCAAGATCCAGACTATCTTTATCCATATATTTCTGCAGTGAAGAGGATGCTTTCGTCAGCTTTTTATAATGCCGGGTCAAGCCTACAGACTGAGTCGTTTGTGTAACTATGGGTTTAATCAGATCACGAAGCTTGCTTTCACTGTTTGTTCTGAAGTACATAGTTGCTGCATTTTGCTCGCCATTTAAAATCTTAACAGCATCGGTCAGAGTCATATTTTTTACCGCATCAACCAGAATAGTCACCGTCTTGGCTACCGATTGTTCTGCGGCCTCATTCATCGTAGCAACAAAATCATCGGCAACTTTTTTCTGACCAATTTTCCTTAACGCCTTTTCAACTTTCGTTAAGCCCTGTGGCATTGGAATCCTGACCGATGCATCAGCCAGAAAACCATTTTTAGTCTTAAGCTGTTTAACAGACTCTTTAATCCCCTGATAAAGAGCCTGTTTCAGTGCATCTGCAATCGCCTCTTCACTCAGTGCTGATTTACTATTTTTTTCGATTCTTTCATTGATTTTTTGTTTAATTGAATCGGTAAAATCCTGCCAGCCTGCCTGTGACAACTGAGGTAGTGTAATAAGCAAAACAAACAGAAATACAGACTTAGATGCAGACATATATAAACCTTAAATAGCAAAATTGTTGTAAATTAATAAACCGGATCTTTTTTCACTCACTAAAGCACAGCCGTCAATAACATAAATCATGTGACTGACCAGAACATCCGTTATCACAAGGTTTAGCCGATAGTAGCGAGAAGCTTTTTGCCTTCATGGCATGACAGTTTTGCAAGATGCTGCTGATGACCGGTATTATCAGCCTGCCACATGGTGTTTGTTAATGATACATCAGGAAGCTCACCGGCAGATTCCTTGGTACGTACTAACAGTATCTCATAATAGCGTTTTTTTTCACATGCAATCGTTTCAGATAGCAATGTAAAATTCTGACTGTTAAGGTATTTTCGTAATGCATTTGTGCTGGCACTGGGACAGAAAATATAATCTATGCTCGCATCTCCCTGACGGCCTGCTATCGCCCTGATAATATCAACCATGCATTCACCACCCACGCCTGACAGAATCACCAGATGCCGCTGATGGCTCTCAAAAGATAATTCTCCGGCATCGACTGTGAAAAGCTCATATTGATCACTGCAAAAAGAGCCAAGTTTAAGTGATAGGTTTTGTATAATATGCGGCACCTGATCAACAAAGATCAGTTTTTCACACAGATTATTTTGCAGAATTTTTAACCCCAGATAGCCATGATCACAACAACAATCCCAGATTCTGGAATACGCTGTCTGGTTTTGTGCCTTTAGCACTACTTCATATACAGCTCTGAGCCGTGAACCAAGGCGGTAAGAAGGGATCATACGGCGAAATAGATATATGCAACAAACCCTAGCCAGGAAATCACGAGCAAAATCCAGGGTAACCGGCTAGTAACATACTCAGGCTCAGGCGCAGCTGCCTTATCAAGCGATTCAACTGATTCCCGCCGTAATGATTTAGCTTTACTGAGCTTTTTGTCCAGTTCTCTGGCTTTGGCTTTTTGTGCTTTTTTATATTGCTCAATGCCTTTTTTAACGCCCTGTGCAATCAGTTTTGTCTGTTCCTTAGACTGCCCCGGCCTTTGAGTTGCCCGCGCAACTTTCATAGCCTCTTGTTCTGTTTCTTTCGACACTTTTTTTGTTTTAGAGTACGTAGACATATATTGATAGACAATTTTATCGGCCGTGAATAATACCATAGACTGGTATCATTAGGTTAAAGAGACTTGATCCTGCCTCTATATAATACTTTCTAAGCCGCAGTGAAAGTCTACAATAACTTAACCAGTAATTATGATGGATTCGGTATGCTTTGATTGTTTGACCGCTGGTTTATTTATATTTTTAATCATAGCTATTGCACCGATGTACAGATCATTTATTACCATGCACCTGCAGCCCTTGCAAACTAAACCCTGTATATCTCAGCCTCTTCCCGAGCTAAACACGGTACACACATATTCTGCCAGTTTTTTTCATTCATTAATTACGGTATATAAATTGCTATGACTACATTGATATTGTATTCACTGCTATTGGGACACCACTTGTGAACACTCAAACAACGGCACAGACGGAGATGGATGTTTCTGAAAAGAAGCGGTATTTATCCAGACTGGTTTCAAAAACTGTATCAGAGATATCTGTAACGTGTCTGAGCTTAATCGATGATGCTGACTCACTGGATAACTTTCTACAGAAAGCGATCGTCAGATTACCATACTGCACCTTAGTCTATGTCACGGACAAGTCCTTTTGTCAGTCCTCTTCTAATATCAGACTGGGTCGTATCGAATCCCAATATCGCGGCCAGAATCTCAGCAGCAGGCCCTATCTACAGGGCACTATCCCACTTAAAGGCCTTGTCTTGTCTGATAGCTACACCGACGCATACACATCAATGACATGTATA
>JAOULC010000091.1 GCA_029882215.1 Gammaproteobacteria bacterium | reverse complement strand
GCTTGCTACCAGCAAGTAAACTATCTTCTTTTAAGCTCAGGTCAGAATAATGACCTGTTTGATCTAATAAAGCCAATGGATGGTCTCCTATTAATAAATTCGGTTCTGCAAGATGGTGAAAATAACCGCCTTTAACTAGGATTGCGCCTATAAGATTTATATACCATAACGAAACCTCAATGAATCTGATATTAACCATAGACTTATACATATTACATTTAGGCGGCTTGAAGTGTTTGAATCAGCTGCGTGTTTATTGAGCTATACCCGCACTGCCGAGACTTTGCATATGAGCCAGCCAGCTGTTCCTAGGCAAATCAAACAATTAGAAGAGAATGTTGGATTACCGCAATGTTGAAAGTGAATTAGCTATTGGTATGAGATTATACTGGTGATAATGTAACTGGCTAATGAGTAGGTTATTAGCTAGGGTCTTTGCAAGGAAAATGAGTATCTGACTATGATAATGAAAGCAGTATTGTTGTTATTGTTGAGTACACTATTGTCTGCCTGTACGCATCTGATTTTTCAGCCGTATAAAAATCAGGCTTTTGATATAGAAAAAACCGAGATAAATTATCAAAATGTAAATTTTTTAACTGCAGACGGTGTTGATTTGCACGGTTGGTGGTTACCACATGCTCATACGGAGTACCGTGCGACGGTTGTGTTTTTACACGGCAATGCTGGAAATATTACCTATCATTTGGCTAATGCTTACTGGCTTACTCGTTACGGATTTGATGTCTTACTGTTTGACTACAGAGGCTTTGGACTGTCGACCGGCAAACCGGAAGTGACGGGGTTAATGACTGATATATCAGCTGCAATTGATTATGCATACAGAAGAAACAATCAGAATAAGGTCGTGGTGATTGGTCAGAGTCTGGGGGCGTCAATGGGAATTTATGCGGTATCCCAAAAGAGTAATAAAGCTAAAGTCAGGGCATTTGCAGGCATCAGCGGCTTTAGTGACTACCGGCAGATAACACGTGATGTTTTATCTAACTGGTGGCTAAGCTGGCCGTTACAGTGGCCGCTGTCATTGATGATAGATAACGATTACCGGCCACTCGATTACATAGCGCAGGTCTCACCAGTGCCGTTACTGATCATGCACAGTCAGGCAGACGAAATAATTCCTTATTACCATGCCAGCCTGTTATTTGAAGCCGCAGCATTACCTAAAGCCATCTTTACAATGACAGGTTTGCATAATCAAACATTTAAAATAGAAAAAAACCGCCGTTCTTTACTTAATTATCTGATCAAAGTGTTATCACTAAAATGAGAATTACCGGTGTGAGGCCTGTGTTATTAGGCAGGCATTAGATGTAACAGAAGACCGGCTGATGAAATTGATCATGCTTGCCAGTTCGTCATTTCTAAGTAGCGAGGAATTGTGAACGGCGAGAAAATTTAGATGAAGGGTCAATAGTTAGATGGACAATGAAAAGCCATGTGTGTAGATTTGTAAGCGGTTATTTCTTTAATAACCAAAATTTGTTTTACTCACAGTTTTTTAATATATAAGGATAAGATTATGAAGAGAGTAATATTAATAGCGACAATGTTGGCTTCATTACCCATGCTAAGTCAGGCGGCAAGTCGCGGAGCAGGTTGTGGTGTTGGCGCTGTTCTGTTTGATGGTCAGACGGGAACGGTGCCACACGTCTTAGCAGCAACAACCAATGGCTCTTTGTTTGATACTGTCAGTATGACATTCGGGATTATGGGTTGTGATACCTCGGTTAGCATTACAGCCAGTGCGGATGAGTTTCTTAAGGACAATATCGACAAGGTTGCACGCGATATGTCAAGCGGACAGGGAGAGTCTCTGGAGACACTGGCAAATCTGCTGAGAATTGATGATGCAGATAAATCCAGATTTTTTAGTGCGACACAAAAAAACTTTGGTCGTATCTTCAGTCGTGAAGATATTAGCAGTATAGAAGTTTTGGAGACACTTGCTGGTGTCATGAAAGAAGATGTAACCTTATCAAAGTATTTTAGCTGATAAGATGGGCGGCCAGCTCCGCTGAGCTGACCGCTTCACTAAAGGTACCTGTATTGTTTGTTTCAAACAGATGTTTTCTCCTAATAATTGGTATTTTTTTAAGTGGTTTTTACTCTTTCTCTCCGCTTTTAGCTGCAAGTTATTCTACAGAAATTGATCATCTATTTAACAAAGCTATTAAGCTGAATCTTGACGCGTCGGCACAATGGCGTGCTTTGCTGCATTATCGAAGGACAATGACGGGCAGGGTAGAAAGCCAGGTTGATGATGAGCGATTTTTTATATCGCGTCAGGGAAAAACAAACCCAAAAGAAGAGTTGTTTGCAACTATAAGATATATGCTTGATGAGGATACGGCAGCAATATATCAGTGCCGTTTTCCGGCACGTTTTTACTGGCTTAGTCAAACCCGGCTGTTTCAGGGCTATAAAATAAACAAACAAAGCTGTGGTGAATTTGAAAACTGGTTTAATGAGTTAAATACCCGTACTGTTAGCTTAATCTTTCCAACAGCATTTTTAAACGGGCCGTCGTCGATGTTCGGTCATACCTTATTACGGCTGAACCCATCAGATTATCGTTCCTCAAGTCCGCTGGCGGCATATGCATTAAACTATGCAGCTGATTCTGCAACCGACGATAACAGTCTTGAGTATATCTACAAGGGCTTGTTCGGTGGTTATCCAGGAAAGTTTGATATTGTGCCATATTACTCAAAAATAAAAGAATATAATGAGATTGAAAGCCGTGATATCTGGGAGTTTGAGCTTAATCTTAAGCAGGCAGAAGTGGATCAGCTGATGCGTCACACATGGGAAGTTAAGGACATTGTTTTCGACTATTATTTCTTTTCTGAAAACTGCAGTTACCGCTTGTTAGCATTGCTGGAAGTAGTAAGGCCAGAAACGGCAATAGCCAGCGGTTTTGATTATAAGGCCATTCCTGCCGATACGATAAAAGCAGTGAGAAAAGCGGGATTTATTTCCGGACATGAATTCAGAGCTTCAGCGACAAGCGTGCTTGCCAGCAGAAAAAATCAGCTGACGAAGGAGCAGTGGCTGATAGCGAAAAGTTTGTCGCAAGGTGAAGCTCTGTCAGAGAAAAATTCGGAGGAAACTGCAACAGAGAAAGCCCGAGTGATAGAGATGGCCTACGAACTTCTGCGTATTCGTTCAAAAAATGAAATTGATGAGAACAATGATCTATCAAAGCTTTCACTTAAATTACTGAGGCAAAGAAGTGCTATAAAAGTTAAAGATATTTGGAATCAAGTCAAACAGCCCGTGGTCAGAGATGATCAAGGACATGGAAGTAGCCGGTTTGCTCTTGGCATGTCGCAACAAGAAAACAGTAATGATTTACTGCTCTATTACCGACCGGCATTTCACGATGTACTTGACCCATTAGACGGTTACAGAGCCGGTTCTCAAATTAATTTTTTCGATGTTAAATTGAGTTACAAGAGCGATAGTCAAAAGCTGACTATTCAGCAGCTAAAATTGATTGATATATTATCATCAACGCCAAGAAATGAATTGCTTAGTCCTGTTTCGTGGTCGTTCGGGCTGGGAACGGAATACAGAATATTGTCTCAAGGTGCTGATCATGTGTTTTATACGGAATTTTCTGGCGGGCTGAGTTATGCGTTTTTTGAAAAAACAATATCAACGCTGTCGCTGCTGGCTGAGCTTGACCTTAGCAGGAAATTAAATCGTGATTATTCAGCAGGCAGCGGCGCTCAGTTAAGCTGGTTAATCAATACAAAAAAGACGGCGATAAATATCAGTATCAGGCATATGGATTTCGCAGGCGGAGAAAGCTATCAGTATCAGGAAGCAGAGCTGGCACAGTCTCTTCACTTGAGTGTGCAAAATTCAGTGAGGGTTAAACTTTCTTATCGTCAGCAATCCGGTCTTTATTCCAGTGCAGCAGAGCTTGCCTGGCACCACTACTTTTAACAAAAACAGTCAGCGACGGTATAAATAATAAAATAACGGAACCAGTATTGATTTAACGGGTCATAAGCACTAGTATTTGACGATAATCATAATTTTAAAGAGATAAAAGACCAGCACATGTATTACCTCATGCACAGATTAAATCAATACTGGTTCC
>JAOULC010000090.1 GCA_029882215.1 Gammaproteobacteria bacterium | reverse complement strand
CGGATGGTAAGTACCACTCAATAACAACTGAATCATCTGCACCCTGGGCGTCAAATATATCCAGCCTTTGTTGTGCGGCATCATTTCCTTTTTCTGCCGCTATTCGGAACAGACGCTTCGCCTCCCCCAGATCCTTCTCAACACCATCGCCTTGCTCATACATTCGCGCAAGCAAATAGACCGCCTCTATATTCTCCTGACGAACCAGGGGGCGTAATAAGGTAGCGGCTTCCTCAAACTGACCTGCCCCATATGCATTTTTTGCATCAGATAGATCGTCAGCAAACACTAAAGAACCGCACAGAATAAACTGCAGGCTAATAAATATAAGTGTCTGTTTTAATTTAGATATATTTAACATTAATCAATAAGCGCTTAAAATCAAGGTGCGTAAAATTAGTATCATCAATATGTTAGCGGCTTAATACCGTTCTTCTTAATATCAATATCTTAGCGGCAACTCAAACTAACGCGTAATCTGAAAGGTTTTATCAGGGTTATATCGATTTTAGCGTAAACACCTGACAAACAACGGACTTTAACAGTCGATCGCAAAGAATACCTTAACAAATTCAACGCATTACTCTATACATCATTGTATACAATGACTTTATTTGACAACTCAGATTCAGAAAGTGACTTTATCTTCTTATTATTTTTTCAAAGAGATTTTTCACTATTTAAACCCGGTTTCATGGCAAGTGTGGGTAAAATGGGTGATTTCCAGCACATTTTATGCTATTGGTTAACTTACGCCAAGCCTTATCTTTAAATTATATGTACGATAAAAATAAACTAATTAGCATTAAAATATGGATCATCCTGTTAACTCTCGTTGCATTTTTCTTACCGAATTCTTTTGCAGCCAGTTCCAACACGACAAATCCATTTGATAAATGGCCTGAGCTTATATATGCCAGCGCCAAAGGTAAGCATGCCAATGTAGTAAAACTCATTAATGCAGGGCATAACGTCAATATTCAGGACGACGAAAGACGCACGCCATTAATGTATGCGGCACGACGGGGATATTTAAAAATAACCCAGACATTACTCCGTCATGGCGCACAATTAGAAATTCGCGACATGAAGGGGCGAACGGCCCTTATATGGGCAGCGAAAGGCGGCTATACCGAAACCATTAAGCTGCTTCTTAGCAAAAAAGCCATTGTCAGTAGTAGAGACAAACAGGGAAAAACAGCCCTGCACTGGGCGATTGAACGAAATTTCCCTGAAGCCGCCAAACTCTTGATAAATGCAGGCGCAGACATTAATAAAAGAGATAAAAACGGAATTAGTCCCATAATTTCAGCATTACAAATGGGGCATATTCAACTTGTAGAAGATCTAATAAAAGTTGGTGCTGATATAAACCAACGCGACCACCAGGGACACACGTTGCTCTGGCACGCAATGCACCATGAAGAAATAAAACTGGTTAATAAGCTGTTGCCAATGCAGCTGAATATTAAAATAGCCGATACTGAAGATCTCACACTTCTGCACACCGCAGCAAAATTAAGATACAACAATGTTATTCAGTTCTTGTTAAAAAAACGCGCTGACATATCTACACGATCAAAACAGGGTAACACTGCACTACTACTTGCCGCAGCCTACGGTAACAACAATGGCGTAATATTATTGTTAAACGCAAAAAGCGATATAAACGCAATCAACAACCATCTTAATTCTGCACTCCATTTAGCAGCACAGGCCGGGCACAGCGCAGTCGTAAGCACGTTATTAAACCAGGGCGCTGAAACGGGGAATAAAAATACTCAAGGCAGCACACCACTTGATCTAGCTAAACGGGAAGGCCACAAAGATATCGTTAATTTGTTGCAAAAAAAATAAGCTTCAATTTTCCTCTGCTTAATTTTTTTGCGTCACTTTTTTACGTTATTGTGACAAGTAACGCAAGGCGCAGTTATTCCGGCGTGATCAAATTTTACAGTTGGTAACTTAGGTGAAGACCAGAACGTTTTCTGATGACAGTCCCGACAGTTTTGAGTTGTGACAAGATGATTTCCGGGCTTACCCTTTGCCTTTACATCATTATGGCAATCAGTACACGTATCAAATAAAACGGTATGTTCAAGATGCAAACCTGATAACCAGTCTTCAGTAGTATGACAGGCAAAACATCGGTCGGACACCGGCATGTGACCAGCCGGTTTACCCTGCTGAATTTTACCGTTATGACAAGAAGTACAACCAGAATAAATTCCATCGTGCTGAAACGCAGGGTCAACAGGTGTTGTCAGTGCCGGTTTCCACGGCAGATCTGATTTTAGGTGGCAGTGGTTACAATCTTTGTCAGTAATCAGATGGTGCTCGTCTTTGCCATGAGCATCTGTTCCATTATGACAAATATCACACTGAGCAGGTTTAGACATATGACCATGAGCATGAAAAATACCCGTAACTAAATTCCATTGAGCCAGATCGTGGCATTGAGCACAATCGTCATTTGTAATTAAATGTAATTGAGGTTTGTTATGGCAATCGCCGCAAGCCAATCCATATGTATCATGTGGCGTTACAATAACAGTATCAATATGGCTTTCACCATTAACATCACTTACCACCAGTTTAATAACATAATTCCCCAGAACATCCGCTGTAAACTGAGGTAAGACACTACTTGACGAAATTAACTGAGCCGCAGAATTTTCAGGCTTGTAAATCATCTCCCATCGATAGCTGAGCACATCACTTTCAACATCATAAGACTGACTACCATCAAGCTGCACGAGAGAATTCGAAGAAAACAACGGCTGATCAGAACCCGCCTCAGCAAAAGGACGAGTGTCTGTTTTACGTAGTGGTCCTTCTATCTCAAAAATCATCATCTGCGCTTCACTAAGGTTCGTTCCATCACTTACAATCAGATGCACAATATAATGACCAGCAACATCTACAGTAAATGTCGGATTAAGCAATTTAGTTCCCGAAAGTGTTGCATTGCTGTTCTCCGGCTTAATCGTTATTTCCCAGATATAAAACAGATTTTGCGCTTCAGGATCAGAAGACTCAATTGCAGAAATACTTATCGTATCGCCAGCCACGTAATGTGCGCCATTCGGTACGCTCAACTCCGTAATCACAGCAATCGGCTTTTCATCTACTGTCGTGATGGTAACAAAGTCAGCCTTACTTTTATGCTCACCATCACTTACATTTAACTGAATAACATACTGCCCAACATCATCTAATATGATTTGCGGATTCGCGACGTTAGCGCCGAGTAACGTTACCTGACTATTTTCAGGCTTATCAGCAATAACCCATGCGTAAGTAAGCCTGTCGCCATCAGGATCTGATGATTGAGTGCCATCTAAAGTAATAGTTTCCAATATTGACGCAACAACGTCGGCACCAGCGTTTGCTGTTGGCGGATAATTTTCATCGTGAAAGCAAGCGCTTAAGAATAAAACGCAACATAAAACAATTACGGCATTCCTTACCGTATGATCCAATCTGCCACCCCACATGGCCTATTCCCTTTGATTTAAAGTTTTCAAACTTACTATTTAATAACAAATTAGGCGCTTTCGGGATGAACCAGATATGAAACTGGAATGAAAAAAGACGTTGAATAAAATATGCTTTTTTCAGCCTGATTATTTCAATTATTTTGACACTCAAAACATTAACAAACTGTAATGTTTCAGAAAACCATCAGTAATAATAGTAGAGGATAATTATTATTAATATAAAAGTTTATTATTTTAATAAACTGAGATTAGAAAAAACAATGCATATAGACAGAACAAAGGCAGAACAAATAAATAAGGTATATTTACGTCAGGAACGATACAAAATTACCCTGCAAATACCAACGATAAAAATCATCCGTTAAGAGGAAATAACCAAATGAAAAAAATGCTATTCACCATACTCATAAGTATGCCTGCTTTTGCCAGTACCAGCTTACAGGCAAATGAAGTTGATAACCGACTTAAGACATATGAGGCCCAGGGTGCCAGTAATTTTAGCGCTGGTCGTGGAGAGAAAATGTGGCATACGGATTTTCCCGATCCTAAAAACCCCGGAAAGCAAAGAAACTGCGGCACCTGTCATACAGACAACCTGAAAAGCAAGGGAAAGCACGCTCGAACTGGAAAGGTAATTG
>JAOULC010000056.1 GCA_029882215.1 Gammaproteobacteria bacterium | reverse complement strand
AATTCTGTCGCGCACAAACACCGATTGTTTAGGTAAGGCCAGATGTACGCGGGCACTGCGGATATTTCTTAAGCTACTGATGGTTCTGGAAAGTTCGGCTTCAAGTGCATGGTGATAACGTGCCGCTTCAACAAACTGACTGGTACCAAACCCCTGCTCTTCAGATAATTGCTCCATACCTCGCATTGCCGCTTTTTTAGGCAAACCAAGTGCCGCCATTTTTAGCCGCGCATCGTGCAGCTGATCACGTCCGACCATCACCATACCGGTTGCTGAATTCAGTTCATATTCAATCCCGGCAGAGAGTAACGCACTGGACACATCAGCAGCATCCTTTGCATCAAGTGAAGAATACAGTGGTGTCATATTCGGTGACATAGACCAGACACCGATCAATAAGGCCAGCGCAATCACTGCGCCTAGTGAAAATATCAGGCCCATTTGTTTTGCAGCCGGCATATCCAGCATACCGTGTAATGCCGCCGGCAAGGTCACAGTACCGGGCGGTAATTCAACCAGTGCCTGATTAGCCGTGGAGGTTTGTAATTGATTTGAAGCCATTAAATTATTCTCCAGCTACTTCTAAACGGGCATGTTCATGACTTCTTGATAAGCACTCAACAGTTTATTGCGCACCTGTGTCATAGCCTGAAATGACACACTGGCTTTTTCCAGTGCCACCATCACCTCCGCTAAACTGACATCCGGATCACCTTTTTCAAATGCATTTGATAACTGCCCGGCACTCATCTGAGTTTCATTGACCGAATCAATAGATTGCTTTAATAAGTTTGAGAAATCAGGCTTATCAGTCTTAGCTACACCGTCTACATTAAGATTAGCAGACGATTGCTCAACCTGAGCCGCCATTGTTTTCATTTGTGACAGTAATTGGTTTACATTCATCGTGCTCATACTGTTACCTGCGTCAATAATTTGTTCAAATTCTTCATTTTTAAATTTAGAGCATAAATCAGGCCAGATTTAATAACCAAAGTCGGTAATCCTTAGTCGTAAGTCTAAAATTAAAAGATACCAAGCCTTTTAGACTCTAGACTTATGGCTGCCGACTGACAACTGACAACTGTATTTAACCCGGTATTGCCACACCGTTATCGCGCATTCTTGCCAGTTTGTAACGCAAGGTTCGGGGACTGATTCCGAGTTTTTCAGCCGCATATTTTCGACTGCCGTCACCGGCGTGTAAGGCATCTAAAATTAACTGTTGTTCACGGTCTTTTAAATCACTGACCAGTACAGACTCATCCTGCACAGCGTAAGGCGGATTCTGTTGAGCTGAAAATGAATGCGTAACCATTTCATACTGAATATCTTCAGCCAGTATAAGATCATCATTTTTCAGGATTAATGCACGCTGAATGGTATTATCAAGTTCACGTACATTTCCAGGCCAGCTGTGTTGCAGTAACTTTCTTTCAGCCATTTTGTCAAAACGGATGTTATGTCGATTTTGTGCAATATGTCGGTCCAGCAGCTGCATCGCAATCGGGACAATATCATCACGACGATCTCTTAATGACGGTATCGTGATGGGAAAGACATTGAGCCGATAAAACAAATCTTCACGAAAGCGTCCGGCTGTCACTTCTTCTCTTAAATTTCTGTTAGTGGTCGCCAGCACCCTGACATTTAATGATACGGTTTTTTTACTGCCAATACGTTCAACCTCCTTTTCCTGCAGAACCCGTAGCAGTTTAGCCTGCAGTGAAATATCCATCTCCGAGACTTCGTCCAGTAACAACGTGCCGTTTTGTGCCTGTTCAAACTTACCGGCATGTGATTGTACTGCACCGGTAAAAGAACCTTTTTCATAACCAAATAGTACTGACTCCAGCATGTTCTCAGGAATTGCCGCACAATTGATTGCCACGAAAGGTCCCTCACTTCGGCTTGAGTGATGATGAATATATTGTGCAAACACTTCCTTACCGACACCACTTTCACCATTTAACAGCACGGTCGCTTCACTTTCGGCCACCCGTTTAACCAGTGCTTTTAATTTAATGATATTTTTATCAACAGCCACCAGACCATCAGATACTGTTGCTACCGGCGCATCAGGCAGCAACCTGTCCAGCATATTAATTAACTCATCGGTTTCAAACGGTTTAACAAGATAGTCTGTTGCACCGTTGCGTATGGCTTCAACTGCTTTTTCGATTGTTCCGTAAGCGGTCATCAGTACCACCGGTACCGGGTTATTTCGTTGCTGCAGGTTATGCAGCAGTTCAAAGCCATCCATCGGTTGCATCTGTACATCACTTAATATCAGATCAATGGATGAATGTTGTAACGTTAATAAGGCTTGCTGGCCGTCTTCTGCCTGTGTCACCTCATATCCATTAAGAATTAATGTGTCGTACAACGCACTGCGTAAGTTTGCATCGTCTTCTACTAATAAAATCTTTTTTTTCATCATCATATAAATCCTCAAACAACCTTAACTGGACTGTTATTTCTGTTCTGACTTTTTCTGTTTGCATTACTGTTTAGTATTTTATCTGACTGGTAACGATTAAGTTTTATTTGCATCTGCGTACCCTTACCCTGTTCGGAAACGGCTTTTATAGTGCCGTTATGCGCACAGATTATCGAGCGGGAGATTGCCAATCCCAGACCGGTTCCGGCTTTTTTTGTGCTGAAGAAAGGCTTAAATACATGCTCACAATCTGACTGACTAAGACCGGGTCCAGTGTCTGAAACTGTAATAACTAGCTGCTGGTTTTGCAGTTTATAATCCATTACTACTGTTACCGGTAACAGCTCCGTTGCTAACTGATAAGCATTTTCTGCCAGACTTATTAGAACCGACAACAAAGCATCCTTGCTGCCGCTTACATAGACATCTTTCTTAGCCGCTGTCACACAGCTGATGTCTTTAATATTAAAATTTTCGTAATTTTTTTGCCTGAAGTGTACACAGGTTTCCTCTAACAAATTTTTGACACTCACTTCATTACTTTCAAATTTTCCATCCCGTGCGTATAGCAACATGTCATTCACAAGATGATCAAGATGTAGCAGGTTGTCCTTAATACGGTTAACCGATTTATTATGTAATTCGATATTTATTGACGGGTGTAATAGATGATCTACTGATAATAAAGCTGACGCCAGTGGTGTACGTAGCTGGTGAGCTAATCCGGCCGTAATCTCGCCAAGTTCAGCCAGCCTTAGCTGCTGATGGCTGGATTGCTGTAACTCGCGATCCAGAGTTACATTGGTCAGGATGATGACCTGCCCCTGATCTGCATCGAGCACACACTGGCTATAATTGTATACATTGGAATCGCCGGTATTAAATTCATGACCATTAAAGCTGTAATCTTTCTGATCTAATAAGGACTGCCAGTTTTTTCCCACGATGTTTTTTTTAAAAATAGTTTCAGCCGTCTGATTAGCCGATAATATTTTTTTTGACTGATCAACCCAGATCACAGCCGCTGGCATGGCTTCATGAAGTGCTGCAAGACGGTCGGCCAGCTTTTCTTTTTCTGCCAGTTGTTCAAGTTTTTCTGAGTTAACGACAGCCAGTTCTCTGCTTAGCTGTTCAACTTTCAGTTCAAGCTGCCGATAGCTAGTTTCAAGCTGACCTGACATCTGACTAAAAAGACGAAAGGCAGCCTGCAAATCAGATTCACCATTGGACTGTGATTGTGTTTGAAGAGTTTGCATATAGTGTCGCTTTTGCGTCAAAAATTATCTTAACGAAAACAAATGCACTTAGTATGCCAAGAAAATAATTACTTTTAATTCAGAGAGTTAGAAATATTTCAGCGAGGGAAAAAGTCAAATTTATGTCACTTATCCTGCTTTTTGCAAGTCATATTTTTTTAGTTTTTCAACCAAGGTTGTGCGTCTCATACTTAATAGTTTTGCGGCGTGCGCAACCACACCCGATGAACTGCTCAGTGCCTGCTTTATTAACTGCACTTCCATATCAGCAAGGTGTTCTTTAAGGTCAATGCCATTGCTACTAAACGTTGCGGGTACAGCTGCGACTTCGTTAACCGGATCAAAATCCCACAAGGCATGCGCTTCATCTGCAGAAACCTGACTAGCGGAAGCGGATTCGGCTTGCAGTGCGTCACTGATCATATCACCAGTATTTTCTTCGAGGTATTCATTCTCTGTCTGCCCTGTCATGACAACAGCAGACTGTTTATACTTTTCAGGTAAGTGCTTTACATCAACTATGCCGTTCGGGTACAAAATAGAAAGTCGTTCTACTAAATTACCGAGCTCTCTGATATTACCCGGCCATGCATATTGCGAAAGCACTTCAGTTGCCGCTGCGGTCAGGCGAACCGAGCCTCTTTTATCCCGCTCGAGTTTCTCAATTTGTTCCTGCAAAAGAAAGGCCACATCTGACAAATGATGACGTAATGATGGCATCTCAATTGGAAACACATTCAGGCGATAAAATAAATCTTCACGGAATTTACCTTCAACAATTGAGTGTTCAAGATTTCTGTGTGTCGCGGCGACAATCCGCACATCCGCTTTCAGACTGGTGTTACTGCCTACCCGTTCAAATGTTCTTTCCTGCAAAACACGTAGCAGCTTGACCTGCATTGGTAAACTCATATCGCCGATTTCATCGAGAAATAAAGTACCGCCTTTAGCCATTTCAAAACGACCCTGTCTTGCTGTGATCGCGCCAGTGAAGGCACCTTTTTCATGACCAAATAATTCGCTTTCCAGCAAGTCTGCCGGGATTGCACCGCAGTTAACAGGTACAAATGGCTTATCTTTTCTATCTGATAATGCGTGTAACATTCTGGCGACAACTTCTTTTCCCGTTCCAGACTCACCTAATATCAGTACATTAGCTTTAGTTGACGCAACCTGTTGAATCATGCCACGGATACGCTGAATGATCTGGCTGTTGCCGCATAAATCTGGCATAGAATTTTTATCTTGCTGACGAAATTCAGCACTGCCACCTTCTTTGTCGATACGCTTTGTTAAGCCTTTCTTATCCTGCTCATCTTTACGTGGCTTTGCATCTGGCTGCGACATACGCTCTCTGTATACTGACACCCTTTCAAAGATATCATTGAGCTCTTCATAATGTAACGGATATGAAAGGTTAGCCATCACTGAACCATAATGGCTGATTTTTTCACTAAATTCTTTATCATTCTGACTGTAAACAATAACTGGGAGTAACAGAGAACTGGCATCAAAGCGCTTAACAAGCTCAGAGCAGTCTTCGGTGTTATCACATTCACCCAATAAAACCGCAAAGTAATCCTGCGTCAGTTCATCAGGCTCGATACTAGCATCCAGCATCATATCAACATCGTAGCCGACAAAAGACAGTAAATTTTTAATTTCACTGGCCCGTGAAAGATCCGGTTCAATCAATAAAATACACGGTTTATTATCAGTGACTGACATATTATCCTCTTGTTACTTCGTCCTGCTTATTTTACAAGCGGGCTTTTTTCCGTTTAACAAAGGCATAATACTGCCTGTGTTAAGAATTAACTGGGATTTAAGCAGGCAAAATTATCATTGTCAAAATTCTGGCAGAGAGTTTTCAATGTTGTAACACTTCATCATTTTTTTTGACATAAACCGCTAACGCTTCACGTATTCCCAATAAAAGTGAAATCGCTTGATTCAATGACTCATGATTTTTTTGTTGCAATGTATTGATCAATAAACGCACGATATAGCGATATATATCCTCGAGATTAGCCGCCATTGCGCTATGACTTTCATGATTTAGTGTCGTTTGTAAACGATCAATAACACTCACTGCATTGAGTATATGTGTTTGATAATGTTCGTCTCCCCAGCCCAGCAATGTCGATCTTGCCTGACCGATATGCTGTAATGTTTTATCAAACAACATTACCACAACTCTCATGGGGTCATCCTGCCAGATAGATTTAAGCTCTTCAGCTGGCAGCGGATTTATTTTATAAGCATCATTATTTGTAATATTCATAATCGTTAGATAGCAAACACAATGCCAATTTAATAACTGATAAAAAACAATTAGTTAGAATGATAAATAAAAATATTGATAATTTTACTAGGAGAAAACATGCCACAGCGGCAAAAATTGCCTGAGTCATTAAGCTGTTCTGCTCAGCCTTTTTTCAACAACCGGAAGCATGCGTTTATAACGAAACTGACATAGCCAAACCACGCTTGATATAGTATTAGCTAAAAAACGATAAATAAATATTCAGTGAATATTGATGGTATTTTTATTACCATCCCGCTTGGTAAATTTAAGTCATTACGTGAGATCAGAATCTAATCAAAATGATATAATCTTTATTATGTTTTATTTATTACTGGAATAAGCGGATGCTACATGTTGCGCATTACTTATGCGGGAAAAGACGGACGCGGTTTCATTTTTAATTTTCTGACTGATACGGGATAGCTCTAAATCCGTCGCCTGTATCGATTTAATCCCCTCAGCGATCACGCTGACTTCATCGGCTGCAGGTTCTGTTGCAAAAAACTGCTGTAACAACTGAAAGCGCTGGCTTTCAATGTCAGCGATTGACTGCCAGGGTTGTTTGGCATAATCATCATCAACCGACAGGTCGGTTAATGATTCATTAGGCATCGCCAGACCGCGCATTTGCTCTGTCAAACGCAATATCAACTGCCACTGCTGTTGACGTTGCAGCAGCATTATTACTGGCTTGTCTCGGTAAACCCTTTGCGCACATCCTGAGGGATAGCAGACCAGCCAGAGCGAATCTCATTCATTAAGGATGTCACTTCATCAAGGTTGTCCATTTTATCAGAAAGGTTAGCTTCAACCAGTTTGCGCTGCATGTAGTCATATAGTGACATCAGATTAGTTGCAATTTCACCGCCTTTTTCCATATCCAGTGAAGTAATTAAGCCATCGAGAATGGATATGGCTTTACTGATATCCTCTCCTTTTTTCGCAACATTCTTTTGCAGCATATGGTATTTAGCACTGTTAATACGCTCTACAGCGCCATCCATAAGCATCTGAATCAGATGATGTGGGTCAGCCACATCAACCGCAACGTTGGTACCGACTTTTTTATACTGATTCATCGCAGCAGCATTTTGCATTTTTTGTTTCCTTTTGTCTTTGTCAGCGCCCATTGGTTATTTATAGACCAAAATAACAAATGTGGCTATTACTGTTATTAGCGGTAGATTCCGCCAAAAACTTTAGCCTTATTTACAGTAAATTTGTTAATTAGCAAAAATCACCCTGCTGTGCGAAGCACCCCTATTCGATAAAAACATTTCATGCACAATAATAAAAAAGGCCGGGCAATATTGCCGGCCTTTTAAAACAATCATGACAAAACTTTTGCGTTGATTAACGGTATAGATCTACTGTAACAGGCTCAGCACCAGCTCAGGTAATGAATTCGCCTGCGACAGCATTGCCACACCAGCCTGTTGTAGTATCTGCGTACGTGTCAGATTAGCTGTTTCAGAGGCAAAGTCTGTATCCTGAATCCGGCTTCGTGCAGCGCTCAGATTCTCTACCGTTGTTGAAAGATTAGATATTGTTGATTCAAAGCGGTTTTGTACTGCACCCAGATCAGCACGAATACCGTTAATTCTGGCCAGGGCACCATCTGCAATGTCAATCGCTCTGGTGGCGCCTTCTACCGTTCCAATATCAATTGAATTGACGGTTTGGTTTTCACTGGCCTGCAATTGTGTAGCATCACCACTAAACAAACCGTTAGCGACTTCACCGATTGATGAACTAACCGAGAAATAACCGCCGGTGGATTTTAACTCAATTTCACCGCCCACAACGGTTGAGTCACGTGTACCATTATTGATACCACCTGACTGCAACGTTGTTGCCGTACCGGTAGCACCAGTTACATCCAGAGTGACCGTCTGATTTGCCGCACCGGCTTTTGCCACTGAACTGTCAAAATTCAGAATTGAGATATTCTCACCGGTATTATGCTCCAGTGTAATGGATGACTTATCAAGACTTAGTGTCGCGATAATACCGGTTGAACCCGACTTATCATTGATGGCTTCCGCCAGTGTTGAAACATTATCAGCTGTTACATTGGCAGAAATATCCGTGCCATTTAATGTAAATGATGCCACACCGTCCTGTGACAGATTGCTTAATGTGACCGTTGTTTTTGCAGTTGCCGATACCCCGGTCTTACCTGATATGGCATTAATCTGCGCAACGATAGATTCTGCATCTGCATTATCAAGGACATCAACCGAGCCTGCGACTTCACCGTTAATCGTGATAGTTTGTGCCGCAACATTATTTCCTGCAGTGGCATCAGCAGAACCATACGATACAGGTTTTGCCGCCGCACCACTTGTTATCACATCCAGTAAACCACCCGCCAGTTTAGTAATATTACTGGTAACGCTATAACCATCGGCAACCGTTAGTTCAACATTCGCCAGGCGAAGTGCACTGTCATTCAGCGCTTCAGTTAAGATTTTATTATCAAATACAAGTGTTGCTGCATTTGCCGTACCAGCCACTGCATTAACACTGGCCGATGCCGCGTTGTTTACATTAACACCGTCACCTCCCGCTGTGGTTGTACCGACATTTACATTGATATCAATGGTTGCACCAATCGATGTACCAACGGTATTCACAACCTGTAATTCACTGGATAATGTCGCATCCGCTTTGTTTTGGAGACTGTTAATGACAACGCCATCACCTGCTGTATTGAGCGCGGCAATAAAGCTGGTCCCAAAGTTTGCATCACCCTGTAACGCCAGTAATAAGCTGGCAGAAGAGGCCGCATTATCGCCACCGGTGACGGTATAAGTCACCGCCGCCGCGGTACCATTATCCGCATCAGCACCCAGATTAAATGTCGAGGTTCCATCGGTTGTTGCAACAAAGTCAGTGATGGTAATTTCAGCACTTTCACTCACGCTAAAATCACTAAGACTGATATCCTTAGCACCGCTTGCACCTTCACTGGTAATAACCAGTTCGCCAGCCGTTGATGTTGTTGACGCTTTAAAACCGGTGTTGATATTGTTCGAATTGATAACAGCGACAGCCTGATCTTCAATATTCGCATAAGTTGCAGTGTCACGAACAAAGCTGATTGCATCGGCCGTACCCCCGGCATTACCATCATTTAAACTGAATGACACCACGTCATAGTTTTCTGCTACTGTTGCTGAAAAATCTACCGTTGCCTGGTTAGTGTTTGATACTTTTGCGGTAATACCGGTAAGGTTAGTACCAATCGCTGTGACAATTTCTGCGCTGGTATCATCGGTTGCAGCAATTGTTGCCGATGTAGTATTTCCATCAATATCCGTTGCTGTTAAAGTTTGTGCGGCAGTGGCAGAACCGGTTCCCGCTTCCAGCGTATTGGCCAGACTATCTGCGGTAAACGTCGTACTGGCTATCACAGTATTGCCACTATTGGTCGCGTTAGAAATACCATTTGTTGTGTTATTTGTGGTGACTTTATTAATACCTAATGTGTCAGCCGTGGCACCGGAAACCGTTACATTAATGGTCTGGTTAGCTTCTGCACCGACCTGGAAGGTTTGTGCAGTGAAAGAACCATCGAGTAATTTAAGGCCGTTAAATGAAGTGGTATTCGAGATACGATCCAGTTCTGAAACCAGCTGATTAACTTCTGATTGCAAAGATAAACGATCCGATGCCGAGTTAGTTGAGTTAGCCGACTGCACTGACAATTCACGAATACGTTGCAGAATATTACCGGACTCAGCCAGTGCACCCTCGGCGGTTTGTGCCAAAGAGATCGCATCATTTGCATTTCGAGATGCCTGACTCAGGCCACGAATTTGCGATGTGAATCGATCCGATATCGCCAGACCCGCTGCATCATCTTTTGCGCTGTTAATTCGCAAGCCAGAAGACAAACGCTGTAATGATGTTTGCAACTCGTTTTGTGAACGACCTAAGTTACGTTGTGCGTTCAATGACGCGAAGTTTGTATTAATGACTTGAGGCATGTTTCTCTCCTTATCTTTTATTAACAAAACAAGAGCAAAGCACATGCCAACTTATATAAAAACTGATAAAACAATTACTTATAATTATTTTTTTATTTTCAATGAGAACAACACGGTAAAGAAATAACATCGGCGGCAAACCTTGCCACCTTGACAAAAGTCATCAGGCTATCTGTACTCAATCATGAATGATGATTGAAATACATACTGCTGTACTGAGATTTTTGTTTTTTCGGAAAAGAAGAAGACAGGACTAGATTTTTTTAACTGAAAACTGAAAACTTACGACTGAATTAAGCCGTCTGAACACTGCCATATGCGACGGCAGCACGTTGCTGGTAACCCATTTTAGCAAAGCTGAGAGTCATTGCGTTTTTAATTGTCTGGCTAATCGCCAGCACTTCATAATCAAGGCTTAACATTTTGGTGATTTTCTCTGCAAGAAAATCAGCTTCGTCACTACCTATCGGAATTGAAAAGAAATTCTCTAACAGCATCATACGTTTATCATCCAGCCTGGACACTTGCTGCCATGACTGACTGACATATCCGTTATCATCAAAGATGCCGGAAAGTGATTCATTGAGTCTGCTCATATCCCGCATTTGCTGCGAGATATTTTCGATTTCTTGCCACTGTTCTAGTCTTTGCTTGTGCATATTATTGCTGCTTAACGGCAAACTCTTTCCGCACATCGTCAGGAATTGCAGCCCAGGCCATTTTAATTTCACTCATTAGTTTCGTCACTTCATCAAGATTTTCGCTGCGATCACTTAAGTTAGCTGCAACAAGCTTTGTCAGCATGTAGTCATACAATGACATCAGATTTTCCGATATATCACCACCCTGTTCCATATCCAGTGATGCCATTAAGCCGGTGACAATAGACATGGCTTTACTGATATCCTGACACTTATGTGCAATATTTTTTTGATCCATGTGATATTTTGCACTGTTAACACTTTCTATCGCACCTTCCATTAGCATTTGTACAAGGTGGTGTGGATCATCGTATCTAATATTAGATTGTTCAACTGATTTCATCTCAACAGAATTTTGCATTTTATTTTCCTCTATTCCTTCGGTTCCAAAAAACACCCTGGACTTAATATCTTGTATTCGGTGAGTTAATTACACCGCGCCGTTATAACCTTAACAATACTAAGAGCAAAAAATGTGCCACTTTAAAATTTTTGCATTTTAATTTAATCAGTTCAGGCTGAAGACTTCATGGCGTTTAATTTAACGCTTTACCTGAATATCAGGCAGTGCGTCCAGCTGCTGCTGTAAATAACTGCTGGTAACATTCAGTTTCCCCATCAACACATCGAGCGCAACAAACTGCGAGCGGTAACGTGTCTCAATGGCTTCTACTCGTTTCAGTAATGCCTTTCTTTGTTCACTGATGTCTTCTATCTTGGCATCTAAACTTTGTGTTTTTGCTGTTATTGAGCCACTCGATGACAATAGTCCACCCAGTAATGCATCCAGTTTGCCGGAAAAACCTTTACTAAAATCAATCACCCCTCGGTTACCCGGCGAGCCACCGGTAATTTCAAGTATCAAACCAGAAGCTGCACCTGCGCCAGTTAACTGACGCCCCTTACCGCTTGCGAGTGTGCCATCTATCGTACCGCTAACATCCAGTCCATCTGTTGCCACAGCATTCGCGTTAAGGCCAAGAGTACTGTTGTTTGCAACCACGATAACTGTTGAGTCACTGCCATAGCTATCAGAAGTAATTTCAAAGCGTCCGTCAACATAAGCAACTGAAACACTGACATCACCATCCTGTAATCCGCTACTGGCATTTAAACGGCTTTGTATTTCAGCGGCTAATACCGACATATCGCTATAAGCGGCATGTGTCAGTGTTATTTCTCCGGAACTAACACCGTCAATTTTAAAATTCAATACATCATTAGTCGCGTCAATTGTTAGCGAACCACTGACAGCTTCACCGGCCAGAGACCCTTTTGTTGCTAACTGTGAAATACGCAGATCATAACGCCCTTCCCGGGTTGCTGCGCTGGCGCTGATAAAGCTGATATCGTCATCACTGGGACTCGCGTTGGAATAAAACATTTTTGAAACCGCATCAAAATCACTGCCCAGTGCTGAATTTAATTTTGCCGTATCAAGACCTAATGTTCCGTCACGCTGAGTTGTTATACCAATCGAGGAGAGTGTATTAAAACCGCTGCTATTAGGAATAACGGAACCAATCTCTCTTCTGATTTGATTTAAAACATTCCTTGTTGTGGTATCACCTAATAAGAGGCCTGACTGTCCGTTATCACCGCCAAATTCAGTAAGCCCGCCGATGGTAGCTACCAGTTCATTATATTTTTTTACAAAGTTAGTGATATTGCCTTCTGCATTGGAATTATCACGATTAATCGTTAACTGTGTAGGGTTACCGATATCAGCCGATTTTAAATTTAATGTCACACCGTGGATTGCACCACTGATCGTATTTGTTTCACGCGTTATCGTAAGGCCATTTAACTTAATACTCGCATCGGATGCCGCCAGCGTTTGTTCCGCGTTGGTGGCGCCACTGTTAAATGCTAACTGAGATAACCCTGTCAGATCTTCGTTATCAGCAGGTACGCCACCTTCATCTACCGTTATTTCCAGGCTGTTAGCAACACCGGAATCATCGGAGGTTATCAGTAATTTAAAGCCGCTGCCGTCATCAACCACGGTAGCTGACACACCCATATCCGCCGCGTTAATCGCATCACGTATCCCTTCTACGGTATTATTTGCATTAGTAATTTCTATACTTTTAGCGCTTTTATCCGGGTTTGTTGTGAAACCAGTATAAACTTCGGGATCCGGGTCAATTGCCGGCGTGTAATCCGTCGTACCAAAATTGAAAGTGAGTGTTCCGGTGCCAATAACCGTATCCAAGGCGTCAAAGGCTACTGAGGCCAGGCTATGAGATTGTGCCAGTGACTTTACTTCAACCGTATAAGAACCATCGTTTGCAATTGAACTGGCAGAAGCTGTGAGTAAATTTTTATCACCCACACTGACATTATTAACTGAAAACCCAGAGGCTGTTTTTAAAGAGTTTAGAGAGGATCTGAAACTTGTGACAGCGCTTTTAAGGCTGCCAAAGGCAGATATTTCTGCCTGTGCTTTTGCTTCTAAAAGGTTTAAGCGGTTTTCAGTAGGCGTACGCTCGGCTTGCACAATTTGCGAAAGCAAACTGTTGATATCTAATCCAGAACCAATTCCTGATGCTGAAAGTGTTGCCATAGTTAACCTCGGTGTTACGCTTAATCTCTTTATTAAAGAGTCTATTGCAAAATCAAGGCCAACTACGCAGACGTCTGAACAATAACACCTGTGCTATTTTCCAGACTTTCTCGAATTGTTTCTGAAAGCCTTAATACTTCCTCAGATGGAATCTGACGAACTAGCTCAGCGGTATCAGAATTAACCACTTTAATCACGGTTCGGCCACTGTCATCATCCACACTAAACAGAAGATCGCGGTTTATCGCCTGAGCATGTTTGTTTAACTGCTCAACGACTTCCTTAACCTTTTCGGCACTCACTTCCTGTGCGGCTTGTTTTGCCTGTGTTGCTTCAGGCGGTAATGTTGTGCCAGTAAGTGCTGCAACATCCTGCCGCTTGTTTCCGGCCGGATTTTGCAGGCTATTGGTTTTTACACTGCCAACAGCGGTCGCACTATTGCGTGCATTTGGCACTACCTGGTTGTTTGTGATATCTGAAGACATATCATCACCTATTCACAGTACGTTTTCTTAAAAATTCTTTATAAGCTGTAGCGGCAACGCGGCCGAGGGGTAACCCCTCGTCCGCTGATCTAACACTTAAGTGCTGAATCATTGTCATTGCCTTAGCTCACTCTCAAGCCCTGAACTTACTGTCCAGTATTACTGGAGCAGGCTCAGAACTAACTGAGGTAAAGAGTTAGCCTGTGACAGCATTGCTACACCCGCTTGTTGCAGGATCTGCGTACGTGTCAGGTTAGCTGTTTCAGAGGCAAAATCCGTATCCTGGATTCGGCTTCGTGCAGCACTCAGGTTTTCAACCGTTGTTGAAAGATTAGAGATGGTTGACTCAAAGCGGTTTTGAACCGCACCCAGGTCAGCCCGGATACCGTTCACTCGTGCCAGCGCACCGTCAGCAATATCAATGGCTCTTGTTGCTCCATCCACTGTACTGATGTCAATGCTGGATACATTTTGATTAGCACTGGCCTGTAATTGTGATGCATCACCTGAGAACAGACTATTAGCTACTTCACCCAGTGATGAGCTGACTGAGAAGTATCCGCCATTTGACTTGAACTCAATTTCACCACCAACAACGGTTGAGTCACGCGTACCATCGTTGATACCGCCTGCCTGTAATGTTGTTGCCGTACCGCTAGCACCTGTCACATCCAGTGTAACCGTCTGATTTGCCGCACCGGCTTTCGCCACTGAGCTATCAAAATTCAGAATTGAAATGTCTTCACCGGTATTATGTACCAGTTCAATTGAAGATTTATCCAGGCTTAAGGTTGCCGTAATACCGGTTGAGCCAGACTTGTCATTAATCGCTTCAGCTAATGAAGATACATCATCTGTTGTTACATTAGCAGAAATATCTGTTCCATTCAGGCTAAACGATGCCACGCCATCTTGTGACAGATTACTGATTGTCGCCGTTGTTTTAGCCGTTGCTGAAACCCCTGTTGAATCAGAAATCGCATTGATTTGTGACACAATAGACTTCGCATCAGAATCCTCCAGTACATCAACTGTCGCTGAAGCCTCACCATTGATTGTTAATGTCTGAGCCGCAACGTTATTACCTGCGGTTGCATCAGAAGAACCATATGATGTTGGCGTAGCAGGAGCTGCACTGGTAGAGATATCAAATAAACCGCCAGCCAGTTTAGTAATATTACTGGTTACGTTATAGCCGTCAGCAACGGTTAATTCGACATTCGCCAGACGAAGCGCACTGTCACTGACACCTTCTGTTAAGATTTTATTATCAAACGAAAGTGTTGCTGCATTTGCCGTACCAGCCACTGCATTAACACTGGCCGATGCCGCGTTGTTTACATTAACACCATCACCACCCGCTGTGGTTGTACCGGCAACGACATTGATATCAATGGTTGCACCAATCGATGTACCAACGGTGTTCACAACCTGCAGTTCACTGGATAATGTCGCATCCGCTTTGCTCTGCAGGCTGTTAATGACAACGCCATCACCAGCACTATTGAGTGCCGCTGTAAAACTGGTACCAAAGTTTGCATCACCCTGTAACGCCAGTAATAAGCTGGCAGAAGAGGCCGCATTATCACCGCCAGTAACCGTATAAGTCACCGCCGCCGCGGTACCATTATCCGCATCGGCACCCAGATTAAAGGTAGATGTACCATCAGTGGTTGCAACAAAATCAGTAATGGTAATTTCAGCGCTTTCGCTCACTTTAAAGTCACTTAGACTGATGTCTTTAGCACCACTTGCACCTTCACTGGTGATAACCAGTTCACCGGCGGTTGATGTTGTTGACGCTTTAAAACCAGTATTGGTATTGTTTGAATTGATAACAGCCGCTGCCTGATCTTCAATATTTGCATAAGTTGCTGTATCGCGAACAAAGCTGATTGCATCGGCCGTACCACCCGCATTACCATCATTTAAACTGAATGAAACCACGTCGTAGTTTTCTGCCGTCGTAGCAGTAAAGTCCAGCGTTGCCTGGTTGGTGTTAGATATTTTTGCGGTAATACCGGTAAGGTTAGTACCAATCGCTGTCACAATTTCAGCACTGGTATCGTCAGTTGCAGCAATCGTGGCGGTGGTGGTGTTTCCATCAATATCTGTAGAGGTTAATGTTTGCGCTGCGGTTGCAGAACCGGTTCCCGCTTCCAGCGTATTGGCCAGACTATCTGCGGTATAAGTGGTACTGGCAATCACGGTATTACCGCTGTTGGTCGCGTTAGAAATACCATTTGTTGTGTTATTTGTGGTGACTTTATTAATACCTAATGTGTCAGCGGTAGCACCGGAAACCGTTACATTAATGGTCTGATTGGCTTCGGCACCAACCTGAAATGTTTGCGCGGTGAAAGAGCCGTCGAGTAATTTCAGGCCGTTAAATGATGTGGTATTCGAAATACGATCCAGTTCTGAAACCAGCTGATTAACCTCTGATTGCAAAGACAAACGATCCGATGCCGAGTTAGTTGAGTTAGCCGACTGCACTGACAATTCACGAATACGTTGCAGGATATTACCGGACTCAGAAAGCGCACCCTCTGCAGTCTGTGCTAATGAGATCGCATCATTAGCATTTCGAGATGCCTGACCCAGACCA
>JAOULC010000055.1 GCA_029882215.1 Gammaproteobacteria bacterium | reverse complement strand
GTAAATGGGCTGGCGTGCAATATATATACTATCCATAAAAGACCAATGATATTTTGTTATTATAATTAGTAATACAAAGTATGGCATATTGCCATATTTAATCTGATTTTTTCTGATAAAATGCTGCATTATTTATCTGATCAGTAAGATAACGCCTTAACGGCAGCGCCTTAATCGCAATAGCGGCTAAACTTGACAGAATCAAGCTCATAACTGTTGACCTAAAATAAGCTTATTACATGAAAAATGCCTACCACGTCTTAAATAAAGTATTTGGTTATCAGGACTTCAGACACCAGCAGGCCGATATCATTCAGGCACTGTTAAACAATGAAGACGCTATGGTGCTAATGCCTACCGGCGGCGGCAAATCACTCTGCTACCAGATACCGGCGATCATCAGAGAAGGCGTTGGCATTGTTGTCTCACCACTGATCGCACTGATGCAAGACCAAGTCGATGCGCTCACCCAACTGGGTCTGTCGGCCGGCTACCTGAACTCTAACCAGACACAAGAAAGCCAGCGCGAGATAGAACAGCAGCTGATCAACAATGAAATCGACCTGCTATACATCACGCCGGAGCGTTTATTAAGCAACAGAATGCAGTCATTGCTTAAACAGTCTAGCATCTCGCTGTTTGCGATCGATGAAGCTCACTGTGTGTCCCAGTGGGGCCATGATTTCAGGAAAGAATACCAGCAACTCAATACACTGCATCAACAGTTCCCCGGTATTCCGCGTATTGCACTGACAGCCACAGCCGACAAACGCACGCGCCAGGAAATCATAGAACAACTGGACCTGCATAAAGCAAAAACATACCTCGACAGCTTTGACCGGCCCAATATCCATTACCAGATCAGCGAGCAAAATAGCAAGGCCGAGCTTTTGAAATTCATTCAAAACAGCCATCAAAATGAAGCCGGCATTATTTATTGCCTGTCGCGTAAAAAAGTCGAAGAAATCGCCAACTGGCTGACTGAACAGGGGCTGCAGGCACTGCCCTACCACGCCGGCTTACATCAGCAGATGCGTGAAGCCAACCAGAAACGGTTTCTGCGCGAAGATGGCATCATTATAGTTGCGACCATTGCTTTTGGCATGGGCATAGACAAGCCCGATGTTCGCTTTGTCGCGCATTTAAATCTGCCTAAAAGTATAGAAGCCTATTATCAGGAAACAGGCCGTGCCGGTCGTGATGGTTTACCGGCAGATGCGTGGATGGCCTATGGCCTTAAAGACCTGATGATGCTCAAACAAATGATTCAGGAAAGCGATAATGAAATGCAACAACGCATTTCACATTCAAAACTGGACTCGCTAATGGCGCTGTGTGAAACCACCAGCTGCCGGCGCGAACATTTGCTAAATTACTTTGATGAAGCCACCAAAAGCAGCTGTGGTAACTGTGATATATGCATCTCCCCCCCTGAAACCTGGGATGCAACGGAAGCCTGTCGCAAAGCCCTCAGTTGCATTTACCGGACTGAGCAGCGTTTTGGTGTCGGTTACCTGACAGATATTTTGTTAGGAAAAAGCAATGAGCGCATCCTGCAAAACGGACACGACAAGGTCACCACCTATGGCATAGGAAAAGATATCAGCCTCAACGAATGGAAAAGCATCTATCGACAACTGATTGCCATGGGTTATATCAACATCAATTTTGAACAATACGGCGCGTTAACATTAACCGATAAAGCCCGGCCATTATTACGCGGCGAAGTTGAACTCAAACTAAGAAAACAAACTAAAAAAGCCGCAAAGAAATCAGAAACCAAAGCAAAATCTGCACTGCGCGAGATCGATGAGCAACTGTTTGAAGCCTTACGACAGTGCCGTTATGATCTGTCTAAACTTGAATCCGTGCCGCCATACGTCATCTTCCATGATAAAACGCTGATTGAAATGAGCCGCAAACGGCCATCAACACTGGAGCAGATGGGACATATTGCAGGCATAGGTGAAAAGAAACGCGACAAGTTTGGCAAACAGTTTCTGGATATAATTAAACAGCACAAAATTCACCCCTGGTTTAAAAATGACTTAAGTGAAACCATTAATAAAACACTGGAACTGTATCTTAAAGAACAAAACACCGGCGCCGTTGCAGAACAACGCCAGCTTAACCTCTCAACCATCTACAGCCACCTGTCGACGGCAATCAAGCATGATGTTATCAGGCTTGAGGATATACTGGAGATTGAGCACGGTGATATCACTCAAATAAAACACGCTATGGATTTATGCGCTGAAGGCGGCCAGGAAGGTGCAAAAGCGGTCTTCGAGTTTCTCAATGGTGAAATAGAATACGGCATTATTAACTGTGTGCGCGCCAGCGTTGACACACTAATTTAAAGACATCAGAAACATGCATGTGAAATACTGCACACAATGTGGCTCAAAGACAGCACAACTCATACCCGAAGGCGACCAGAAACTTCGCCATGTTTGTACGCAATGCGAGACCGTGCATTACCTCAATCCAAAAATCATAACAGGCTGCCTGGTCGAGCACGAAGACAAAATCCTGTTATGCCGCAGGGCCATTGAACCACAATCCGGGAAATGGACATTGCCCGCAGGGTTCATGGAAAACAATGAAACCTGCATTCAAGGTGCCATCAGAGAAACACGCGAAGAAGCCAATGCTGAAGTACGGGAGCTGCAGCTATACTCGGTTTATGATATCCCGCACATCAGCCAGGTTTACATGATATACCGGGCAAGACTAAATTCACTGAACTTTTCACCCGGTATCGAATCTACAGACGTACAGTTATTTGAAAAGGCCGATATCCCCTGGCAGCAGCTTGCTTTCTCAGTCATTCGTGAGACGCTTATCTCATATTATAAAGACAGGCAATCAGAGCAATACAGGCTGCACACCGGGGTGATTACGCCAGAAATGAAATCATTGCTTAAAGTACGACCCGAAGGTATCTAATCACATGAACTATCTCACTGCCCTGCTTTTATTGGTTCTTTCGTTTAATGCATACGCATTTGAAGCGTTAGAGGACATCTTAAAATTAAAAAAAGCGCCTGCTGGCGTGGTCATAGAAATCACCAGCGGTGACAAACTGTATCTGGAGAAGATTATGCCGCAGCTAAAAGCAGATATTCTGGCCATACAGAAAAAACACAAAGGCCTGTCAGTAGCCATCGTCTCACATGCCCGCGAGTCTCTGCTTCTGACCAAACAAAAAAGCCAGCTTCACACAAAGCTTCACTCAGATATAAAATCATTGTCGGACAATAATACCAGCGTTCATGTCTGTGGCACTTACGCCAGCTGGTTCAATATTAATGAGGATGAATTTCCAGACTATATTAACGTCAGCCCGGCCGGACCGGTACAGGTTGATGATTACCTCGAGCTAGGCTACCTGCATATAGAGTTATAACGCCACAAAGTCCTCAAGAAACTGGGAATAGGTTTTGATCAGGATGTCATTGTAATGCGTCACTAACTGATATATTTCGCTGGAATCATAGGCCTGGCTGTTTTCATAGTCCTTATCCAGCAGCACACTGCCTTTGCTGTTGCTTACCTGCACATTGAGCTTAACGTGCAGACGGCTATCGGACGAATACTGGATCTCCATTCGCTCGACACTGACAACAACATGCAAACCCTGCACTGCTGCATAGCGATATTCAGATACCTGCGCGTTGCTGGCAGACAATTTTAAATAACTGATAAACTGGCGGGTCATTATTTTAGGTAACGCATCATGCCACAAGTGGTAATGCAGCTGCATGACTTCGTTTGGTCGGCTTTCATTGCTATACAATAAGTTTCTATTATTTAACATGCCGGAAACCTTGAACAGTGATACCGTTACATCAGTGTTGAAATGATCGGTACCAGCCAGCTGCTCTTTTTGAACGTCGGCCAGACGATAATAATGGCTTTCCGGTGTGGTCACCGAACCACAGCCCGCTAATAAAAAAACAGCCATAAAAAAAACTATAAACTTCATGTCATTACCTGAGTGCCGGATCGGTTAAGGGATTACTTCTGATAATAATGCCGGGGTTATTTTTAATCTGGTTACTAAAATCGTTGATATTCTGGCTGCTCGATTCTATTTGATTGAGAATGCTTTCGAGTTTTTGATTCAGCAGCGCAGCGGTTGTATTGATGCCTTTAATAGAACTATCAACCTGTGATTTATTCATGTATACCAGCTTATTAATTTCAGCCGAAACAGATTCAAGGTTGCTGATCATTGAATCGGCCCTGACAATCACACTTGAAATATTCTTCTGGTTTGTTTCATTAAAAAAGGCATCAATCACTTCTGAATTTTTTTGCAACTTGACCACCAGCAAATTAATATTAGCTGTTAATTTAGGGATATCTGACGACATGGTTTCACTAAACAGTTGCATATTATTTTTTAGCTGATTGGCCATCGGGGTGATAACTTCAGAGGAAATGTTATTTATTTTTTCCGCGATCGCTTTAAACGATGTCATCACATCATCGCCTGGCATGCCTTGCAAAAAGCTGTTGGCAGGCAACACCTCTGCTGAGCGGCCTTCACTGATGTTTAACTGTGCATCGGACAACAAACCGGATTTTGTCACCATTATTGAGCTACCCCGGGTGATTTTCCAGCCACCTTTTACCGACAAAGTTAGCTCAAACCGCGTGCTATTATTTTCAAATACCGGTCTGATATCAACCAGCTGGCCGACTTTATAGCCCTTGTAGGTGATAGCTGAACCGTTGTTAATGCCTGCAACATTCTCCAGCACCGTGTAATACCTGTCTGAGTTGGCAACCCGGCCCGTTAAAAAATACAAAACAACAAGCAAAACAACACTTATTGAAACCACAAAACCGCCAACCACGGTGTAATTAATATTATCTTGTTTCATAAGTTATCTGTAAGCCTCGACAGGTATTCTTCCGCATTGATTTGCTGCTGCCTTGGTGTCCGGTTAATTAAATTCTGTATAGTTTTATTCTCGGAAGATTTTATTTCGTCAACCGAGCCGACTAAAATCAGCTTTCCCTTATCGATCACAGTAATTCTGTCGGCGATTTTATAGGCACTGTCGAGCTCATGAGTCACCACCACAATCGTAATATTCATTGCGTCGCGTAAATTCAGTATCAGTTCGTCGAGTTCTGCTGAAACCACCGGATCGAGGCCGGCAGAGGGCTCATCAAAAAACAAAATTTTGGGGTCCATTATAATCGCTCTGGCAACCGCTGCACGTTTTAACATGCCACCGGATAATTGCGCCGGCATGTAATGTCCAAAGCCAGAGAGGTTAACAATTTCCAGTTTAATCCGTGTCATTATTTTAATGGTTTCTTCATCGAGGTTGGTCAGCTCCCTCAAAGGAAAAGCAATATTATCCTCGACACTCATGGAACCAAACAAAGCACCGCCCTGAAACGCCACCCCCATCTGTTTGCGTAAATTATTCAGCGATGTGGTATCAATTTTGCCTATATCCTGCCCCAGTATCTCTATACTGCCCGCGCTGGGTTGATTCAATGACAGTATGTGTCGTAACAAAGTACTCTTGCCAGAGCCGCTGCCACCCATGATGACCATAATCTCACCGCTTCGAACCGATAAATCGATTGCGTTTAATACTTTACTACTGCCGTAGTGAGTGGTTAAAGCGCATATTTTTATTATCTCATTCATAATATTATCGGCTGATAAAATAAGTAAAAATCATATCCATCATCACAATACTACTGATGGACAAAACCACTGAACGTGTGGTTGCAATGCCCACGCCTTCAGCGCCTCCTTTAACCTGAAAACCATTACTGGCAGCAATGATGGTAATCAGAAGTGAAAAAATCAGGCTTTTCATTAAGCCCTGCATCAGGTCCGTGACTTGCAGCACATCAAACGTTCTGACAACATAATTTTCAAATGTCATATCAAGTGAAATCGTTGAATACAATGCGCCACCTAATAAACCGGCTATATCGCCCAAAAATGTTAATGCCGGCAGCATAATCAGCATCGCCAGTAAAACCGGTGAAACCAGATACCTGACAGGATTAATACCCATAACACTCAGGGCGTCTATTTCCTGTGCGCCCAACATGGTGCCAATCTTTGCCGTAATCGCTGAGCCGGATCGCCCTGCAATCAGAATGCCGACAATAAGTGGTGAAAACTCTCTGGTCATTGAAAAGGTAATGCCGAAAATAACCTGCGACTCCGCGCCAAAAAGCTTAAGCGTTTCAATGCCCTGGATGGCCAGCATCACACCCACAGAAAAACAGAGAATCGTCACGATAGGTATTGCCTGAATACCCACTTTTAAACCTTCTGCAGCAACCAAGTGCAACCTGACCGGCTGTTTTTTAAACGCACCGGCAAATAACCAATAAAGGCTTTCGTACAAAAGCAGAAAAAAATACCCTGCCTCGGCAATAAAGGCTATCGTTTTAGTGCCGATAACAGTAACAAGGTCTATTGATCTCATGACGTTTTATTTGATGGGAAACACAGAATCAAGCCTGGCAAGCTTTATCACCTGCATCACAGGCTTGCTGATATTAATTAAGCAGAACTCACTGTTGTTTTTCTTAGACAACTGGTAAGCCTCGACAAAACAGGCCACACCTGAACTGTCTAAATAACTAACCTGCTGCAGGTCAATATGCAATGGTGCTTTGGTTTTACAGATATCCAGAATCTGTTTCCTGAGCTCTGATGATGAATGCAGATCGATATCACCAGACAAGCTCAGCAGCGTAAAGCTATTTTTTTTGGCTATTTCATATTTCATTGTGTTTATTTAATACCTTAGTCATCAGTAGTCTGTTTCCTTGAGATGCCTGTTTGTGTGAGTAGACCACATCATCCATAATTTCATTAATAAAAAACAGCCCCAGGCCGCCGGGACTTAGCTTATCTTTTTTTGTAAACGTCAAACTATCAAGATTAACGTACTCAGCATTATCTTCAATTTCAAACGACACGCGGGCCGCATCAATCATAATGCGCATATCAATACAGCCATCGTAGTGGCCGTTATCGGCATGCTGCACAATATTCATACAGGCTTCATTAACCGCCACTATCACACTGTCCAGCTCATCTTTTTCAAAACCGGCTTGCTGCAACAGGGCTTTAAGATCCTGCCTGATAATGCGCAAAGCAGCACTGTCTGAATTATACTGATACTCGAAGCTTTGCAAGTGCTTAGTTTCCTTCGACTATTAAAAGCGTCATATCGTCATGTGAGCGGGTTGAAGCGGATGCAAATTTCTCTTTTAACTGTTTAAGCTGGTCTGCGGCAGAAACAGACGACATCTTTTTCAAAAGCCCCACAAAACCATCAAGCCCGAGTTCTTGACCATCAATAACCGACTCTGTAATGCCATCACTGTACAGATACAGACATGCCTGTTTTAAAATATAACACTCAGACTTGAAATCCACTTTCTTTTCGATACCCAGCGGTATTGAGCTGGATGAAACCCTCAGCGTATTTTCTCCGCTGATAATCAATGCCGGCAGGTGGCCGGCATTGATTACCTCAAGCTTACCGTTCGCCGGGTTATATTTGCCGCAAACAAAAGTGACAAACATGCCCCTGATAGAGGTTTCAACCAGCTCGATATTGATCATCTTCACCAGCTTCTCAAGGTCACCGATATACTTGCCCAGGCAATGAAACAGGCTGCTGACTTTAACCATTAATAACGAAGCATTAACACCCTTGCCAGAAACATCCGCAAGACAAAACAGGATACTGCCATCACTGCATTGCTGATAATCATAAAAATCCCCCGACAACTGCCGCGCGGCCAGGTTAAAAGCATAAACCGGCAAGTTTTCGTTATCCGGCAGCAGGCTTTCCTGTATTTCAGTCGCCAGCTCAATTTCCTGCTGCAAGGCCGCAGCCAGTTTATCTCTCTCGGAGATGGTTTCCTGAAGCTGCCAGTTTAATTCCTGTATGCTTAAATTATCTTCTGCCAGACGAATATTGCTTTTTTTCAGCAACTCATCATATTCAGTCACCTGGCTAATATCGATACCCAGCGCATCAGCCGCCTGATTGACCGACGAGCTAATGGCACTTAAACAAGCATCAACTTTTTCTGCACTCAATGACATCGACGCTGCCATCTGTTGTTTACAGGCAGCAGAGGCCTCTTTCACATTATCAGAAGTGATCACATAGGCAAACCAGTCAGCGGCATTAAGAATCTGACAGACGCCGGCATTATCACCCTGCTGGCACTGATGATGCTCAGATACCGGCATCACAATTGACGGCGGTAATGACCATTGCTGACCAATCATTTTAAACACATCAATATGACTCTGTTTAAAAACACTTAACTCTTTAGTCAGGCGAAATTCAGGGTCTAACTGACGCAGTGAATACCAGCTACCTGCTTTGTCAGGGTACAAAAAAATTAAAACCAGTAAGCCAAAGTCCTGCAACAGGCCGGCGGTAAAACACTCATCCGCATCTTTACCCGAGAGCTCGGCAAGATGCCTTGCCGCCACGGCGCGGAATATGCTATCGGTCCAGAAGTCATTAAGAAAGCCGGCATCAAAGTCTGTGGCAGAAAACACCTCTTTAACCGATAAACAAAGACAAAGGTTTCTTAAACTCTTGACACCAATAACCGATATCGCCCGGTTCAGTGAACTGATGGCATCACTGCGGGCATAAAATGCAGAGTTCACCATTCTCAGCACTTCAGCCGTTAACTGAGGATCATTAGTAACAATAGCGCTGATAACAGAAAAATCGACGCTATCATCAGAACAGGCCTGAAGCACATTGAGAGCCGTCTGCGGGGGTGAAGGAAGGTCGGTGGGCTTAATTGACTCAATCATCAGACATCCTGTTGGCATTGTTCCTTTTTATTAGTGCGAATTACTGGAGTTTGACGCAGGCTTTAACCTGATTGCCGGTGGCGGAATAAGTAATCTCAGAAAAACTCAACAACTTGGCCATGGCAATGCCACGGCCATGAGAACCCAGCACTTCGCTTAAATCTATATTCACAAATTTTTCATGATCAAAGCCGGCTCCGCAATCCGTAATATCAAAATGAATTTCATTATTACTTTTCTTGAATTCGACCATTACACGCTTGTCTTTATTTTCATCGAGTAACAGGCGCCTGGATATTTCTTCATAAAGCCGGTCTGTTTTAATCAGCTCGGTTTTTTCATCAAAAGAAATTGCCAAATTACCATGCTCAATGGCATTGATTAACAATTCGGATAAGCCGGTTACAATCTTACTGGGTTCAGGGCAACTTAATGCCAGCAACTTGGACAGGTTTCTGGCTTCATCGAGTGAGGAGAGTTCAAAAGCGCCCTCTTTCATTAAAGACAGTGAATTAGAGGTTTCTTCCAGCTCAGCAATTAACGAGCCATGGGTAAAAAACTGATCGTTAGCCGCCTGCAATATCGTCAGTAATGTTTTTTTATCAAAAGGTTTGGTTAAATAATAATAAGAGCCACACTCCAGGCCTTCGCGAATTTCTTCTTTCATCGCCTTCGCCGTCTGCATAATAACCGGAATGTCTTTTAGTTCGTCCGACTGCTTGATTTCCTTCAATACCGTCAGGCCGTCCATATCGGGCATCATTCTGTCCAATAAGATCGCAGAAAAGCGCCGCGGTTCGCGTCTTAATATTGCAAGTGCTTCAGTGCCATTTGCCGCCTGGGCGTGATCATAGCCCGCCGTTTTCAGATACTCCTGTAGCAGCATGCGATTAATCTCTTCATCGTCAACTATTAAAACGCTGCCCTTTTTCATTACAAACTTATCTCATATATCTTATAAACGCCTGAAAATAATATAGTTCAAATACAACGTATATGGTCGCAAATATGCAAAAAAAGCAGGAATCACAGAAAAAGCATCAATATGCAGTATTAAAGTCGCTAAAAAAACAGCGCCACCGTGACAAAGCGGTTAAAAATGCAGCACTAGCTGTTTAAAATATGAGCCGTTGCCTCGTGCTGTTCATTGTCATCACCGATAAATTTAAACTCATTCCAGCCAATTCTGAGCGTATCGTTATGCTTGAGCTCCTGCCGGCGAATTTTCTCACCATTAACAAAAGAACCGTTAGTACTGCCCATATCATGCAAAAAGTAGCGAAAATGATTGTCGTAATACGAGTCTTCTTCGCGTTCAAGCTGAGCATGCAAACCACTGACAGCAATATCATCAATCACCAGATCATTCACCCGGTCCCTGCCTACCGTCAAAATATCCTTATCCAGCTCCAGCTTCGACGTCACTACCCGGTCAATCAATTGTAATAAAATGGCCATTTACCTGTCTACTCAGCTCAATAATGCTAAAACACGCATATTATCATACAAGAAACAGCGCCTACATTTACAATGTATTGCACAATCAAGGCATTTAATGACCTATCATTAAAAAGCTTAGTATAATGATGCGCATTCAAGAGGCGTACAGATCAATGTGGAACATACCAAATAGCTTAACTTTTAGCCGAATACTCATGATACCAGTCTTAGTGCTGATATTTCTCTACAACGAGAAATGGTCAAACCTGGCCTGCGCCGCGCTCTTCGGCCTGGCAGCCATCACCGACTGGTTCGATGGCTACCTGGCCAGAAAACTCGGTCAGTCATCACCGTTTGGCGCATTCCTTGACCCTGTGGCCGACAAACTCATGGTCTCGAGCGCGTTAATACTGCTGGTCTACGCCCATGCCGACAACTTGCTCATCGTCATCTCCTCCATCATCATCATCGGCCGAGAAATCACCATATCCGCATTGCGCGAATGGATGGCCGAACTCGGACAAAGTGCCAACGTTGCCGTCTCCATGATCGGCAAAATAAAAACATTCGCACAAATGAGCTCAATCTTCCTGCTACTGTATCAGGACAACCTCTTCAGCCTGCCCATATTTAACATCGGAGAAGCCCTCTTAATCGTCTCAGCAGTGCTGACTCTTGTCTCCATGTTTATATATTTAAAGGCCGCCTGGCGCATTATAAAAAATACATAAAAAACATCGAATTAGGTGTTGACAGGAATCAGCGGCTCTATATAATAGCGCCCTCTATTGCGGGAATAGCTCAGTGGTAGAGCACAACCTTGCCAAGGTTGGGGTCGAGAGTTCGAACCTCTTTTCCCGCTCCAAATTCTGAAAACCCCGGTTAGATAACTGACCGGGGTTTTTTTTAGTAAAAAGTAATTTGGCGGAATAGCAAAGTGGCTATGCAGTGGATTGCAAATCCATCTACCTCGGTTCGACTCCGGGTTCCGCCTCCACTTTCAGCCGAACGGCAATCGCCAGGCTAAAAAGTAAGACCACTGCCCAGGTGGCGAAATTGGTAGACGCAAGGGACTTAAAATCCCTCGGTGGAAACACCGTGCCGGTTCGATTCCGGCCCTGGGCACCATTTATAATCAATGACTTATGTCATATTCCCTTAAAATTCACTTCCATATTTTTCAAACTGATTATCATTAGTAGACGCATAGTAGACGCCAAACAATAGCGCTCTCATCTTAATTGCTTTCTTTTTCAAAATAAAAATACTATTTAAGGATTCAATAAAGTCCCACCCATAAAAGTGTGTTGTTAGAGCCCGCCTCTGCTACTATAAAAATCAATAAGTTAAATAATATATCCAGTGTATAGCTATATCAGCATATCTATATATAGACATCTTAAAAATAAGATGAAATATAATTTACCTTCCAAGTTTACGTATTTAATGTAAAGATATTTTAAAAAAGGATCCCTGCGTGGTCGACCAAGAAGAAATAATTGCTCGCTCATCGAGACATATGCCCGAAGAGGATTTTACCTTTTTGGTTAATCTGACTCTTAAACACAGTTGGTTAGAGGGCTTAAGTGAAGCATTAGCAGAGCTTTGGAATTTATGTGAAAACGACAGCGAATACGAACTTGTCAGCAATCTTATAGATCAATATAAATATTTAAACGAGAAAGGTTTAACAGAAGCCAGTTTCGATACAGCAAAACAAATTTGCGAAACCTGGCAACTTGATTCCGAGAATACCTTAATTGTAGCGACTAGCGATAAATCTGAAGCAGATGGCTCTCAGTTTTTTATTCAAAGCATAAAGAATAAATTTGCTGAGTATGGCGATTGGCAAGAGAATAACTTTTGCAGCAGAGTTGGTGACGCCTACAATAGGCTAGAAGAAAAACCTAACATCGTTTTAGTTGATGACTTTATAGGAACAGGAAACACTATGAAGAGGAGAGTTAATGCATTTAAGCAACAAATCAATAAAAGAAACCTCAATGACTTCACTACTCTATATGTAATATCCATTGCAGCAATGGAGTTTTCCAAAGTCACTTTAGACAAACTAGACATAAATTACTACTGCCCAATTTGGCTAAAAAAAGGAATAACCGAGTCATTTTCTGGAGAAGAGCTAGAAATATTTAATCAAGCCATGATCAATTTGGAAGCTAAACTCGAAAAAAAATATCATGGAAAAGACCTACCATCATTCGGCTACAAAAAAAGCGAATCACTCTTTGCAATAATGTCGTTCAACGTCCCAAACAATGTCTTCCCCATATTTTGGTGGCCAGAAAAGAAAAACAATAAAAGAAGAAAAACACTTTTTCGGAGACTCATATAATTATCATGAAAGAGAATCTATACATCCACTCTGAAGATCGTGAAATTTTAAGAGATCTATTCATAAACAACGACGTATTATGTCTATACAAATTTCATGAGAAATACTTATTATCTCCCGGACAAATTGCAAGGGTTATCAGGAAATATATAAAAAACAACATATTTGAGACTAATGAAAATACAATCAAGCTCACAGAGCATGGCAAGAAGTGGGTTTATAACAACAGGAATGATATTTTTAGGGCTCCATTAAATGAACTATGGAAGCAAGTTCCAGCTGGCTTTTCTTTAAATGAAGAAAAAAGAAACGAAGAACCTTACAAACCAAACTTTAAAAACATAATAAAACAGTTTAGAATTGGAGACTGATGACTGCTGTTATAGATTCTAGCGCTTTGAGGTGTATTCGCCTCTTGAAATAAGGTTTTCTTTAACCTTTGTTGGTTGTCGATAAAAACACATCGACAACCAACAACACCAATATACATTGGTTGTTGTAGAATGAATAGCAAGAAACCGCTATTCATTCTACCTAGAACGAGTTACATAGATAGTAGAATCTATTTCAGTAGTCACCTTAAATATCATATGACCGAAGATAATGTAGAATTTCTCTCATGGGAAGATGAGATACAGACTTCAAAATTACCCGAAAAAGCAAAGCATACTTTAATTAAATATATGCATAACCAGAAAAACTCTGGCTTTCCCTTGATATGGGAACTTAAACATTTTGCTTATATAGTTAACATTAATACTCAAATCTTAAGTAATATTATAAATTCAACAGAATATTTTTATAGAAGCTTTAACATCCCAAAAAAAAGAGGCGGCCATAGAAATATATCATCACCATACCCAGCTCTACTCGATATACAACATTGGATTCTTTCAAACATCCTTAAAAATATAAAACTATCTGCATTTTCACATGGATATATTGAAAATAAATCGATCATTACAAATGCAACCGAGCATTTGGGGAATAGTCACCTACTCAAGATTGATATAAAAGACTTTTTTCCATCCATTCCAATAAATAGAGTAATTGCTGTCTTCCAAAATTGTGGATACCCTAACCATATAGCGTACATGTTAGCGAGAGTTTGTTGCCTAGATAATTCCCTACCTCAAGGTGCATCAACCTCACCTTATTTAAGCAATATTATTTTGAAGCGACTAGACAATAGAGTTAATGGATTGTCAGCTAAATTTTCTTTAAAATATACTAGATATGCAGATGATATATGCGTATCTGGAAAACATATCCCTATAAAGCTCATTGAATACATATACAGCATTATTGAAGACGAAGGGTTTATAGCTAATAAAGAAAAAACGATATTAATTCGAGGTAAAGGAAAAAAAATAGTCACTGGGATATCAATTAGTAATAACGAGCTTAAGCTACCAAGATCAACAAAGCGTAAATTAAGACAAGAAGTTCATTACCTAAGTACAAGAGGTTTTTTTGAGCACACGAATCATTTAAATAGGCATGACCCTCTATACATAGAACGAATATTAGGAAAGCTACAATTCTGGAAATCCATTGAGCCTAATAATGAATATGTAGTTAAAAGTATAAATTTAATTAAAACTCTCCAGAACACAAAATATTAAAAATGACTCCCTTTTCTTACATAACACTTACTTATAAATTAATTTATTAATACTGTTCAGGATCACTCAACACATATGAAAGATATAGGGTCAATTGGTGAAGATACATTCAAATTATTATGTTCTCAAGCCGACATAATTATTAATGAATCCGTAAGAGATAGAACGGGATGGGATTTTTTTATTGAATTCCCAACTAAGCCGGCCTGCTCTATTAGTAGGATAGATAACACTTCCCCTCCCATTGAATGTAAAATACAAGTTAAATCAACAAACAAAAAAGAAAGAAAGGTTACTATATCATTGAGCGTAATGCATCGACTGATTATGACTCAAATGCCAGTATTTATTTGCTTACTTCAGTTTGATAATAATGACTCTGTACAAAGCATGTACATGATCCCTATAGACAACACCTTAATTTCAAGAACCCTAAAAAGAATCAGATCTTTAGACATCCAAAACAAAGGACATAAATTAAATAAAAGCACTTTAACAATAAATTTTGAAGAAACGGATCAGTTACCGCTAATTAATGGAAAAGTTTTGAAAAAAATAATTGAAACCCATGTTTCAGAAGGCATGACTCAATATATATATAATAAAAATTCAATACTAAAGACATCAGGCTATGAAAACTCAAAATCCGAAATAAAATTCGAAATAACCTCCCCCGATCCTTTAGCTAATATAATCGACTTATCTCTTGGTTTAAAACATAAAATAAATGTAAAAAACACTCGCATATTTAATAATAGATTCGGTATAAAGTGCGACAATCCTGACATATTCTTTGACAAGGGACATATCTCAATCGAAAGTAAACATCAAGAGATAACCATAAGATTCAAGGAAAGCTTATATTCAAAACCAATAACTTTTGATGCCAAATTTTTTACTCCAATGATTCTTGAAGACATGCCAGAAGGTCATTTGAAATATAGAATAAAACATGAAAATTTTGATTTGATCTTTAGTCCAAAAAAAGGCAATGGGAAATTCAACTTTACAATTGATTATTCAAAAGATTATCCTCTTTCACTATTAAACAAACTCTACAGCGTTTTACTCATATTCAAAGAAGGTTCAGGTCAAACAACAATAGAAATTGATACAAAAAAAGAAAAAAACATAAGAATACACGCTGATATGACACCAGATATTGATTTTGAAGATATTCTCTCAGAATACAATATATTTTCACAAGCTTATAGTATTTGCAGATCGTTTAATCTAAATGATGATTACCAAATTTGTTTATATTCACTATATCAGAATAAATCGTCCATCAATTCATTTCATACATTGAATAATTCAAAAGTGATAGATCTTGAATTTAATGCTGACATTCAGGATGGAAACATTCCTGTAAATATGACTGGAATAGCCATTTTTCCCATATATACAAACATTGGTAATAACCAATTCTGTCAATTCATTGCTCTAATCTGCAATATTTCGCATAATGAAAAATATTCATATAACTTCAAACCCTTTGATCGAATATTTGGTGAACATTACATTACAAACCTATCAGATAAATTCGATCAAGAATACATTGATAAAAACTTTAAACATTTTTTCAATTCTATCGATTATGAAAATTCAATAAAAATAACATTTAATACTAGTTAGATTGACACCCATCTTAAATTTTGATGAGCAAACCCCAACCAAACTGGACACCCACCTTAAGAATTGACAACTATACATCAAAACCAAACTGGACACCCACCTTAAGAATTGACAACTATACATCACACCATTACTCTATTCATCAATGGATTAACTGATCAAGGAGATGATCAATGCCCCGTCCTCGTTATGCTCAGATCTCGTTAGACGCCACTGCTTATTACCATTGTGTTTCCCGTTGTGTTCGTCGTGCTTTTTTGTGTGGCGTTGATTCAGCGTCTGGCAACAGCTTTGAACACCGCCGTGCCTGGATACAACCAAACAGCAACCAAACAGGACACCCACTTTAAGAATTGACAACTATACATCACACCATTACTCTATTCATCAATGGATTAACTGATCAAGGAGATGATCAATGCCCCGTCCTCGTTATGTTCAGGTCTCGTTAGACGCCACTGCTTATTACCATTGTGTTTCCCGTTGTGTTCGTCGTGCTTTTTTGTTT
>JAOULC010000016.1 GCA_029882215.1 Gammaproteobacteria bacterium | reverse complement strand
ATTAATCTAATAACAATTATTTAAGAAAGAGAGAATATATTATGCCTACTTTTGTATATATGACTCGATGTGATGGTTGTGGACAGTGCGTTGATATCTGCCCGTCTGACATCATGCACATCGATAAGACATTACGCCGTGCTTACAATATTGAGCCAAACATGTGTTGGGAATGTTACTCATGCGTAAAAGCTTGCCCGCATCATGCGATTGATGTTCGTGGTTATGCTGATTTTGCTCCGCTGGGTAGTTCAGTGCGTGTACATCGTGATGAAGAAAAAGGCACGATTGCATGGCGCATCAAGTTCCGTAACGGCAAAAAAGATATGGAGCTTTTAGCACCTATCACAACTAAGCCATGGGGCAAGTTTATTCCGCAATTATCTAACGAAGCAGCTCCAGCTGACGAAATGCGTAATAGCGAGTTATTATTTAACGAGCCTAAGTATGTTCGTATGGATGAAGGTGGTTTACACACACTGGAATCAAATGGCTTGGACATTAAAGAAGGGGTTTACTACTAATGGGCTACAAGACAATTATTGAAGACGATATCGACATCCTTGTTGCAGGTGCGGGCCTTGGTGGTACCGGTGCTGCTTTTGAAGCTAGATACTGGGGTAAAGATAAGAAAATCGTTATTGCTGAAAAAGCAAACATTGACCGTTCCGGTGCAGTAGCGCAGGGTTTATATGCGATTAACTGCTACATGGGTACACGTTTTGGCGAAAACAATCCTGAAGATCATGTACGTTATGCACGTATCGATTTAATGGGTATGGTTCGTGAAGATTTAGCGTTCGATATGGCGCGTCACGTTGATTCGGCTGTTCACCAGTTTGAAGAATGGGGTCTGCCTATCATGCGTAACACCAAGACCGGTGCGTACTTACGTGAAGGTCGCTGGCAGATCATGATTCACGGTGAATCATACAAGCCTATCGTTGCTGAAGCGGCGAAAAAATCAGCTGACAAAGTATTCAACCGTGTTTGTGTTACTCATTTATTAATGGATGAGTCTAAAGAAAACCGCGTTGCCGGCGCTGTTGGTTTTAATGTGCGTACCGGTAACTACCACGTATTTAAGTCTAAGACGGTTATCTGTGGTGCCGGTGGTGCTTCTAATATCTTTAAGCCACGTTCAGTGGGCGAAGGCGCAGGTCGTGTTTGGTACGCACCATGGTCATCGGGTTCTGCATACGGTCTGATGATCGAAGCGGGCGCGAAAATGACGCAAATGGAAAATCGTATCGTATTAGCACGTTTCAAAGACGGTTACGGCCCTGTTGGCGCATACTTCTTACACCTTAAAACTTATACGCAAAATGCTTACGGTGATGAGTACGAATCAAAATGGTTCCCTGAGCTGCAAGAGCGCGTTGGTAAAGAGTACCTGGATCCGGAAGCGTCGCATGCAACGCATCGTCCTATCCCAACGTGTTTACGTAACCATGCCATTATCAATGAGGTGAATGCAGGTCGTGGGCCTATCCACATGGTTACAATGGAAGCCTTCCAGGATCCGCATTTAGAGGAAATTGGCTGGCATAATTTCTTAGGTATGACAGTAGGTCAGGCGGTACTTTGGGCGGCAACTGATGTTGATCCTAAATACGAAAACCCTGAGTTAACAACTTCTGAGCCATATGTTATGGGCTCACACGCAACAGGTTGTGGTGCTTGGTGTTCAGGTCCTGAAGACGTATCACCAGATGAGTACTTCTGGGGTTATAACCGTATGACGACTGTTGAAGGTCTGTTTGGTGCCGGTGATGCGGTAGGTGGTACACCTCACGCATTCTCATCAGGCTCTTTCACTGAAGGTCGTTTGGCGGCTAAAGCGGCTTGTAAATACATTGACGATGGTAAAGCAGAAGGCATTCGTGTTACTGATGCTCAGATCGCTCGCCGTAAGGAAGAGATCTACAAGCCAATGGAAACTTACACTGTTGGCCGTAATGAAATCGTTGCCGGCACAGTTAACCCTAACTACATTAACCCGCGTCAGGGTCTGGATCGTTTACAGAAACTGATGGATGAGTACTGTGGTGGTTTTGGTGTTAACTACATGACTAACGATAAGCTTCTGCATATCGGTCTGAAGAAAATGGCGATTCTGGGTGAAGATCTGGATAAAGTGGCTGCTTCTGATGTTCATGAACTGTTACGTGCATGGGAGCTTAAGCATCGCTTCCTGACTTCAGAAAGTGTCTTCCAGCACACCTTATTCCGTAAGGAAACGCGCTGGCCTGGTTACTACTACCGTGGTGATGCGATGAAACTGGATGATGAGAACTGGCATGTATTAACCGTTTCTCGTCGTGATCCTAAAACAGGTGAGTACACGATGGAAAAAGCGCCTCTGTATCACCTTGTAGGTGACATCGAGGACAAAGACCTGGCTAAACTGAAAGCAGAAGGTCACCACTAGCAAATAAAGGCTTGGTTAAGTATCCATTAATCAAGCCTTTAATAAGTTTGCGAAATAAAAAGGACTGACATGCATAGTGTTGGTCCTTTTTTTTCTCGTGAGAGTGTATTAGTCTCAGCAGAGGCAAATTTAAAGAAACTACATATATATTTTCGTGAGACGTTTAATGAATATTATTGAAAACACAGATGAAGAGATTTTAGAACAGGCTCATCCAATGTGGGCAGATTTGGTTAAGTACTCGAATGAAGGTAATTATGGTGCATTTACCCGTAATTTCTCGGCTTCATTCATGAAGGGTGCAAACGAAGTTGAAATGGGCAAGCAGTTTGCCAGAAGTGATCTGGCAAAAAATCTGTCAGAAGATTATTCCTACCTTGGTATGATACGCCGGGGCGAGCACGTCACTGTTCTTTATAAAGTGATTAATAAAAAAAGTAAGGGTGAGTGGCTGGGACGACTGGTACTTGGCTATGAGAAAGAAAAAGTTAAGATATTTGGTGCGACCCTTTTCTAGAAATTAATGTCACAATGTCCAGTTTGAAAATCCAATATTAGAAGCAGATCTAAAAAGTATTAGCAATAAAGGGTTTAGTTAGATATGTCAGATACAATTGAAGACGAAAAATTCGTTGAACTAAATTATAAGGTCGTCGATGATAAAACAGGCGATGTTCTTGTAACAGTAGATTATCCGCTGGGTTATGTTCATGGTGTCAACGATGTGATGTCAGAAGAAGTAACCAAACACCTGTACGGTAAAAAAGTCGGTGATATCATTGAGGTGCCGGTTGACACAACGCTGTTATATGGAGAGCGTGACGAGTCTCTTGTATTTACCGATAATATTGAAAACGTACCGGAAGAATTCCGTGAAATTGGTATGACCATCACCATGGAAAATGAAAAAGGTGAACCCAGAAGTTTCATTGTCACGCGTTTTGATGACAAAACACTAACGGTTGACGGGAATAACCCGTTATGTGGCAGAGATGTGACGTTTGTATTAGAAGTGTTATCAATCCGTGAGGCGACAGATGAAGAGGTCGATCTTGGCGGTGCGGTAGATGCAGATCCCGATCTGAACCAGATACTAGAACGTGCAGAATGAAATACTCAGATAATTACATATTTTACCCTGATAACCGGGCTCTTGAGCGTGCAATTGTCTCTTCACTTGGTCTGTTAAGTGAAGAAGTAGCGGCCCTGTCAGTACCTGATACCTCGACAACAGTGGCTGATAATTTTATCCATACCCGGGGTAACTTCGAGCAACAGCATTTCAGTACTAATATTCTCAAACCTCTGAGTGAGGTGCTTGAGGGTCTGCTGACCGATGAGCTTCGTCAGCAGCAACCGACTGACTGGGCTGATATGCAAAACCGGCTTGGCAATATACTGGCTGCGCAAGGACAGCAACAAAGAGATGCTGTACTTTATGAAAAAGCGGTTGTCTGTTTTAACAAGGCGCTCGAAGAATTGAGCCAGCAAGAGACGCCGTTTGACTGGGCATCTGCGCAGGCTAATCTGGCTACTGCGCTACAAGCACTGGGGCGGCAGGAGTCTGATGCAAAAAAATTAAATAGTGCGGTTGATGCTTACACTAATGCACTTTTGATATGGTCTCGCAAAGAAACACCGGAAGAATGGGCGTTAACCATGCTGCAGTTGGGTGCTACCTTTCATGCTTATGGCAGGCTGCTGCAGGGTAACCGTACTTTTCAAAAGTCGGTGGTGTCTTTTAAAAATGCACTGGCAGAGTTCGATGCAGATAATCACGCACTAGAGCTCGTCGCCACCCACAATAATCGGGGTGCAGTTCTGCATAACCTGGCTGAGTCTGAAGAAAACCCCGAGCGACTGGAAGAAGCTATCAGGTCATATGAAACCGCATTGACCGTATGCATGGAGCAGCAGTTACCCATTCATCATGCGGTGCTATGCCGGGTAAATAAGTTCTCGGCTAAAAGTGTCATGGCTGAGTTGACCAAAGATGTGATACTGGCTGATGAAGTCGCCGATGAGTTCGAGATTATTCTAGAATGCTTTCCGCATGCGCTGCAACCGCTCTGCGCAAAATATTGTGAAGAGCAGATGAATAAGATGCGAAAAATGGCAGAGCCCGTTAGCAGCTGAGTCTGAATATGGCGCCTCCTCATAAACAGAGAAGGCGCTAAGGCTAAACCCGCTCAGACAGTTCGTAGTCGATGTTAATAAAGGCACCGATGTCGGCACAAAATCTGATGATGCGTGCACCAAAACCGACATCAGGTTTCGTTTCATCTTTATCAATTGATAAGGTTAATACGACCCCGATTCTGGGCGACAGGTTATGGCTTTTACAGATCTCGATGATTTTATCTTTAGAAGGTTCTATTTTCTTAAGGATTTCATCGTCGATGAGTTTGTAAATATCCAGCTCTTGAGTATCGGAGGTGATGATTGCGGTTGAGAACTCCCATGAGCTGATGACCGGCTTATCCAGATTGCCGAGCATGCCGGCATTATTGGTTGAGGTGGGCTCAATGCCAATAAATTGTGTGACCAGGTTCGGATCAAAATGATAGCCTGAGATACCGAAATAAGCGCGCCCTTTATTAGATGCCACGGATAGTGCCCCCTTAAAAATAGTAGATAAAAAATAGTAATAAAACGCCTGATTATAGCGTGTAGAGAAAATATTTATTGTATTAAGTTTTTTTAGGGTGGCTAAATAACTATTGATTATGCTTTTTTAAGAAAAGGTGTAAGAATAATTGCATAACTAGAAATTGTAGCCGTAAGATTATGACAGTTAGTCATATGAGCGATCAGGCTAATAAAGTCAGCCAGAACATAAAATAATGGTATTGAAGTTTTGTCATCTGAAGAAAAGATAGAAAAAAAACGCGACCCTAATAACCCGTGCTTATTTTGTACTGACCCTCAGGGCGTATCGCTTACTAATGAGCTGGCTTATAGTGCGCGTGATACCTATGGGGTGAGTCCGGGGCACTCGTTGGTTATTCCCAGGCGTCATGTCGCCAGCTTTTTTGAGCTGACGCCGGAAGAAATTACAGCCTGCATGAAACTTATTAATGAGGAGAAAAAAAACATTGATGAGGAGTTTCATCCAGATGGTTATAATATTGGGGTTAATATAGGTCCGGCAGCAGGACAGAGTATTTTTCATGTCCACATCCACATCATTCCGCGTTATCAGGGTGATGTTGAAAACCCACAAGGTGGCGTGCGGCATGTGATAGCAAAAAAGGCGCATTATAAGCGATAGAAGGGTATACTTTAGTCAGTCTTAGTGGGAAGGGCTGGCATAACTGTTTTTTCTTCCCGTACATATAATAAAATAGTGAGGAGTTTTGAGATGGCTGAATTTTGCAGACCTAAGGTGCCAGCTGGCGTAACTGAGTATGTAACAACAACACAGAAAGAAGTTGTTCCTGGTCAGTTTGTTATTGGTTATACGACTGAATGGAAAAGCTTCCAGAAAGAAGTACCATACCAGACACCTAAAAAGCCTTAAGGCTTTTGTTGCACAAACCTCTAAGGGGCGTGCAGCATGACTAAATACAGGTTTAGTCTGAAAAAAAGCACGCTTTCTGAGCGTGCTTTTTTTATGTGAATGTAACTGTGTTGCTCCGGGCTTTAGCCGTTCTCACCAAAAATATCATCAGGAATCAGAGTGTAGAAATGAGGCAGATAAGTTAAAACAGTGCCCTGATATATACCAAGGTTTCTCCATGTATCAATAAGCTGTGCCAGCAGCGCTTCACTATTTATATCCTGTTTCAAGGCTTCTAATATCGCTATTAAAGGGGTCAAGTGCGGTTCATTAGCGAACTCAGTCAGTGTCTGAATTGAATCTTCAATATTTTCGACATTTAAATTAACAGCGGGGCTATGCATATTGTTCTTATCCATGTTTAGTAAAGGCTGAGAGAGTTTCTTGTTGTCTGAATGCAGCTAACGGTTATTGATTATTTTTTGTTTTCTAACTTTATGCTGGGTGATTACAATAACTAAAATCATTATATTCTTTAAAGTGAATAGTTTGGTGATTAATCTTGCTAAGGGTAAAAATAATTCAACCATCTATTATCTATTTATAATATTCAAATATTACAAACAATGTAATTTTATGCTCAAATAAGCATTTTTGTTTATTCAGTTAAGGCGTATTACTGTAAATTTAGCGTTATCAAGATTTATAACTTTCTAACTTATGCAGGATACCTTCATGGCTGACGAGACTGTCCGCGAAATAAGAATTAACCCGATAGTACCGAGTGAGTCAGTACTGGTTGCAACTGCGCGAGGCATGCGTCCCCGTAAAAAAGAAGAAGTGGTACCAAGAGATACGCGTGAGCATGTTGAAACCTGCCCCTTTTGTAAGGGCAATGAAGAAAAAACGCCAGCGACGATTGCGGCTTTTCCGAATGAAAAAAACTGGAGTGTTCGGATAGTCGAAAATTTGTTTCCAATTCTGGGTGATGACAGTGATGAGACGGCCATTAATTTTGGTCTGCAGCAGGTTATCAGTGGTTATGGCCGGCATGAGGTTATTATCGATCACCATCAGCATGGTATTTCAGTATATGAAATGAGTGAGGAGCATTTACAAATGCTGTTTGCGGCATATCGTCAGCGCATGAGTGAATTATATGAGTCGGATGAGCGCTTGAAGTATACGCTGGTATTTAAAAATTTTGGTCCTGCGGCCGGTGCCAGTATTCCGCATACACACAGTCAGATTATCGCAATGCCAGTGGTACCTGAGAATGTGATTAACGAGGTGGAGCATTCAAAGCAATATTACCGTAAACATAATCACTGTGTATTTTGCAGTCTGATTGATGAGGCACTGACCTACGAGGCAACGATATATGATCGTCAGTCGGGTGAGGTAAGGCGCAAAATCAATGTAGGCCAGTATGTGGTAGAGAAAGGTGAACGTTTTGTTGCGATCAAACCCTTTGCCAGCCGGTATGAGTGGGAAGTACATATCATGCCGCTGACCCATGAAAGTGATTTTACTAAAGTCACGCAGGAAGATTTGCAGGATTTGGCGAGGGTTGTTAAACGAACAATGAGCCGGCTGGAAAAGGTGATTGGCGGCGCGCAATATAATTTCTTTTTGCATTCAATTCCCAGGGCAGATGAATATAAAGACTGTAAAGACAGCTACCACTGGCATCTGGAGATATGTCCAAGAACGTCGATACCGACGGGGTTTGAATTAGGCTCAGGGCTGTTCGTCAGCACTATTTCACCGGAGGAGGCAGCACAGCAACTAAGAGACGTCGATATTGACTAAGTGTTATACAGGTTCACACATAATCCGGATGCTTCTGGTATGAAGTATCCGTATGTAAACTGTAGATGTCAGTACGTATAAAAATAACATATCATTGACTTAATGATATGAATAAGCATATTGCTTTTTATGCATTATGATAGACCCACTAAAAAATTTGTGGTTTTGTGGTAGCTTGATGCAGCAAAACTAAATAATAAATATAGAAGAAAATCTTAGGAGATACACATGATTCGTCCACATGGCTCAGATGAGCTGAATCCATTATTTGTTTACGATACAGCTGAAAATGAAGCCTTACAAAAAGAAGCAGAAGGCCTGGCCTCAATTGTAGTGAGTTCGGCCGCAGCAGCCAATGCAGTGATGCTGGGTGGTGGTTATTTCAACCCCCTGACAGGCTATATGAATAAGGCAGACGCAATCAGTGTTGCTGAAAGCATGAAAACAACATCGGGTTTGTTTTGGCCAACACCGGTTTTAAATCTGCTTGATGATGCGGGCAGTATTAAAGCCGGTGACCGCATAGCACTCAAAGATCCGAATGTTGAAGGTAACCCTGTGGTCGCTGTGATGGATGTGGAAGCGGTTGAAACATTAACGGCAGATGAGAAAAAACTGATTGCCGATAAGGTTTACGCAGCAAGTCCTGATGAAGCACACCCCGGAGTCGATGCGTTTAATGCACAGGGTAATGTTATATTGTCGGGTCCGATTAAAGTACTGAACTTTTCATACTTCCAGACTGAATTCCCAGATACATTCCGCACGGCTGTTGAAATCAGAAATGAAATTGCAGAGCGTGGCTGGAAAAAAATTGTGGCTTTCCAGACGCGTAATCCGATGCATCTGGCACACGAAGAACTGTGTCATATGGCCATGGAACGTTTAGGTTGTGATGGCCTGGTAATCCATATGCTGCTGGGTAAGCTAAAAGCGGGTGACATTCCTGCACCGGTTCGCGATGCAGCGATTCGTAAAATGGTTGAACTGTACTTTCCTGAAAACAGCGCGATGGTAACCGGTTACGGTTTTGACATGTTATATGCCGGCCCGCGTGAAGCCGTATTACACGCAGTATTCCGTCAAAATATGGGCGCAACGCACTTTATCATTGGTCGCGATCATGCTGGTGTGGGTGATCACTATGGTGCCTTTGATGCACAAACTATTTTTGATGACCAGGTTCCTGCTGGTGCACTGGATATCGAAATCTTCCGTGCAGACCACACGGCTTACTCTAAGAAGCTGGATAAGGTTGTGATGATGTGCGAAGCACCTGATCATAGCAAGGAAGATTTTGTATTATTATCAGGCACAAAGGTTCGTGAATTATTAGGCAATGGTATTGCGCCGCCAAAGGAATTTTCACGCCCTGAGGTAGCACAGATACTGATGGACTATTACAGGAGCATCAGCTAGTTTATTAGCTGAATTTTGTATCTGAAAAAGCGTCGCATTAGCGACGCTTTTTTTATGACTAGAGTTTTTGTGATAATTATTGCCAGAGTCGCCTGACATAAGATTGTATTGGCGTGCAGAAAAATCTGCCGTTTAAGCGTCGAGCTTCTTAGGGATCGTAATATAAACCGTGGTACCTTTTTCGAGTTCACTGGTTAGCCATATTTCGCCTTTATGCAGGTTGATGATGCTCTTAGCAAGGCTTAAACCGATTCCCATTCCTTCAAAGTAGCGGCTAACTTTTTCATCAGCCTGTCTGAAATCATCAAAGATTATCTGACTCTTCTCAGGACTAATGCCAACACCGGTGTCTTCAATAGTGATTAAAACAAGGTCTGTGTTTGAGTTTTTGTGATGCCCCGGAATGGCTGTGTTTCTGGCAATGTCATAATAATTAATTTTGATATGACCTTTACGGGTGAACTTAATGGCGTTATCAATAACGTACTCAAGTGCCTTGCGAAGAAGGATGTTATCGGCACGTATGCAAGTTGGCTGATTGGTTGTTTGTAGTTGCGGAGTAATAGTAAGCGCATTTTGCTTACTGGTTATGCTATTGATCGCAGAATGAATGGTGCCGCTGACATCAGTTTCGCAGAGTTGCAGAGCTAATGAATTGCTCTTTAATGTGCTATAAAGCATGATGTTGTCAATATTCGCAAGTAACTCTTTGCCACTGTTGATGATGCATTCAATATTATCTGTTTGTATATCGGAGAACATGCTCTTTTCCATTAACAACAACTGCGAAAAACCCAGTATGGAATTTAGCGGTGTTCTTAACTCATGAGTCATTGTGGAAATTATAGAATCTTTTAAAGTATTGGACTCCTGTGCGCGATGAGCTTCAACAGCAAGTTGTTCTAAAGTAAACAGCAGTTCTTTTTCTATTGCTTTTATATGGGTTATTTCCGTGCGAATGGCAATGTACTGGTACGGCTTATTGTCATTGTCAAGGAAAGGTATAATGCTGGTTTCGACCCAGTAATACTGGCCGTCTTTTTTCCGGTTACGGATCTCTCCATTCCATGTTTTACCGGATAAAATAGTTGTCCATATCTCATGAAAAAAAGCTTCCTGGTGATAACCTGAATTAATAATATTATGATGCTTGCCGATTAATTCAGCTTCACTGTACTGACTGACTTCACAGAACTTCTCATTAACATATGTAATCTTACCGCTGGTGTCTGATATGCTGACGATGGCATGCTGATCAAGTGCGTATTGCAGATCTCTGGTTTCTGCCAGGCTACTGGTTAACTCATCACGCGCCTGCTGAATTTCATATATATTAGAAGACAGCTTACGATAAATAAACAGGGCAATCAAAATACAGAGAATGATAAGAAAAATACTGCCGGCTAAGATAATTAAATAGATATCATTTTGCTTTTTTGTCAGACTACTTAAAAACATATCAATTTCGTGATGCTGATATTGCGATAAAAGATTAAGGTGACTATTGTTATTTTGCTGCTTAGGTAATGCCTGTGTCATGTATATATGGTGAGCCGGTTCATAGCGGCCTTCAGATATAAGCTTAATGATTTGGTGCTGACTGGCGGCAACGTTTTCTGCATCCCGTTGATGATTTGCTAAAAGCTGAATTTCAAAATCGCTCAGTCGGGAGTCTAAGAGCGTTTGGCGTATTTTTATAAACTCCTCACCCTGATTGTAAAATTGCTGAATGACTTCATCCTGAGCAAAAGGCTCATCAGCTTGTAAGATGTTGAGTATTAAAATGGATCGCTTGTTATCGATCTCTAATAAAGAATTGGTGGCAGAGATATGCATGGATTCGGTCTTGATTTCGAATTCCAGGGCTTGTCGAGTACTATTGAGCTGGTACAAACTGACGACCAGGAAGATTATGATCATGCAAATGACCAGTGTAAATCCGCTGATTATGATGGTTGCAGGCTTAAACGTCATTTAAGGGTGCTTGTAGTAGGGTTAATGGTAGATAGCGACAACAGAGGGTCCTGTACTGTATCCCGTAATATTATAAAGCCTGTATTAGTTTTTACTAGTAAAAGAGTGCAGGTGATTCTGTTTTGCTTTCAGTATTATTAATGTTTGTTAGTACTGTATAAGCCGGGTATGGTGTAATGATTAAAATAAAAACGAGGTGCGCAGTGCATATTAAATATCACTTATCAGGGATTATTGGCGGTGGCATGATAGCTGGGTTCATAGGCTACTTGCTAAAAGGTAATAGTGGTATGTTATTTGGGGCTTTTTATGGAGTGGTACTGGGAGAAATAATTAGCGTATCAATCGCTATTAGAAACAAAAACACAAAAAATAAAAACCAGCGGTTATAAAAAAAGGCGTGAAACTACCACGCCTTTTTTGTCTTGCTCTGATCAGACTATAGCAATGGCACCAGTAGCAGTGCCACGATATTCATGATCTTAATTAACGGGTTGATCGCAGGACCTGCTGTATCTTTGTACGGATCACCCACGGTATCACCGGTTACCGCTGCTTTATGCGCATCAGAGCCTTTACCACCATGGTTGCCGTCTTCGATGTACTTCTTCGCATTATCCCATGCACCACCACCTGTGGTCATAGAAATAGCAACGAACAAGCCGGTAACAATCGTACCGATTAATACCCCGCCAAGTGCTTCGGCACCTAATGTCAGACCAACGATAATGGGTACGGCTACCGGTAGCAAAGAAGGAATAATCATTTCCTTGATCGCCGCTTTGGTTAACATATCAACCGCTTTAGAGTAGTCAGGCTTTTGTGTGCGATCCATAATACCCGGCATTTCTCTGAACTGGCGGCGCACTTCGTTGACAATGTCACCGGCGGCACGGCCAACGGCTTCCATTGCCATTGCACCGAACAGATAGGGAATAAGTCCGCCAATAAACAGGCCGATAATGACCATGTGGTTTGATAAATCAAACGACACGGCATGCCCGGCGGCGCTTAATGTGTTAGTGAAATCAGCGAACAGTACCAGTGTTGCAAGACCAGCTGAGCCAATGGCATAGCCTTTGGTAACGGCTTTGGTTGTGTTGCCTACTGCATCCAGTGCATCAGTGGTTTCACGTACGTCTTCCGGCAGGTTGGCCATTTCAGCGATACCGCCAGCGTTATCTGTGATCGGGCCGTAAGCATCCAGCGCAACGATAATACCGGTCATTGACAGCATGGCTGTTGCGGCGATGGCAATACCGTATAAACCAGCCAGATGATGGGCTCCCCAGATGGATGCACAGACTGCCAGCACAGGCAGTGCGGTTGATCTCATCGACACACCTAAGCCGGCGATAACATTTGTGCCGTCACCGGTGGTGGAGGCCGCGGCAATGTGTCTTACCGGTGCATATTTAGTGGCGGTGTAATACTCGGTTATGACAATCATGGCGACAGTCAGAGCCAGTCCAATCAGTGCCGCATAATAAAATTCAGTCGCACCGACAGTGTTGCCGTTTGCCAGTTGCAAACTAACTGCCCCCATCATCTGGTTGGTGACAAAATAAAAGGCCACTGCCGAAATAACAGCTGAGACGACAGTGCCCTTGTAAAGAGCGTTCATGATTTTTGTGCCATCAGATGTTTTAACAAAGAATGTGCCAATGATTGACGCTATGATGGAAACACCACCCAGAACTAATGGGTAGGTCACGGCGAGCTCACCGACATCTTTTAATAACAAACCACCTAATAACATAGTTGCGATGATGGTTACCGCGTATGTTTCAAACAGGTCGGCAGCCATACCGGCACAGTCACCCACGTTGTCACCAACATTGTCTGCAATGCAGGCAGGGTTGCGAAGATCGTCTTCCGGAATGCCGGCTTCTACCTTACCGACAATGTCAGCGCCAACATCGGCACCTTTAGTGAAGATACCACCGCCTAAACGGGCAAAGATTGAAATGAGTGAGCCGCCAAAGGCCAGACCAACCAGAGCATGTAGTGCCTTGTCCTGTGATATGCCCATATTACTTAAAACGGCATAATAGCCGGCAACACCGAGCAGGCCTAATCCAACCACCAGCATGCCGGTGATAGCGCCGCCTTTGAAGGCAACCTGTAAGGCAGGGTTAATGCCTTGTCTCGCTGCTTCAGCGGTTCTTGAATTTGAGCGTACCGAAACGTGCATGCCGATATAACCGGCAGCACCGGAAAGTATGGCACCGATGGCAAAGCCGATTGCTGATGCCCAGCCAAGTGCAAAACCCATGATAACAAATAGTATGATACCTACTATTCCAATCGTGGTGTACTGGCGCGACAGATAAGCGATGGCGCCTTCACGCACGGCGCCGGAGATGCGTTGCATCTCTTCATTGCCTTCGGCTTTTTTCATGATGCTAAAAGTTGAAACTATGCCATAGATAATGGCGATGCTTGCGCAAAGCAAACTGAAAGTCAGTGCGGTCATTGTAGCCCTCCTTATTATTTTAATAGCGGGAATACAATTGCACGGAAGCCATACAGCTGGCAGCCAATGATTGTTATCCCTTCGGTAGATCGTTGAAACGCTTTATCAGACTATGCAAATTACACCTGACGAGTGACAAATGAAAGTTGTTTTCTAATGATTTTTTTTATATGTGGCTATGAAAAAGTAATGCGGTAAAGTTTGTTATAATCTAATGATGTATATCAACAGATAAGAATATTTAAGTATTGATATTTATAACAGAACCTGTGGGGTACATACGGTGTTTTGATTTTACCGGTATGAAGCTTGATGTGATTTCCTGTTGCGGGACGTTTCTTATATAGTTTGTTTAAGCCCTGAAAAGAAAAATGAATGCAGATTTTCAAACACCGTTTTTAAGAAAAGTATCGGGCAGTATTTGCTAATATAGCTTTTGTGAAGGTAGCTGATAATGAAAATACCTGAGCATTTTTATGATGGTAATAACAATCACTTTAATGACTTTTAGACCGGATAATTAAGTGAAAGATGCAGTGAGGCTGAAGCTTTGAGGGCGTAAGATGCTCCCGCCTGATGGCGAGAGCAAAACAAGTATTAAGCCAGGCCTTGAAATATCTGTTCGCGGATTTCTTCTACCTTACCAATCCCGTTAATTTTTACGTATTTGATGCCGTCCATTTTGCTGTAGTAATTAATCAATGGCTCGGTCTGCTGGTGATAAATTTCCAGCCGGTTTTTAACCACCGCTTCCTGGTCATCATCGCGCTGGATCAGATCTTCACCGGTCTCATCGTCTTTGCCTGCTACTTTGGGCGGATTAAAAACAATGTGGTAAGTACGGCCAGAAGCAACGTGTACCCGTCGACCGCTCATGCGTTTAATAATTTCAGCATCGTCGACATCAATTTCTACCACCGCATCAATCGCAATGCCTTCCGCTTTCAGTGCGTCGGCCTGAACCAGTGTACGCGGAAAGCCATCAAACAAATAACCGTTTTTACAGTCATCTTCTTTAACGCGCTCTTTGATTAAGCCCATGATAATATCATCAGAGATCAGGCCGCCTGCATCCATCACTTTTTTAGCTTCAATGCCTAGTGCTGTTCCGGCTTTTACAGCGGCACGTAACATATCACCGGTAGAGATTTGTGGAATGTCGTACTGTTCCTTCATGTAATTTGCTTGTGTGCCTTTGCCTGCACCCGGGCCGCCTAATAAAATAACACGCATCTGTATTTCTCCTTTCGTCAGTCAAAAAAAATCAGACATTTGAGTCTGATTTTTTGTTTTGATTATATTGTAAAAGCACTCGTAAACTCGACGGCAGGCTTAATTAGCCGTTGCTCATCAGGGTTCTGGTTATGAATTAACCGTGTGGCAGCAAGCTTGCTGCTATTGCGGTTAATTTTACCAGGCACCATTTTGGCGGCGCAGCGATTATACCCGCTAGCGAGCTTAAGGTGCATAGCAATTAATCCGTTTGTACTGTCAAGTGTCATTTTACTGGCCTGTACCGGCGTCCATGTATTGCTATCGAGCGACTGCAGCTAAGCGACCGCCATTTGCTGATACACGAATTGAGTCGAGCCATTTAGGTCTAAACCGTAAAGATTTCGAGCTTTTTGCCAACAGACTGCAGTTTTAATGTCACGTAGTCTGGCATGCCATTGGCTTTGTAAGGCGGGTATGCCTCTCCTTCAATCAGCGGGTACAGATAATCTTTACAGGCCTGAGTAATGCCAAACCCATCATCAGTGATGAAATCCATGGGCATCATTTTCTCAACATTAGCCACTTCTGCTAAAGGTGCTTTGCCAATTTCCCAGGTGTAAGGGTTGTTAGACAGGCGGTTAACCGTTGGCATGATGGAGTTATCTCCTTCCAGCGCAAATTCAACCGCCTTTTCTCCCAGTGCGTAAGCCTGCTCAACATCTGAGCGCGATGCCAAATGACGTGCGGCACGTTGCAGATAATCGGCAACAGCCCAGTGGAATTTATAGCCCAGAGATTCTTTGATTAGATTAGCAACAACCGGTGCGGCACCGCCTAACTGAGCATGACCGAAAGAGTCACGCGTGCCCTGTTCAGCAAGGAACTTGCCATCAGGCCAGTGTGTGCCTTCAGAAACAACAATCGTGCAGAAACCGTGTTGTTCGACTTTTGCTTTAACATTGGCCATGAACTTTTCCTGATTAAATTCTACTTCAGGGAACAGAATAACCACTGGTATGCCTTCGTCTTCGATTAGACCACCGGCCGCTGCAATCCAGCCTGCATGGCGACCCATGACTTCCAGTACGAAAATTTTGGTGGAAGTTTTGCACATTGAGCGAACATCATAAGAGGCTTCAAGCGCAGACACAGCAATGTACTTAGCCACAGAGCCAAATCCCGGGCAGTTATCGGTAATAGGCAGATCGTTATCAACTGTTTTAGGTACATGAATAGCCTGCACCGGGTAACCCATCTTTTCAGAAAGCTGCGACACTTTGTAGCAAGTGTCAGCCGAATCACCGCCGCCGTTATAGAAAAAATAGCCAATATTATGAGCCTTAAAAACTTCGATTAAACGCTCATATTCGGCTTTGTTATCTTCCAGGCTTTTGAGTTTAAAGCGGCATGAACCAAAACCACCCGATGGCGTATGTTTTAGCGCAGCAATATCGGCTGCTGATTCTAAGTCGGTATCGATTAAATCTTCTTCCAGGGCGCCAATAATGCCGTTACGACCCGCGTAAACTGTGCCGATCTTATCTTTGTTTTTACGCGCGGTTTCAATAACGCCGCAGGCTGAGGCGTTGATCACGGCTGTTACACCACCGGACTGTGCATAAAATGCATTTTTAATACTCATCGTTTAACTCCATTGCTGTGCAGTTCTTACTGCTTAGTTTTTATATTGGCTGCCTGAGATGCAGCTCTGATCGAAAACTGTGTATTCAGCACGACTTGTAGCAGATCAATGCTAAATCATTGTATATTCATATTTTTTAAAAAAAGTAGCGGTAACTATTACCGCTACGAATAACAGGCTGTTTAAACAGCCTTTTGTTGTATTTGTGCTTGCCGATGCTTTCACGGCCCGATGATCAGTTAGCCTGTTATTGTTACAGGCAAATAACACTGTCATCAGATTGGTCATTATTGGGTATAGCCCAGACTGAAGGCTTTACTTAACAAGATTGACCGCAGCCTGATGCTATATCAGGTCTTAAAGCAGCTCCATTATGGGAAACGTAACAGGGAAAGGATAATTGAGATATTTTATGAGGTTATAAACGACTGAATAGTTCGCTAGTGTGGTGACATTCATCACTACTCTGAAAGCCATGAGGGGCTGGTGATGGCTTTCGCTGACGACAATAACATGGCATTTCAGGGGAGGCTAGCGGAGGTGGATTATTAAAATTTTTGATTATAAGAGCAGTATAAACCAGACGGTATTTTTCGCGAAATGACAAATACCTTTATTCTGACGGGTGATAAGCGACTATTTATTGCGTATAATTCCTTCTTCTAATATAGCGTATACAGGTTATGGATATGTCAGGTTGCGAATCAGGTGGTTGCGGTTCTGCCAGTGCGGCGAGCGAAGGCTGGCCGGAAGGCGAAGCGAGTGGTTGCAGTGCGGCGGCACCCTTTGCATTGCAGGTGCTGGGCGACAGTATGCAGCCTGAATTTATGCATGAGTGCATTATCGTTATCGACCCGGAAGGCGTGGTGCGGGATGAGTGCTATGTGATGGCCGAAGTCAATGGTGAAAACACCTTTCGCCAGTTACGCATCCACAATGACAAGCTGTATCTGGTGCCGTTAAATGATCTTTATGAAACGGTTGAAATAGAGGGTATATCAGCCATTAAAGGCGTTATCGTGCAGCAGGCCGGGCGTCGTCGTAAAGATCGGAAATTCTATTAAAAAAGACAGATAAACATCAATATTTGCTTGTGTTCGGTTTACGCTTGCTAGTGTGCAGTAAAGAACAATAATTCCGGCAAACGGCAAACGGCAAACGGCAAACGGCAAACGGCAAACGGCAAACGGCAAACGGCAAACGGCAAACGGTTATTTTTCCGCTTCTTTAATCTGTATCCCGCCCGCTTCTTTATCTATCGCCAGTTTCTTCAAGTGCGCTGCAATCTCTCGCAGTTTAACTTTCCAAGCGCTGGCCAGCGTGCTTTGGATCTCTTCGTCTAATGTCTGTTCAAATAAGCCTAGCCACAGTTCAAGATCCTTAGCATTAATGCCGAGAGCAATGTGCTTGTTAATCATATCAATAGCCGGTGCACCGTTTGCCAGCTCGGCAACTGTTCCGCCCAGCGCCAGCCACCAGAAGGCCGTTATTTTTTCTTCATGCGAACGAAAGTCATCAATGCCAGCAAAGTGATGGCCGATAACGGGGTGTTGTCGGGCCTGCAGATAAAAATGCTGAACCACACGATGAACATCTTCTGTATTTAATTGATCAGTTAACCCGCTCATGGGTAGAATGATAACGGATAAGCATAATAAAGCTACTCATTAAATAAGTCTGATAACAAAAGGAAACTGAATGAGTCTTTGGTACCGGGTTGAAAAAGCAATTGCAGAGCATACTGCAAGCCCGTATAAAATCACTAAGCAACAGGAGATTGGTGGTGGTTGTATTAACAGTGCCTATAAAATAAGCGATGGCAAAAAAGACTGGTTTGTGAAAACCAATACGGCTTCATTGATTGATATGTTTGCCACTGAAGCACAGGCATTAAATGAAATGGCCGCCACTAATACGGTAAGGGTACCACAGGCACTTTGCTATGGGACGGAGGGTAACTACAGTTATCTGGTGCTGGAATTTTTAGACCTCACCGGCTCGGCTGATATGACGGTGTTTGCCAGACAACTGGCGGCTATGCACAGAAACAGCGCGGCCACATTTGGCTGGCACCGGTCTAATGTGATCGGATCAACACAGCAAAAAAATAATCAAAGCAAGGACTGGCTGGATTTTTGGCGCACAGAGCGGCTGGGTTTTCAGCTGCAGCTGGCTGAAAAAAATGCCTGCAGCCGTGAATTATTAAAACAGGGGGAGCGGCTGAGTGACTGCCTTGATGAGTTTTTTGCAGGTTATCAGCCGCAGGCATCGATGCTGCACGGGGATTTATGGAGCGGGAATTTTGCCGCCTTAAGCAGCGGTGAAGCGGTTATTTTTGACCCGGCTTTTTATTACGGTGACCGTGAATGTGATATCGCTATGACAAAACTGTTTGGCGGTTTTAGCCAGCAGTTTTATACAGCTTATGCCGAGGTATGGCCGCTCGAGTCAGGTTATGAAAAACGCAAAACTATTTACAACCTCTATCATATTCTCAATCATTTCAATTTATTCGGTGCCGGTTATGAAGCACAGGCTGTGGCTATGATGAGGGGCTTGCTTGAATAATATGCAGGTGCAAAAGCCGGGTTATGAAAGATGAATGTCATCAATATAAACAGTGACGGGTTGTGCCAGTTTATCGGTAAACAGACTGAAGCCTTTTATCTGATGAATATTCATTGAACGATTTTTGGGGGTGCTGATAATGGCTTGCAGCGGGGTTTCAATCGTATTCCAGCCCGGAGCCAGTGTGACAGACTGATTAAATCTGTCATTATAGCGTCGACTGGTACGAGTATGCTGGTAGTCATACACTTTCATTTCAAAGTTAAGGCTTTGCAGGGAAGGGTTATAAACTGAGTAAGTCAGTTTGTGATAGCCAGACCAGTTATTCTTAAAATGTTTTAATGATATGTTGGGATAGCGTCCGGGTAAAAAGTCGACCTTGAGAGAATAATTGCCGGATTTAACGAATCTGGTTGAACGTTTAATGTTGGTTAAGTTGCTGTCCCAGCGAGACATTTCAAGCTGTGTTTCAAAACCGGCCAGAAGCGGAAACTGCTGACGCATGACAAACTCATCTGTCAGGTGTTTACCCATATTTCTCAAACCAAGGGCGATAAAAATAATCAGGAACAGAAAAGCAACAGCTTTTATTTTTAATGATGACTGCTTATTAATGAGCAAAAGCGTGAGCAAGCCGAGATAACCGCCAATGAGATCATTAACGATATCGCTGCGAGAAAATTCCCTGTGGGTGAACAGCTGAATCAGTTCAATGCCAGTACCGGCGACCAGACAAACCAGTGTGGTGAAAATGATTTTGTAGAATAGAGTACGACTGGCTGCACGCGGGCGGGAAAAGTAGCTAAAGCTTAGCAGGCCAAATAATATCAGATGACCGCTGTCCCAGATATCTTTAATCAGACGGTGCTTTTGTTGCGACTCACCACCGACGAATAAAAAGACGATTAAAATAAAAATGAAGAAATACAACACCGCTGTTTTCAGGTTGTTTTTATTCAGCCTGATTTTCACAGTGATATTGATTTCGTTATGGCTTATCTTTCCGCACCCAGAGCGATGGCATGTTCACGGCTTTCTTTGGCTTCAACGGCGGCTTTGCCTGCGTCGTAACTTTGCAGGGTTTCTGGCCAGCCAAAAGTATGCTGTGAAATGAGTGTGCACAGAGCCTGCATATGGGCAGGGCTGTCATTTAAAGCGGGAATATAGTTAAAAGACTGTCCGCCGGCACGCATGAAGATCTCCTTGTTTTCCATATTGATTTCTTCAAGCGTTTCAAGGCAGTCGGAGGCGAAGCCGGGGCAAATAACATCAATGTTTTTGCGCCCGAGTTTTGGCAGCTCTGCCATGGTCTCAGCACAATAAGGCTGCAGCCATTTGGTGCGGCCAAAACGTGACTGAAAGACTACCTGCCAGCGATGATCAGGCAGCTCAAGCTGGTCAGCCACAAGGCGGGCTGTTTTATGACACTGACAGAAGTACGGATCACCCAGTTCAAAGTTGCGCTGTGGTATACCATGGAATGAAAATATCAGAATATCGCCGGGTTTGTTTTTTTCCCAGTTCAGTTTGATGCTTTTTACCAGAGCGTCGATATATAACTTGTGGTCGTGGTAACTGTGGATAAAGCGCAGTTCCGGAATCCAGCGCCATGAGCGGAAGATGCGGGTTACCTGATCAAAGACAGCGGCTGTGCTGGTGGCGGAGTATTGCGGGTACAGGGGTAAAACCAGCAGTCGTTGCACACCTGATTTACGCATTTGTTCCAGCTCTGACTTGATGCTTGGGTTGCCATAGGTCATGGCCAGACCGACATTAATAGGGCCGCTAAATTTATTGCTCAGTACTTTTTCTACAAACTGTGCCTGACGACGGCTGTAATGCATTAAGGGGGAGCCTTGCTCCGTCCATATTTTTTTATACTTTTCTGCGCTTGCTTTAGGCCGGGTAACCAGAATAATCAGGTATAGAATTGGCCACCAGATCAGGCGGGGTATTTCAATGACGCGGGTATCACGCAGAAATTGTGCAAGGTATTTACGAACCGATTTGGCCGTTGGCTCATCTGGTGTGCCCAGATTGACCAGTAAAATACCTAATCGTTGCTGAATACCGTGTTTATGCTGTTGTTTCTTTTTGGCCATTGTTTATTAAGTTGAATGCGAAAGTCGTTATTGTTATTGGGGGCTCAGTGTATCCCAAGATAGAGGTAATTCAAGCGAAAACTCGTCTATATAGCGATATTCGATCATGCCGATTAGATATTTCAATCGGTTTTAGCTGAAAAGCCGGGTTTTTATGCTGATATAACGACACTCTGTGTTCAAACAAGGTCTCAATTCCTGTAACATACGCCTCATTTTGTAGGCTTACCGGCAGTGTTAATAATACACTGCTGACTGGCTTTGTTTAAGTAACACATACACTTCGTTAAGAGTGGAGAAAGATAATGGCGATACGTTTGGCAGTGCCGAATGAGATTGTACCGGGTGAGCGCCGTATTGCGCTGGAGCCGGGGATAGCACAGCGTCTGATCAAGATGGGTGTCGAGATTTCAATGGAAAAAGGGGCTGCGATCAGCTCTCACTTTTCTGATGAGCAGTTTGAAGATGTGAAGATTGTCGCCAGTGCTGACGAGCTTTACAAAAATGCAGACATGATTTTTAAAGTGGCACCTCCCACGCTTGAAGAACTGGATAAAATGAACGACGGTGCGGTTGTCGTTGGTTTTATGGCGCCGCATAAAAATGCCGACATGATGAAAAAGATGAATGAAAAGAAAATCACTTCTTTTTCAATGGAGCTGGTGCCGCGTATCTCTCGTGCTCAGTCTATGGATGCATTGTCTTCGCAGGCAGCCATCGCCGGTTATAAAGGTGTACTGATGGGTGCCGATCTGGCCAGTGTTTTCTTCCCGATGCTCACTACTGCAGCCGGTACGATTCGACCCGCCCGTGTGGTTATTATCGGTGCCGGTGTCGCCGGCTTACAGGCCATCGCGACAGCGAAACGACTGGGCGCGATAGTGGAAGCCTACGACGTGCGTTCTGCGACTAAAGAGCAGTGTGAGTCATTAGGTGCCAAGTTTATTGATACCGGTGTATCGGCTGACGGCGAAGGCGGTTATGCCCGTGAACTGACTGATGATGAAAAACAGCAGCAGCGCGATGTACTGGCAAAACATATTTCAATGGCCGATGTGGTTGTTTCAACAGCGGCTATACCCGGGCGTCCTTCACCGAAAATTATTGACCAGGCCATGGTTGAAAACATGAAAGTGGGTTCGGTTGTGGTGGATCTTGCGGCTGAAGGCGGCGGAAACTGTGTGCTGAGCAAACCGGGTGAAACCGTCATGTTTGAAGACAGGGTAACGATACATGCGCCACTGAACGTTGCCAGTCAGGTGCCGGTTCATGCCAGCGAAATGTATTCAAAAAATATCTTTAATTTAATCTCTCCTTTTATTAGCGAAGATGCCGAGCTGGTATTTAACTGGGAAGATGATGTTATCTCTAAATGTGTTTTAACACATGAAGGCGAAATCAAAGCTGAAATGTATAAGGGGACACCGTCATGATCGAAGGCTTTACAGCACTCTATATTTTTATGTTAGCAGCGTTTACCGGTTATGAAGTCATCAGCCGTGTACCTGTTATTTTGCATACGCCGTTAATGTCAGGCTCTAACTTTATTCACGGTATCGTGGTAGTTGGTGCAATGGTGGCACTAGGTCACGCAGAAACGCCGGTTGAAATGGCAATTGGCTTCGTCGCTGTTTTATTAGCAGCAGGTAATGCGGTCGGTGGTTATATTGCCACTGTGCGTATGCTTGAAATGTTCCAACCGAAGAAGGGAGACTAACTCGTGGATCTATTAATCGAAATAGTCTATTTCATTTCGGCCGCTGTTTTTATCATCGGCTTGAAGCAAATGAGTTCTCCGGTAACAGCGCGTCAGGGTATTGTCTGGGCTGGTGTTGCTATGGTTATCGCAACCGTGGCAACGTTTGGTGACCCGGTTGTTTACAGTCACGGCAGCATTAACGTTATCCTGATTGTGCTGGCTATTTTAGTCGGCTCTGCGATTGCCTATGTCACGGCCAAGCGCGTAGAAATGACCGATATGCCGCAGATGATTGCTATCTACAACGGTATGGGTGGCGGTGCCGCCGCAGCTATTGCGGCGGTTGAATTAGTGAAAGTGGCCGCCGGCGGTGCAGCACCGGGTACAACTGTATTGGTGCTGGCAACATTGGGCGCAATTATTGGTGCGGTGTCATTCTCTGGCTCTGCAATTGCGTTTGCCAAACTGCAGGGGCTGATCAATAAGACCATGCGTCTGCCCATGCACATGATGATCAATCTGTTGTTGTTTGTTGGTATGTTAGCGCTGGGCGGCATCATGGCGATCAGTGGTGACATTAATCCGACTTACTTGCTGATCTTCTTTGCGCTGACCCTGATCTTCGGCATCATGTTTACACTGCCAATTGGCGGTGCCGATATGCCGGTTGTTATTTCATTGTTTAATGCCTTGACCGGTTTAGCGGTGGCCTTTGAAGGTTTTGTGTTGCAAAACGCCGCGATGATGATCGCCGGTATGGTGGTTGGAGCATCGGGTACACTGCTGACGCAGTTAATGTCAAAAGCAATGAACCGTCCGATTTCTAATATATTATTCTCAAGCTTTGGTTCAGCTGATGGCAGCGCAGCAGATGAAGAAGTTGAAGGCAGCATGAAAGAAGTTCAGGCGCCTGATGCGGCAATCATGATGGCGTATGCCAGCAAGGTTATTATTATTCCGGGTTACGGTATGGCTGTGGCGCAGGCGCAACATAAGCTGGCAGAGCTGACTAAGGTATTAGAAGCGCGCGGCGTTGAGGTGAAGTACGCAATTCACCCTGTTGCCGGTCGTATGCCGGGACATATGAATGTGTTGTTAGCAGAAGCTGGCATAGACTATGACAAGATTTATGATCTTGAAGACATTAATCCGGAATTCCCAAGCGCTGAAGTGGCGCTGGTGATTGGTGCCAATGACGTGGTTAACCCGGTTGCCCGCAGTAATCCGGACAGCCCGATTTACGGTATGCCAATTCTGGATGCAGATCGTGCACAAAACTGTATAGTTATTAAGCGTGGTCGCGGTGCCGGTTTCTCAGGTATTGAAAATCACCTGTTCTATGCCGATAACACGCAAATGTTATACGGCGACGGGCAGAAAATGATTGGTGAGCTGGTTGCCGGTGTGAAGTCGCTCGGTTAATCACTGCTCAGTGATACGGTAAAAAAAGCGGACTTGGAAATTATTCTGAGGCCGCTTTTTTTATGCCCGTGTATCCGCGCTGAAAATGCAGCATATGAAAGACGATGGCATAAATAATTTTTAGCAGACAGGAAATGAGCATGCACAGCGAAATTGAGAAAACTAAACAGTGGCTTGAACAGATCGTTATAGGCCATAATTTTTGCCCGTTTGCTAAACCGGAGTATGACAGCGGGCAGGTGAATTTTGTGCTGTCGGACACAGTGAAAATCGAAGATGCGCTGGAAGCGTTAATCAGGGCGTGCGAGCAGCTGGATGAGAAAGCGGAAATTGAAACAACACTGATCGTGTATGCAAATCTGTGTAAAGATTTTGAAGCGTTTCTGGATTTTGTTGAGCTGGCAAACCGGCTGCTGGAAATGCAGGGCTATGAAGGGGTTTATCAGCTGGCTAATTTCCACCCCGATTACTGCTTTGAAGGTGAGCCGGAAAATGATGCGGCGAATTATACCAACCGTTCGCCGTACCCGATGCTGCATTTAATCAGAGAGCACAGTCTTGAAAAAGCCCTCTCCAGTTATCCGCAGCCGGAACAGATTCCGCGAAATAATATAAGGCTGGCCAGAGAAAAAGGCTTTGAATACTTTAAAAGCATCCTGAATAATATTAAAAAATCAGAATAAGGTTTATTGCTGTGATGAAAGTCAGTGAATTATATATCCACCCGTTAAAATCCGCCGCTGCTGTGGCGGTTACAAAGGCTGCGATTGATGCTTTTGGCTTTGAGCATGACAGACGCTGGATGCTGGTCGATGAAAAAGGCGAGTTTTTATCACAAAGACAGTTCCCGCGAATGTGCCTGATCAATGCCGCTGTGCAGGCTACTGGCCTGAGAATAACGCGACCGGGCGCTGAGCCAATTGATGTGCTTGCTAACAAACATGCTGTTACACGGGTTAAGGTATGGGGGGATGTCTGTCAGGCACATGACTGTGGTGATAGAGCGGCAAATTATTTCAGTGAGTTTTTACAGACACCATGCCGGCTGGTTTTTTTTCCTGACGACGAAGTGAGGCAGGTTGATTTAAATTTTGCAAAAAAAGGCGATATCACCGGCTTTAGTGATGGCTTTCCATTGCTTGTGATTACTCAGGCCTCGCTGGATGATTTAAATAGCCGTCTGAGACAGCCGGTTGCGATGAGCAGGTTTCGACCAAACATTGTTATTTCAGGAAGCGACAGCTTTGCAGAGGATAGCTGGGAATGTATCAGAGTAGGCGGCATTACACTGCGTGTAGTTAAGCCATGCAGCCGCTGCAGCATTCCCTCTGTTGATCCTGTAACGGCTAAAAGGTCTGCAGAGCCGGTTAAAACCTTACGCACATACCGGATGCAAGACTCAAAAGTATATTTTGGACAGAATGTGATTGCAGATTCAACAGGCTGTTTACAAGTGGGGATGGACGTTGAAATTGTTAAATAAAATAGCTGGTCTATAATTTATGTTCTATGAATCTCATTCGGCTATTATTTTGTAAATTTCTTCTCTCACTGAATCTGGGTCTTTGCAGTGGCTGGTTTTTTTATACGCATGCAGCAGAAGTACAGCCATTAAATATTATCAGTTCAGCCAATCCCGAGAGTAACAAAGTCCACTCATTTATATATGTAGACTCTCATTCCGGTATTGAACAGGGCGTAAAGAAAACAACACAATCATCGGCGTTAAAAATACAGATTCCGTTTGTAGTTGATTTGCCTGTTAATTTAAAAGCAGATGAAACCCTGCAGTGGCTGGTGAGAACATCAAAATTAGAAACAGGAGAAATTGAAATATTATCAAAGTACCCGTTTACTAAAGAGACAATGAAAAGTGGTTATGAGTGGGTATCTGGCTATTTGCAGAATGATATTCAAGACCATAGCCGGCTGGTGTTCAGACCGTTGCCACTGAAACATAAAGAACCGGTGTATAAAAAAGGTCGTGGCGGAAATGGCAGGCGACAACGCTATGGCGGAGGTACGCCGGAGATTGATGACGAGCACTATAACCCGCGACTGTCATATCAGATTATTGCCAATATCAGAAAGTCATCAGGCGAGATTCTGTCGTATCAAGGAAAGATAGAAATGGATAATAAAGACATGGTTCGTCAGGAGTATATCAACCATTACAGAATTAACCGTTACGGAAGAGGTGGCTATGGTGACTTACCGGTGCCATTGCGTGAAGAGTTAAGTTCTATACCCGATATACCCGCTAAGTTACTTGGTACAGCCTTATCCGAAAGCAGCTATGGCTTGATGATAGATGATGGCCTGACTGAACTGGCGATCAGAGTTGTTTCTGTCTTTGAAGCAGAAAAAGAAAAATATAAAGCTAACGGTTCGATGATGCAGGATCTGAATAATAACGCCTTGCCTGTGCCGAAATCCGAATTGTGGTTAAGCGGTGGCTGGAGAAACCCAGAAAGAAATGAATGGTTTAGTAACGCATTAAATGGCGTTCATCAGAGGGGTGGTGCGATTGATATAGTTGCCAATGAACCTCCGTCTGATACCCGCTCAGCTATTGTGTACTGGTTTTTATGGAAAGCACTGGAAGCCAGTCAGTTGGAGGCATTCTGGCAGCTGGAAACGAACGGCCGGCCAATGGTAACAAGAGAATTCGAGGAAGACATAGAACCAAAAAATGGAATTCCGGATGCCTTCGATAAGGCCGATCATATGCACATCAATATAAAGTATGAATAATATGAAAATATGTTACCTGTTTGTCATGATGTTGTTTGCTGTTGCAGTGCAGGCTTCTGGGTTTAATGAGGCATTTGATATGTCGGCGAAAGGTTTTGTAAGGCCGGCAAATAAGGTGGCTTTATATTTAAACAATAATGCAAGGCTGGATGATTTACAGCAAAAGAAAGAATTTGAATTTATATCAGATGCATTGAATAACGTCGAAACCGCGAACGCACAGAATCCTGTGTACTGGTTTGTAAGAGGTTTGCATGCGAGAAATCTTGCCAGTTATTATCAGGGCGCAGGTGATGCCTCACTGGTTGACGGCCTGATTACGAATAAAGATACATTTTATACACGGGCCATGACGCTTGATAAAGAAAATGCACCACATTTGTCGGCCAGAGCTTATGCAGTAATGAAAAGCGGTCTGCCAGCGGAACTTAAACAGCAGGCTATTCAAGCTGAGCTGGCGCTTGGTGGTAGCGGTGAGGATGAATCCTATTACTGGTATCTGCACTGGAGTAATGTTAATGAATTGCAGAAAGCCGGCCGGTTCGAGGACGCTGACGCGGCACTGAATAAAATGAAAGAGGAACTGAGTGCAAGCGGGCATCAAGCCGATTTTGATGTGTTGATGAAAAAGATTGAAGGCGAGCTGAAGAATAAAGAATCAGAAAACAAAAAAGAACATTTATTGCAGAATGTTGAACCGGATCATCAAACGTTTACCGAAGAAAGTATGGCTGATGTGTATTACCGTTATCTGGCAATAATACTCGCAATGATGGCCGTCATAATAATTATCGCTGTATTGTTTGAACTAAAACGCAGAAAAAAGAAAAGAATGTGAATGCCTATAATCAGTAGGGACGATTATTTGTGCTTTGAATGATAGGCTCGGTAGTTGGTAGGCGGATAAGATTAGTAACCGGGTAACCTGACAGAGCAGCAACTATTGATTGCTGGCTGTGAACTTTTGAGTTGAGATATGAATTGCGCAGCGAAAGATTTCGCAGAAGTGTATAAGCAAGAAAATGGTAAATACAGAAAACATTCATTTTGGCTTTGCTATGTTTAGTAAAATTAGCCATGTAGTGGGTTATAATCAGACGGTCTATTATATGGTTAGCTTAATATGTCTGACTTAACAGTTTTTTCCATCATCGAATCCCCTTTTCATCCTGATCTGCAGGACGTTTACAGACGATTTGGCATGCAGGAGATTAAATTCAACTCTATGCGCAAGGCGATTGGACAGCTGAAACATCAGCTCCCTGATCTTATTGTAGCGGATTTTATATATGGTTATGGCAGCAATTATGCCGGTGCAAATGTCTGTAATCTGGATGTTCTGTTGCGCAGCCTCGAGCCGTTCGGTAAAGACTATAAGTTAGTATTATTTGCTGACAAAGAAGAACAGGAGTTTGTGCAGAAACTGCATGATCTCTTCCCTGTTGATATGGTGCTGTTAAATCCGGTCAGAGCAGAGCATATGCAAATTATATTGAAAGAGCTGGGGTATTAAAATGAAAATATGGGTTGATGCAGATGCCTGCCCTAATGTGATTAAAGACATTTTATTTCGTATGGCGACTAAAAAAAAGCTGCTGATCACTTTTGTGGCTAATCAATATATAAACACACCGGCTTCTCCTTTTCTTAAATCATTACAGGTTCCCGGAGGTTTTGATGTGGCCGATGATGAAATTGTTCGCTTAGTAGAAAGCGGAGACATGGTTATCACGGCAGATATTCCTCTGGCAGATGAAGTAATTGAAAAAGGTGCTTATGCCTTGAGCCCAAGAGGCGAACTGTTTACAAAAGAGAATATAAAGCCGAGACTGCAGGTTCGGGATATGATGGAAGCCGTCAGAAACTCCGGCGTTGAACTCGGAGGTGGTCAGACGGTATTCGGACAAAAAGATAAACAAAATTTTGCCAATGCACTGGACCGGTTTGTTGCCAGGTATCATAAAGTCTGAGTAACAAATGCATGCTTAAAAAAACTTTTATCGTTATGTTAATGGTTGTCAGTGTATTAATGGTATACCAGACAAAGGCTGCTGAAACTGAAGTATTCAGAGTGGCGGTGGCCAGTAACTTTAACAGTACCTTAAAGCAACTTCGCACAGATTTTAGAAAAAAGAGCGGTCTTAATTTTACCATTAGTCAGGCATCAAGCGGTAAGTTATATGCACAGATCATGCATGGTGCGCCGTATGATATATTTCTCTCGGCTGATGAAGCGAGTGCAGATTTATTAAAGAAAAATGGCATGGCATCAGATACATTTGAATACGCTCAGGGGCAGCTTGTTTTTATCAGTAATGATAAGCATGATGCTGGCTGTGCTGATTCACTTCTTAAGGCTGTCTCCGAACACGCCGGCAGAGAACTGGCCATAGCAAATCCTAAAATTGCGCCCTATGGGCTGGCATCAAAAGAAGTGCTGGAGCGAATGGGTTTATGGAATGTATCAAGACCCGCTATGCTGATGGGCGAAAATATACTGCAGACTTACCAGTATGTTTCAGCGGGAGGGGTAGCCGCCGCTTTTATTGCTAAGTCGCTGTTAACGGTGAGGCTCAGTGAGCAATATTGCATCTGGTCAGTGCCACAGAAATGGTATCATCCGGTAAGACAAAAACTGGCGGTGATAAACAAAACATCAGTGAAGCCGGCAGTAAAAGCATTTGTAAGCTATATACGGTCAGCAGATGCTAAAAAAATTATTAAAAAAAATGGTTACCTTGTACATTAATAATCTGAGAGCCGGAATAAATGCTACTGCCTGATTTAGCCCCGCTGTTTTTAACGATTAAACTGGCTGTTATTGCTACGCTCATATTGATCGTATTGGGCACTCCCATTGCCTGGTGGCTGGCAACAACGCGTCTGAAAATCAAACCGCTGGTGGAAGCGCTGGTAGCTTTGCCTATCGTTCTGCCACCAACAGTTATTGGTTTTTATCTGTTGATTTTATTAAGTCCGCAAGGAACTCTGGGTAGTTTCTGGGTTGAACTGACAGGTCAGGCATTAACGTTCAGTTTTTCAGGGCTTGTCATTGCTTCGGTTATTTATAGTTTTCCGTTTGTTGTTCAGCCATTACAGGGCGCATTTGAAACAGTAGGTAAGGACTTGATGGAAGCGGCGCATACGCTCGGTGCAAAACCACTTGATGCTTTTTTCAGTGTGGCTGTGCCGATGGCAAAAAGAGGTTACCTAACGGCGACTGTTCTAGGCTTTGCCCATACTCTGGGTGAATTCGGTGTTGTGCTGATGATCGGCGGAAATATACCAGGCGAGACACGTTTAATTTCGATTGCAATTTATGATCATGTTGAAAGCCTAGAGTATGCGCAGGCACATATGCTGTCATTTATTCTGATCAGTTTTGCTTTTGTTTCTATGCTAATGATGTATGTCCTCAATTATAAAAGCAGGAGTCAGTGATGGCGCATACAAACACATGTTCTGTGGAGATATCAAAAGACCTGTTTCAGTTACAGGTTTCATTTGAAATTCCTGCAAAAGGTGTGCTGGGGATTTTTGGTCACTCAGGTTCCGGCAAAACAACACTGCTGCGCTGTCTGGCCGGGTTAGAAAAAAAAGTAAAAGGTCAGATATTATTTAATGATCAGATCTGGCTTGATAAAAGAAAATCAATATCACCTCAGCTGAGAAATATCGGTTATATTTTTCAGGACAGCCGGCTGTTTCCGCATATGACGGTTTTGCAGAACCTCGAATACGGTATGAAACGTTCCGGCTCACTGCATGAAAGCAGTCAGCAGTCGCTTTTTCAGCTGTTAAATATAGGTGGCTTGCTGGAGCGGATGCCTGATTCATTGTCCGGCGGCGAAAAACAAAGAGTGGCTATTGCCCGTGCATTATTGAAAAAACCGCAGATGCTGCTGATGGATGAACCTATGGCATCGCTGGATCAGGCGCACAAGAATGAGATACTGCCTTACCTGGAAAGACTGCATGACAGACTGAGTATTCCTATCGTGTATGTCAGTCATAGCCTTGATGAAATGTCGCGCCTGTGTGACCGGATACTTGTCCTTAAATCAGGCAGAGTTATTTTTAATGATGAGATTACTAAAGCCTTAAGCTCAGCCGAATCTCCTCTGCTGAAAACAAAGAGCGCTGTTGTTGTACTGAATGCGAAAGTCTCTCACGTTGATCTGGAGTTTGGTCTGTCAGCCGTTATTACTGATAGTGGTACCTTGCTGCAGGTAAAAGGCACGCATAGAAAAGGCAGACGATTGCGACTTAGAGTGAGTGCTGCAGATATAAGCCTTTGTAAATCAAAACCGGCTGATAGCAGTATTTTAAATATACTACCGGCAAAGCTGCTGGCGGTTGTTGAAGAGACTCACAGCGAAGTGTTATTGCAGCTGGCTGTTAATGACGATATTTTACTGGCACGTATATCAAAAAAATCATTTAAACTACTGGAGCTAAAATTTGACATGGATGTGTTTGTGCAAATAAAAGGTATCATCCTTCAGTCCGATGTCAGTTAATAAAAGGCGGCCAGGTCGATCTGATAAGTCTGTGGTGAGACCGATTTAATAATCCGGTCATCGGTCTTGGCCAGTTCAACTTCTTTTACCCGTACCAGGCCCTTTATGCGTTTGTTATAAATGATTCGAACTTTTGGGTTGAGTAAATCTTTTTCGCCTTGCTCGATAACAATCGCAATATTACCGGACTCCAGTTCAACCAGTGTACCGATAGGGTAGATACCGAGGCAGCGGATAAACTGTTTAACCAGCTCTGGCTTAAAATGGTGATCGCTCCATTCGAGTAATTTTTTCAGTGCCAGGTTAGGCTCCCATGCGCTTTTATAAACCCGCACAGAAGTCAGCGCATCATACACATCAACAATGGTAGACATCTGGCCTACCAGTGAAATCTCATCACCTTTTAGCCCTAACGGGTAACCGGTGCCGTCGATGCGTTCGTGATGCATGGCGGCGACATCGAGAGCGGCCTGTGTAATGCCTGGTTTGCCTTCCAGTAATTCTCTGGAATAAACAACGTGCGACTTCATGATGGTAAATTCATTGTCATCAAGTTTACCGGGTTTGTTGAGCACGTTATTGGGTGTCATCATTTTACCGACATCATGCAGCATGCCGCCAATAGCGATTTCTTTGATCAGCGTCATGTCAAAGCCCATGGCGCGGCTAAAGGTGATCATCAGCCCGGCTACGCTAACAGAGTGCATAAATGTGTAATGGTCTTTGTCTTTGATCCGGCTCAGACTGATCAGAGCATCTTTGTTGCGAAAAACGGACTCTACCAGCTGTTCTGCAATCGGTTGCACGCGCTCTACTTCAACTTGTTTACCGAGACGGATATCGCCCATCAGGTCTTGCATGATGCCATGTGCTTCTTTGTAAATTCCGCGTGCGCGGTTAACTTCTTCCTGAACAGGAATCTGATTGGCCAGCGTGTCATTTTTTTCAGCAATTTTTAGTGTGTCTTCTTGCAGTCGCTGAGAGACTTCTGTGATGGTAGCCGCATCCTGAATGTCAGAACCTTTGTCTGTATCAATGTAAAGGCTCTTAATCCCTGTTTGGATAACTTTGTCAATGATATTTTGGTTTTTTACGGCAAACTGACTACTGATAAAGTTGTGCTCCAGACAGCTGGCATCGAGACTACTGATGAACATGCCGACCTGAAGCTGAGTTGTAGAAATCTTTTTTATCATAATTGAAAATACTTATAAGAACCGCCAAACATACTATAAATTAAGACGGACTTTAAAGCCGGTTTGAAGTGCAAACAAACTGTTAATTTTTCAGTGCTCAATCCAGATTGATGACCTGATATTGACCTGGAGTAATTCCTTGCAGATTCCAGCGCCCTATCTGATAGCGAATCAGCCGTAATGTCGGAAAGCCAGCCGCAGCGGTCATTCTTCTAACCTGGCGATTGCGTCCTTCGGTAATGGTCAGTTGTATCCAGCTGGTGGGGATATTTTTGCGTTCTCTGATTGGCGGGTTGCGCGGCCAGAGGTTATCCGGTGGTAACATTTTCTTTGCCTGAGCAGGACGTGTTTTACCGTCATTTAATTCAATGCCCCTGCGCAGTTTTATTAATGCTTCATCGTCTATCTCCCCCTCAAGTTGCACCCAGTATGTCTTGGGTTGTTTAAATTTGGGGTCAGAAATGCGGTGCTGCAGTTTACCATCGTCGGTTAATAACAACAGCCCTTCACTGTCACGGTCAAGACGGCCTGCGGCATAAACAGCGGGTATATCAATGTAGTCTTTAAGTGTGCTGCGGCTTTCTTCATCTGTGAACTGACAAAGAACATCAAAAGGCTTGTTAAAAAGAACAAGTATACTCATATTTTATTCCGTAACGCTCAGCCTGGTGTATAGCAGACTGAGGCTGGTTGCAAAAGAAAGCGACAGCAGAAAATTATTAGTGTCTTCATGAAATTTTGTAGATGATGGCTGAGTTAAATGGTTAACCACTTTTTGCGCCGCATGTCGCCGGCATCAAGTAAATCAAAGATACCATGGATAAGCTCTTCATCAATGCCCTGCCAGAGGATATCTTTTTTAGGCCCCTGAAATTGTGCGTCGGTCACAATGGAAGTGAGCTTTTTTGTCATTGGCAGAATATGTTGATGCTCATCGACCAGGCTCTGAACACGTGCTGCGCCACGAAATTTCATTTTAGAAATTTCGCTGATGTTTTCGAGGATGTCTTCCACTGTCTGAAACTTATTTAAGATACGTGAAGCCAGTGTGTAACCGATACCGGGAATGCCGGGAATGTTATCTACTTTGTCGCCTGACAATGCCAGCATATCAGCAATCTGATCGGGGCGAACGCCAAACTGTTTTTCTACACCTTTTCTGTTGAGCATATTATCGCGGGCGTAATCCCACCAGAAATCATCTTCACCCAGCACTAGCTGAGCAAGGTCTTTATCAGCACTGATGATGGTAATCGCATAACCCTGCTTACGCAGGCGGTGTGCGAGTGTACCGATAATATCATCAGCCTCAAAGCGGTTGCTGGAATAATCAGCGATGCCAGCGGCACGGCAAAACTGCCGGCAGTAGCTAAATTGTCGCTTTAGCTCCTCAGGTGCCGGTGGCCGGTTGGCCTTATAGTCAGCAAATATTTCACGCCGGTAAGAATCGGTTTGACTGGCATCAAAGGCGCAGGCGATGTAACTGGCCCCTGAGCTTGAGCGGGTTTTTTTAATCAGTTCAAACAGGAACTCTGAAAAACCATAGACAGCATTGGCGGGGTTACCGTCACTGTCGGTAATATCATTATCGAATGAGTGCCAGGCACGAAAAATATAAATACTGGAGTCAATTAAGTAGGCGCGAGGCTTTTGTTGTGAAGTCATACCGGTATTGTAAGCTGGCTGATCGCAGAGTGGAATAGCATCAGATGAGTGGGTAATTTGAATTAAATCATTATTTTGTACATTATTTAATACCAGCCGCTGTGAAATAGGCCAGCTTTTGTGCTAAATATAATCGATAATCGATAATCGATAATCGAAAGTAGTCGATAAAAGCGGTTACAAAAAAACGCCAGAGGTCAGGTGAGTGATGAAAGCAAGATCGTATCAGATCGATAGTACAACAGAATATCAGCGGGTAAAAAAAACCGTTTCAAAGAAAAACCAGCCGGGTAAGGTTTTGCGCTTCTTAATGAATGCACTGGAGTCCTATCGTCAGGCCCGTAAATTAGGCTGGTCTCGTCCATGGAATAAATATGATTTAACGGTGTTTCAGGCCTTCAAGCTTAAAATCAGTGATGATAAAGCGTTGTTAAATCAGCTGGCCTGCGTACTTGAAAGTGATGTGGCGATGCCATTATCCGCGAAAAGTTTCGCGGATGAATTGATGGCTGATGAAAAACATTTGATGGGTTTCTTATTTGTGCACGATTATCGGCAGGACGGGCAGCTTTATGAAGGCGTGACAGTCAGTCTGGGGCGGGTGAATGATAAGCGTTTTAGAGACCGGATTGACTTGATTTTTGAATCGCCGGTATGTGACGGGCGAAGCCTTGGTTTCTGCCGGATACGCGCCTATATTGACCCTTATATGGGAGCGAAGGAGCCGCTCTGGAGTTATATCGCCAGTGAGCACTTGTCGACTCAGGCTTGCCAGTTATTTGAAGAGCTTAGTCGCTGTTCCTGGTCGTGGGCCGAACAGGCTGAGCGACACTGGAGTCACTGGACAGCAGAATATATTGACTATTTTGCAGCCAGAAAACAGCCGCTTGAAATGAGTTATTTCTATCAAAAAGACTTACCTGAAAGCAGGATACAAAATAGCGCGGATCGGGCTGCCTGAGTGACGGACAGTGTTGCAAAAAAGGCAGGGCATATTGTCCTGCCTTTTTTATGTATCAGATGTTATTGCTGGCGGGAGAGCAATGCCGGTCAGCCGCACCCGTACTCGCCGACTCAGGCTGCCTAATATGTGGAATGTGATTAAACGCAGCCGCAAGCTACTAAAGTTGTTTTTTGGTTTTCGTGCTTTAGACAAAAGTCATGATGCTGACCGGCAGCAAAGAGCCAGACGTCTGCTGATGCTGGAGTTCGCCGATGCCCGCGGAGTAATGATGAAAGTGGGTCAGTTACTGGCAGCCTCAGCGCAGGCTGATGATGAGCTGAACCCGCTGATCAAATCGATTAAGCCATTGGCCTTAAAGCAAGTACTACCGGCAATTGAGGCAGCACTCGGTTGCTCATGGGAGCAGGTGTTTAAATCGATAGATGAATCGAGGGCAGCCGCCTCACTCGGACAAGTGCATCATGCAGTGTTAGTCAATGGCGATGAGGTTGCGCTGAAAGTACAATACCCGCAGATCGCTAAAGCCATCGATGCAGAAATGACCTTGCTGGGGCTGATGCCGCAAGCAGGACCGGTAAAAAAATGGGCGTTTGATCTGGAAGGATATCGTCATGCACTGAAAGATAATATGGCTAATGAGCTGGATTACCGGCATGAGGCGGATACGCAAATGTTCTTTTACCAAAATCTGGCTTTGCCTGGTGTGATTATCCCGAAGGTTTATGCAGAGCTGTGCAGTAAAACATTGCTGGTACAAAGCTGGGAAACGGGAGACTATCTCGATACAGCGGCTAACTGGATAGAGCGCGACCGGGAAAAGATAGCAAAAGCTCTGCTAAGTCTGTTAATAACCAGCTTATTTAAAATTCGTTGTTTACATGCCGATCCTCATATGGGAAATAGTTACTTTCGTTACCATGAAGAACTCGGGGTAGAGATGGTGCTGATGGATTATGGCTGTACGATTGAGCTGACAGAGCAACAGAGCCTGGCGTTATTAAAACTGATTATTTTAAGCAGAGAAAACTCGGCTGAGTTACCGTTAAAGTATTTTGCAGCGATGGGCTTTGATGCTGATAAACTTGGTAAAATCGAAGCCTGTTTGCCACGACTTTGCCGCTATTTGTTTGCGCCGTTTATAGAGGATAAAAAGTTTATCCTGCAGCAATGGGAAGTGGGCAAGAAAATCACTGCACTGCTAGCCGAGGAGCGGTGGTGGTTTCGCTCGGCAGGTCCGGTCAGACTGATATTTATCATGCGTGCTTTTCAGGGACTGGTACAGCAGTTACAGTTATTAAAGATTAATCTGAACTGGTGGCTGTTAATGGAAGAAGTGATTCCGCCAACATTAATGGATCAAGCCAGAAACTTCGAGTGTGCGGATATTGAGCCATCGAGAACGGCTAGAATGCAGCCGGTTATAGCTATAGCCAATACCTTAAAAGTTAAAATAACACGCAACGGTGTGACCAGGGTTGAAGTTGATTTACCTGCTGAGGCTGTGCTGGACTTGCAGACGTTCATTCCTGAAAAAATTAAGTTAAAATTAGAGCGCTCAGCAGATATTTGCCTGCCGGAAATCATTAACAAAGTGAGGCAGACCGGGCTTGCTCCGCAACAGGTATTTGATTATGAAGAGAATGATGAGCATTATCAGGTTTGGTTAGAGTAAGGCTAAATGGGGTTGTTATTAATGTCGCATAAAATGGGCGAGCAAAGAAAAAATAAGCGCTTCTCTTCGCAGGGGAATCTTCAGGCGGAGGTCGTTAGCTGCGAAAGCTACCCCGAATTAACCGGGAAAAATATTTCATGCGAGTCTATTAATATATCAGCCGATGGTATTCAGGTGATATTGAAGGAACATGCTCCGGTTGGAGCTGTGTTGGATGTCTGGGTTTCAGTGCCAAAAAGTAAGAAAAAAACCTATCATTTAGTGGCTACAATTTGCTGGATAAAGCGCACCAAAGATGAAACAGCCTACCGGGCCGGACTGGATGTTTCTTCGAGCGATAAAAAGGATCTCGAGATCTGGTTTGGTCTGGGGTTTCCTGAAAAACACAGCTGATAGGCAGCGACAGGTGCTGAGCTGCCATCTGTCAGTTGCTTATGTATTTTTCTGTGAGTTTGGTTAAACTAGATGCTGTGTTGTATGATTTTTGATCGATTGGTAGCCGGTAAGCTATTAAATATGGACGTTGCCTTTTTAACAAGAGACTGAATAATAAGGAGATTATATGTTAAATGCTCACAATAAACGAAAAGCCAGTCGTTATGCGAGACAAGACCGTGTAATGGCTCAGGTGATGGCCTCCATTCAACCTGACGATACTGCAAAGAAGAGCTGGCCAGCTAAAACACTCGATATTTCAAAGCGCGGTTTGCGAATATTAGGTAGCGATAGCTTACCTATTGGAGCAGTAGTTGACCTGTGGGTTGAGATTGCAGGCCTGAAGGGGAAATTTTACCTTAGCAGTGAGGTGCGCTGGTCAAGAGTGGATGATCGTCTGGGTCCTATAATGGGGGTTGAATTACGTGAGGGGCTGGGGAGTGATATTGGTCATTGGCAGCGCTTATTTGACAAAAAACCGACCACCAAAATGCAGCGTAAAACGAATGATGCCTGGGGTAATGCAATCTAAGTGTGTCGCTTAAGTGATGTCTGGATTAAGCACCGGTGCTTAATTCGGCTCATGTCTTACAGGTTTTTTAGTGTCTCTATATCTTTTTTAACCATAGTAACAGACTGCTCAAAGGCGACCTGTTCCTCTTTGCTAAAGCTCAGTTCAATCACCTTTTCTATTCCGTTCTTACCTAGTACAGTCGGGACACCGATGGCAATATCATGATGACCGTATTCATTATCAAGGATGGCCACCGATGGCAAAATACGCTTGCGGTCATGCACAATGGCATCAACCATGGTCGCAATTGCAGCGGCCGGAGCATCATAAGCACTGCTGTTTTGTCGCAGTGCCAGAATTTCAGCACCACCGTTACGAGTTCTGCTGATAATGTCAGTAATGGTTTTTTGTGGCAGGAAATTAGCAACAGGAATGCCTGAGATGGTGGTGTATCTGATCATGGGTACCATAGAGTCACCATGACCACCGAGTACCATGGCATCAATATCAAGTGCGGAAAAGCCGGTTTCCATGGCAATAAAACTTGCCATGCGGGTTGCGTCTAACACACCGGCCTGACCGAATACCCGGTTGCGTGGCCAGCCACAAACTTTCCAGCCACGGTAAGTCAGAATATCAACTGGATTAGACACAAACAATAACATCGCATCAGCAGCGTATTGCATCGCATTCTTGACGATTTCATCGGTGATTTTTACATTGGTTGTCAGCACATCAGAGCGCGACATGCCAGGTTTACGAGGTATGCCCGCGGTGATGATGATAAGTTCTGAGTCCGTCATGTCCTGCGGTTTGTTGCTACCGCTGACTTTGGTATCAAACTGAAAGAGTGGTGCATCCTCCTGGATATCCAGAGCGGCACCTTCGGCAGCCCCTTCTCTGACGTCTAGGAGCAGTAGTTCGTGACACATATCACGACTGGCGAGAAACTGGGCGGTGGATTCACCGACCCGGCCAGCACCGACGATTGTAATTTTATTCATACGGCTCTCCCTGTTTCAATACTCGTTTTAAGTGTAGCAGCGAATTTGAAACAAGGGTTATACCGACAGTTTATTTATTAACCAGATCTAGCCTTGCGACACCTGAATCAATGGCGGCCTGTGCAACGGCAGCCGGCACGCGCTCCAGTAAACGGGGGTCCAGTGGTTTTGGAATAATATATTCAGGGCCGAACTCCAGATGCTCAAGACCATAAGCTTCGAGAACTTTTTTAGGTACGGGCTCGTGCGAAAGTGCGCTGATGGCATGGACACAGGCGACCAGCATTTCCTGTGTTATTTTGGTGGCACGAACATCCAGTGCACCACGGAAAATATACGGGAAACCGAGAACGTTGTTGATCTGATTCGGGTAGTCACTACGGCCGGTTGCCATAATCAGGTCGCTGCGCGTTAAGTGTGCCAGCTCGGGCAGGATTTCCGGGTCCGGGTTTGACAGGGCAAAAATAACCGGTTTATCAGCCATAGAGGCCAGCATATCTTTTGACAGTAAATCAGGGCCCGAAACGCCAATGAAAACATCAGCGCCATTCATTGCATCCGCAAGTGTTCTTAAATTGGTTTCAACGGCAAACTGTTGTTTGTATTTATTCAGATCGTCACGGCCAGTATGAATAATGCCGTTACGGTCGACCATCATCAGATTTTCTTTGGGGGCACCCATAGCATGCAGTAATTTCATCGATGCGATACCAGCTGCACCGGCTCCAAGACAAACCACGCGAATCTGATCGATTTTCTTATCTTGTAGCTTTAATGCATTTTCAAGCCCGGCAGCAATAATAACAGCCGTGCCGTGCTGGTCATCATGGAAGACCGGAATATCGAGCATTTCCTGTAGCTTTTCTTCGATTTCAAAGCATTTTGGGGCAGTGATGTCTTCCAGGTTAATACCGCCAAAAGTAGGAGCAATGCGGGCAACGGTATCAATGAAGTCCTGCGGGTCATCGGCATCCACTTCGATATCAAATACATCGATGTTGGCAAAGTGTTTAAACAGTACGGCCTTGCCTTCCATTACCGGTTTGCCAGCCAGAGCACCGACATTGCCTAAACCAAGAACAGCGCTGCCGTCTGTAATGACACCAACAAGGTTGCCTTTCGCTGTGTATAAATACGCATCTTCAGCATGCTTGGCAATGGCCCGTACCGGCTCAGCGACGCCGGGTGTGTACGCGAGTGATAAATCCATTTGAGTTTCACAAGGTTTGGTGGTTTCGACGCTAATCTTTCCTGGTCGAGGATTTTTATGATAATCGAGTGCGGCGCGCTTTAATTCAGAAGACATGCGAATGGTTTTCCGTTATTTAATTTAAGTCATAAACAAGCCACTGAGTGTAGCACCAGTGAAAAAACTTGTCCTGAATTTGTTAGTCTTCTGTGTGGCGGATCGCTGATGGGTGGCGTAAAGTCATGCGGATTTTATTGTTGTCGTGATGAAGCCAGCCACGTACGGTAATTTCTTTTTCCAGCAGGTCATTGAGAGAGTCGTGAAAATACCGCTGATCGCGCTTATCAATACGGGCTGAAAAATTACCATAAAAGTTGAGCCATATGGCTTTTTTGCTTTCGCCAATATGCCTGACTTTGCCCTTGATAATGTGAAAACCACGATGTTTTGCCTGGAGTTTTTCAGCGGCAATGGCTTGATATTTCGGGGCCGACCAGATGTTTTTGTTTTGTTGTTGGGCGACGTGTTCGGCTTGCTGATAGCAGTTGCTGAGCAGTTGGTTCGGAGGAGTTGTATAAGCCACAGCCAGGCCGGCCTGTAGCAGACGAGACTGTAATAAGCTGCCATCAGACAGACGGATATGAAATAACCATCGCTGATAGCGGTCGGTTTTCTCAACCCCCGGCATTAAAGAGATTTGATGGCCGTATTGCGAAATTAAACGGCGCACAAAGTCGCGTGCTTCGCGGGCAAATGGTTGCTCCGCTGACACAGTATTTTTATGATCGCGTGCCAGCTCGGGTGTATCGATGCCGATCAGTCGAAGTTTTCGCTTGTCACTGAGAAAAAGGGTGTCACCATCATGGACATAACGCACAGTCGCAGTTTCAGTGGCGATAAACTCTTTGCAGTCTGGTTTTGGCTGTATGAAGCTGTTGGCTTGCAGTGGTGCGCAAAGCAGCCAGCCAATAAAAAAGGCGCTTGTAGTAAGCGCCTTTTTTATTTTTAATCTTTGAAAGTTCACAAGTGAATCTTCAAAAAGATTAATAAATCTATTTTTTACCGAAGCGACGGTTGAATTTATCAACCTGGCCAGCAGTATCAACGACTTTTTGTTTACCGGTATAAAAAGGGTGACACTGTGAGCAAACATCAATGTGTAACGCTTCTTTGCCGTAAGTTGAACCTGTAACGAATGTGCTGCCACAACTACACGTTACATTGATCTCATTATATTCTGGATGTATTTCTGAGCGCATGATGAATCCTCAGAGCCTATTGCTTATGGAAAACGCGGTATTTTAATGAGTTATGTCCTTTAGAGCAAGCCCGTATTGAAAAATAAAGTGCTTTTCTGTCTGATATGTGGAAATAAGTGGTTTGATGTTCACACTTAATCGTCTTTTACAGATTTATGATGATTTATGCGGGATGTGTTATATCATTCTATATAAATGTTCTGGATAAAAACCATAAGGAATGTAGAATGAAAATGTCGATTTTTGGCATGTTGTTTATCTTAATCTTGCTGACAGTTGGACCGCTGATCTATTTTAATGGCGGAGAGCAATACATAAAAGAGTGGCTTTTTTCATCTCCGGGCAATACCACGACACCCGAACTGAATACAGAGGTGACTTATGCACCGGTTACCACGGATGAAAAGATAACCGTTTACAAGTGGAAAGATAAAAACGGCGTCTGGCAGTTTGGTAATGCGCCGCCACCGGGTCTGGCGGGTGTTGAGAGCATGACCTTACAGCCAGATGTCAATATTATGAAGTCGATTCCGGTTTCTGCGGCAGAAAAAACTCAGGAAGGCCATTCTGGTGTTGTCAGTATACGGGGGGGCAAGCCTGTTGAGTCGTCTGGCAATGATCAGCGTGATAACGATGGGGTGGGTATTTCGCAGGAGTCGCTGGATAACCCTTATGCACCCGACAGTATTAAGGAGTTATTTAATAGCTCTAAAAACATTCAGCAGATGCTGGATAACCGGCAACAGCAGCAGCTTAACTCTCAGCCCAAGTGATGGTGCCAAATGACGATGCTATTCTCCGGTGTCATCAGTTAGAAAAATCAGCAGCAAATCATTTAAAAATAAAAAGCCCTGCTCGGACGGTTTGATGTGTTGCCCGGTGACGTCTAGAAGGCCTTTGGATACGGCCAAATTCAGCTTCTCATCGATTGTAGAAAGTGACTGTCCGGTGTGCTGTTGATATAAAGAGCTTGCAAAACCGGCTTTTAAGCGCAGAGCATTGAGCATAAATTCAAAATCGATCTGCTCAGATGTCAGTTCATGTTGTTCACTGATGGCAGTGGCTGTGCCTGCGTGTTGCATATAGGCTTTGGGTTGTCTGAGTTTGCTGACCCGGTATATCTGGTTGTTATCAGCCCGGCTGATCTTGCCATGTGCACCGGCACCGATACCCAGATAATCACCAAAATGCCAGTAGTTCATATTATGCTGACTTTGTTGGCCGGGTTTAGCGTAGGCCGATACTTCGTATTGCAGAAAGCCGGCATCCTCTAATCGTTGCTGGCTTTCATGCTGCATTTCCCAGATCAAATCATTTTCCGGTAGTTTGTCGGGCACATGTGTGTGGAAAAAGGTGTTGGGTTCGATGGTGAGCTGATAATGCGAGAGGTGTGTGGGCTTCAGTGCTAACGCCATTTCCAGATCGCTGATGACGGCCTGAGTTGTTTGTGCGGGTAAGGCGTACATAAGATCAAGATTGAAATTATCAAAGCCGGCTTGCTGTAGCATATCAACTGCACGCCTGGCTTCGGCGCCACTATGAACGCGCCCCAGTGATTTTAGGTGCTGGTCATTAAAGCTTTGAATGCCAACGGATAGCCGGTTAATACCTATTTGCCGGTAGTCGGAAAATTTTTGTTGTTCAAAGGTGCCGGGGTTGGCCTCAAGTGTAATTTCCATAGCGGGCAGGCAAGGCAGTACGGCGCGGATATGGCTCAGTAGCCTGTCGAGTGCGCTGGCAGAAAATAAACTGGGGGTGCCTCCACCAAAAAAAATACTGCTGATTCGTCGGCCCCAGATATGCGGGAGCTCGGCATTAATATCCCGTATCAGCGCATCAATGTATTGCTCTTCGGGAATGCTGTCGCCAGCGGCATGTGAATTAAAATCACAATAAGGGCATTTTTTTATGCACCAGGGAATGTGTATATATAAGCTCAGTGGCGGCAGCACATCAAGCTGCCTGGTGATTACAGGGGGCATGAGTTGTCTAAAAGCCGTTGTTTAATGTGTCTTCAAACTCTTCACTAATGTCTTCAATGTCATCCTGACTGAGTTTTAATAATGATATCAGCGTTTCAGTGCTTTCAGACATTGATTCTTTTACCCGTGTTTCACCATGAATTTGCGCTTCCAGCTGATGGGCTAATGATAAAATGGCCAGCAATTTGTCATCATCATTGTTGATTTTAGTCAGTGCCGGCCTCTGATGGAAATTATCGATCAATGCCGTCATTTCTTCAGGCAGCTTTAACTTCGCCAATGAGGCGGCAGAAACCTCATCATGACTGTAACCAAAAGCCTCGTACTCTGCCTGATTTAGATTAATTTGCTGGTCCAGTGCTGCTTGGTACACCTGATCGTATTCTGTCAGGTTGCTAGCCAGTACCATGGCACCCATGTCATGGATGGTCGCCAGAAAATCGGCCCGCTCTTGCAAGGAACGATCAATCTTGCGAGCAATTAAGCGGGATAAAGCAGCAACTCCCAGGCAGTGCTCCCAGATTGATTCACTGGCTTTGGTTGATGAGGTGTTGAAGTTACGCATTGTGGCGATAATGATGGTGGTTGCGACATTTTTCAGACCCAGCATATTGACCGCTTTGTGCACGGAGTTGACTTTAACGACGCGACGATACAAAGGTGCATTGGCATACCTCATGACCGTGGCAGCCAGAACGGGGTCGCGGCAGATGACATCGCTTAATATTGGAAGATCAACTGTCACCTCAGATAACATTTCCATGATTTGAATACCTTCTGCAGAAGGGCTGGGTAATTTGAAATGGGTGATATCAGGGTTCATGGAGGACATAAGTTATTGGTAGCCAGCAAAGACCAAGAAGTATAGCAAAGCCTTGGCTTGTTATTGGTATAAGGTTTGTTAAAAGCTTATACCAATAGACTCATTACCAGATAAAAGAGTAACTGAGCTGGAGGATGGTCGCGGTTAAATCCGGGTGCAGGTCCTGGGTTGTTTGCACGCCTATGGCATCGACCGGTGAGCTGTCGCCAGTTTGCTGCATGATTTCAACGCGTCCGCTGATGATTTCCTTAGGGCCGAGCTGATGGCTGTATTTAAGACCAACGGTAAAGGCGGTAAATTCGGCTAAACGCAGATCGGCACTGGCATACTCGGGAAGAGCTAATGCCTCGGTATCCGTCAGGCTGTGGCGATAAAAATCAGCCCCGGTCTGGGAGTAAAAGCGGATATGCGGCTGTAAAAAGTTCTGATTAGCTAATTCATAGCGGTATTTAAAATCAACCGTGTGCGAGCTAATGCCCCAGTCATCCTGATAGTAACGGTAAGCGACATTGATCACGTCTTCCGTCAGGTGATGAGCTGTTTTCCAGTAGACTATATGACGCTGGCGGCTATCAGGCCGGCTCTCATATAAATAATCACCATTAACATTAAAATTATAAGTAGGCAGGCCAGTGCTGCCATCAACTATGCTAACCACTTTATACGGGTCGTTATGATAACCATTTGACCGGCTGTAGCTGTAATTGAGCTGGGTGATGGTCTTTTTATTCAGTACTTTAGTGATACCGGTAATTAGGTCGATCGTGCTGCGGCTGTCATCGCCTAGCTTAGAGGCAGTACCGGATGGCTGCATGGCAGCGAAGGGAATCGGTGCGCCACCAACCGGGCCAATAGTATCGCTGGTCAGGCTGGCACCGGCCATATAGGTGGTATCTTTAAATTGTGAATCCTGCGTGTAGGTATAACCGGCGGAGAAAGACAGGAAGTCGTACTCTGTTGAAAACGCGGCCGAATAAGTGTTCTTTCGCAGGCGGTCAAGCGGCTTTTCAAGGCTGGCGCTAATCGCGACACGGGTATCGTGGAAAGTATCGTCCAGCGGGATGTCCCCCGGCTGGATGGTGTAGTTATTATTGCCCGACGGTGATGTAAAAGTCTGTGCTACAGTAGAGATCTGCGCACCATTGGGTGATGCACCGGTCAGTGTATCGAGCACCAGCTGAACATTTAAGAACTCATCTTCATCCAGTTCTGATTTTAGTTTTATAACCGGTTCAATCAGGCTGACGCGACCATCGGACTCGCTGTAAACCAGTACCGCTGAATCGACTTGTACGTCTTTCAGTAATTCTGCCCGGGCCTCGGGTGCGCTATGTAATAAGCTGCAACATGCCAGTGTTAATGAATCGCGAACTTTTTTTGAAGAGATTTTTTTCATGTTAATCTTTATCACTCTTAATTAGTTGCAACCGCAGCCACCGCCGCCAACAGCCTGGCCGCCAGTTGAGGCTTCTTTACTGAAATAAATGTGCTCATCAAGGCCATTCTCAACTTCATCAGGTGTCAGTTGCATGGATGGTTTTGCCAGATATCCGCGCTCCCAGGATTTAACGGGCTGGATTTCGCAGGCAGAAACAACGGAGAAAAGTATCACTAGAAAAACGGCACGAAGTAGCTTTGTCATATCATTATTATGGTTAAGTAAATGACCTCACTCTAACACAGGTTATGTTTTGGTGATAGAAAAGTGAGCAGTTTAGGGGGGGGTAATAAGCGTTAATACGGCGCTCGAAAGTCTGGAGAAAAGCGACTTGCGGTTAGCTTTGACCTGCGATCACTACTTTATTGCGACCGGTTTCTTTAGCCTGATAAAGCGCACTGTCGGCGGCATTAATCATTTGATCCAGTGACTCACCCAGTGAGGGGTTATAACCGATGCTCACAGTGATCGGTAATGTCAGGTTATCAACTATTAAAGGGGTATCCTGAATGGATTTGCGAATACGTTCAAACACCATAGCGGCATGTTCGGTATCCAGATTGATGCAAAGTACACAGAATTCTTCTCCGCCCATGCGGGCAAGAATATCACCGTCACGCAGTTCTTTACTTAACAGCTTGGATATATGTTTGAGTGCGAGATCACCGGTGTGGTGACCATGTACATCGTTTACTCGTTTAAAAAAATCAATGTCAATCATGGCGGTTGTTAGTTTTATATTGTCGCGCAGGGCATTATTAAACAGCTTTGTACCGGCATCAAAAATGTATTTGCGGTTATATAAGCCGGTTAAAAAATCGGTGATAGAGGCATCTTTAAGTTTTTTATAATTGACAACGGAATCAATATTCTGGTTGATACGGCAGTAGAATTCTTCATGAGAAAAAGGCCTGGTAATGAAATCATTAGCGCCCGACTTGAGAAGATTGACCGAAACAATGTTGTTGTCGGTGGATGATATGCCAATGATGGCGAGTTCATCACGCGAATGTTCCAGGCGGATATTGTATATCAGCTCCATACCATCCATTTTAGGCATATTGTAGTCGGTAACGACTAAACTGATGTCTTTATGAATTTTTAATAGCTTTAAGGCTTGTACGCCATTAATCGCCTCATACACCTTTAGGTTCTGCTTTTCGAGTAAGGCAACAATCAGCATGCGAGCGACCTCAGAATCATCGACCACCAGTACTTTGCGGGTAAAGTTTTCCAGCAAGCGGCGGGAAGAGTCTATGACGTAACGAATATCACTGGGGTTGGATTTATTGGCAAGTTCAATCACACCTTTAGTGATCACTTCATGCTGGATTTTTTCATTGTTATTGCTGGTCAGTACAATGCTTGGGATACCTTTGCTCAGCATAAAATCGACGATTTCACCATCAGGTGCATCCGCCAGGTGTAAGTCTAAGATCGCAAGAAAGTATGATTTTGGAGCATTCTCTATAAGGTGTTTTGCCTCAGCCATCGTGGTTGCCGATGAAACATCAATACCCAGCTCTTGTTTTAGCTGGCTAACCAGCATGTCCTTAATAGTCAGGTTAGCTTCGACAACGAGTATTTTTTTTGTTTTAGTAGACATTAATATGCAATGAAATCTCGGTTACCAGTTATTAACTGCGAATTCCGGTGGTTTAAAGTAATCTATCATTACATATAGGTGATGTATGGCGTTAAGTCAAAGCACACTTAGCTCTGCCATGGCTTTATTGCTGGTTTGCTTCCTGCTCCTCGAGCTTGTACCAGTCGTTGGTTAACATGATGGCTCTGGAGATAAAGCTTTCAATATAAGGTAGTAATTCACCGGTATCCTGTGTTTGTGTACCGAAACGGAACTCAAATATCAGGCTCTTTTCTTCTTTGTCCTGAAAGGCGACTGAATAAGTAATGGGCTGGCCTGATTTGTCCGGGTGGTCATAGACTGCAGCCTCCCTGAAAATATTTTTATCCAGCGGCTCAATCAGTTGCATAAAAATATTCGGGTCAATGTCACTGCAGGCAACGAAATCGTTAGCCGGGAAGTTACCCGTACCCTGGCGCATCATATCGCCGGTGCGTGAAATCATTAAAGAAAGTGCGCTGATACCTTCGCTTTGAATATCGATGCGTATTTTTTCTATGTCAGATATTTTCATTAATTATTTAACCGTTATTTGCCCATTTCAAGAAACGGTGCGATAGATATATAGAGAATAAAAAGTATGAAGGCAGTGTAAACAATAAATTGTACCGGTCTGTTTAACATGCGCTGAAAAAAAGTTTCAAATTCGCCGTTTTTTTTCTGTTCTTGTATTTCCAATTTAATGCGCTGGCTTCTCTCGATCTGGTACTGATGGATCAGTTGTTTGGCTTCAGTAAAACGTGTTTCATCGTTTAACCACAAAGCATGCATTGAGATACCCCAGTTACCGGCTGGTGATTCGTAAAAGTCAATTTTGTTTTCGCTTAATAATGTTTTTATATCATCAGCTTCATCATCAAAAACTGATTTGAGTTTGAAAATAAGCTTAGCCATTGGTTGCCTGTTTTTTCATAAGATGAATGGCTAATAGTATAGCCGGTGTACCCAGTATTGCCGCGTAAACAAAGAAACTGAAATAACCCTGAGTGTCCACCACAATGCCTGAAAAACCGCCGAGTATTTTCGCAGGTAATGTCATTAATGAACTGAACAGGGCGTATTGAGTGGCCGTGTAAGCGGTGTTAGTCAGGCTGGAGAGGTAAGCAATGAAGACTGAGGTGGCGATGCCGCCACTTAAATTATCCGCACTGACGACAACAGCAAGAAACACGGTGCTGGGTTCATTAATAGCGAGAAACGCAAATAATAAATTGGTTGAAGCGATGAGGGCTGCGCCAAGGACTAATGGCTTCATAATGCCGTAACGAACCACCATGATACCACCCAGAGCGGCACCGGCAATGGTCATAAAAAAGCCAAACAGCTTTGTGACATCAGCGATTTCTTTTTTGCTGAAACCAAGATCCAGATAGAACGGATTGGCCATCACGCCCATGGTGATATCGCTGATTTTATAAACCGCGATGAGTGCCAGAATAGTAAAGGCCGTTTTGCCGTTACGCGCAACAAAATCTACAAACGGGGCAATTACCGCATCCGCAAACCAGAGTGAAATCTTGTGTGAGTAGCCTTTAATTTCATCGAGTTTTAAAGCCTGTTCAAGCCGTGCTTCACGCTCGATCGTGGCACTGTCCTTTGTCACAGAGGGTTCATTGATGACCAGTGTGGTGATAATGCCTGTTGCCATTAAAGCGGCCATGGCGAGATAGGCGACCGGCCAGTTATTAAAATGAGCGATATATAACGCGCCGGCACCGGCGGCTAGTAACGCCAGCTTATAACCGAGTACATAGGTGGTAGCCATGGCTCCCTGATAGATTTTGTCCAGTGCTTCAATCCGGTAGGCATCAATGCTGATGTCCTGAGTGGCTGACGAAAAGGCCACCAGTAAAGCAAACAGGGCGGTAATATGCAGATGAGTCAGCGGATTGGTGAGAGCCATACCCAGCAAGCCACTGGCAATACCGGTTTGTGCCAGCAAAATCCAGCTGCGGCGTTTGCCGAGTTTTCGGGTTAAATAAGGTACGGGGAGCCGGTCAACCACCGGAGCCCAGAATACTTTAATGGAATAAGTAATGCCAACCCAGCTAAAAAAACCGATAATGCTGCGTTCGATATCAACGTCACTCAGCCATGCCGAAAGGGTTGAGAAAACCAGCAAAAAAGGTAAACCGGCTGAGAAGCCCAGGAACAGCATGGCGATCACACGCGGTTTTTTATAAACCAGTGCTGCTTCGGCCCAGCTTTTTACAGGTTCAGTATTCATCAGTCTTTGAGGTCGTAATCGTAGTCGACGGTCAGTGGTGCATGGTCAGAATACCACTCATCTTTAAATACACTGGCTGCTTTGACGCTAGGCTTCAGCTTGGGTGTGATGATTTGATAATCAATTCGCCAGCCGACATTATTAGCCCGCGCATTGCCGCGGTTAGACCACCAGGTGTACTGATGCGGCTCTTTGTTGACTTCACGAAAGGCGTCGACATACCCCAGGCCTTCCGGAGTCAGTAGTTCATCAAGCCATTGTCTCTCTTCCGGCAGACAGCCTGAATTTTTCTGATTGCCTTTCCAGTTTTTGATATCGATTTCTTTGTGCACGATATTCCAGTCGCCACAAATAATGTATTCACGCTGTTTGCGGCGCAAGGCTTTCATGTAATCACCGAAACGCTGCATGAAATCAAATTTCACCAGCTGGCGCTCATCACTGGCGGAACCCGAGTGCATATAAAGTGAAATCACGCTCAGACCGTTAAACTGGGCCTCAATATAGCGGCCTTCATTATCAATATCAGACCAGCCCAGACCTTTTATGACTTTTTTTGGTTTTATGCGGCTATAGATGGCGACTCCGCTATAACCCTTTTTGACGGCGTCATGAAAATAACAGTAATAACCCTCGGGGTGGAAAAGCGCATCTTCCAGCTGTTCTTCCTGGGCTTTGGTCTCTTGTATACACAGTACATCGATGTCTTGGGTCTTAAACCAGTCAAAAAAACCTTTACGTGCGGCGGCGCGGATGCCGTTTAAGTTAGCGCTGACAATTCTCATACTCGGGCCTGAAATTTATTTGCGCATATGATACCTGAGAAAAGCATTGTTGTTGATGGCTATTTCTTAAGTGAATGCCCTGATATACTGGATTTTATATAAATCCTGTAAATATGGTCGTCAGGGATAAGTAATGGTTTTTTAGTTGTCAGCGATAAGATGAAAATAATGACCTTTAGAGACTTTCTGCACAGCACGCATAGCTTTCAATCAAGCGAAACGCATCTTGTTTTCAAATTTCGTGTATTAAATTATTTCATGACTATCGCGGTTGTGTTTGGTCTTATCGTGGCAATTTTAGGCGGCCTCAATTATATGAAAATCGGCAGCGAGCAGTCTGCTGTTATATTTGTCTATTCGCTGATTAATATGACCCTGATCTGGTACCTGCGGCAGAATAAATCACATTATACTCAGGTTGCCTGGGTAGCTGTCACATTAACATTTCTGTTGTATGTTACCGCTTTTCTTAATGTGCCGACGGATGAAGCCCGTATTGTCTGGTTTTATATTGCCGTTTATACCGCGTATATGCTGCTGAGTATCCGTGCCGGGATTTTCTTTACTCTGGTGACGATAGCGATTGTTGTTACTGCACACTCAGTCACTGATTTGCAGTTGTCGGATACGGCAGTTGCAACGTTTATGTTTGCGTTAGTTATTCTTAGCATACAGGCGCGTGCTCACGCTCTGCATGTGGCTGATTATGAGCAGAAGTTAAGAGAGCAAAATCTGAAGCTGGAAGTAAATATAAAAGAAACCAATTGTGCACTGGCAACAGCGCAAGCCGCCAATAAAGTAAAGAGTTTGTTTCTTGCCAATATGAGTCATGAAATAAGGACCCCGATGAACGGAGTTCTGAGCATGGCGCAGGTACTGGAAAATACACCGCTGGATGAGATGCAGCAAAGTTACCTGAAGTATATTAAACGCTCCGGCGATTCTTTGCTGGTGTTAATCGATGACCTGCTTGATCTGTCTAAAATAGAATCGGGTACATTTGATCTGCACCCTTATGATGTCAAAACCTGGGATCTGATCGAGGATATTGCCAATCAGGTAGAGCCAATCTTCGATCATCATTCTGCTCACTTTAGTATGGATATTCAGGACGGCTTGCCGGTAGCGCTGCATGTGGATGCCGTGCGACTGAAGCAAATCGTGGTTAATCTGATCAGTAACGCGGCTAAATTCACACCAGAAGGTGAGGTGGAGTTACGTATACAGGGTCAGTATGTTGAAGAGGGATTTCGTTTTCTGATTGACGTTGAAGATAATGGTATTGGTATTCCTGAAGATAAGCAGGAAAGTGTTTTTGCTGTGTTTCAGCAATTATCGGCAGACCGGATTGCCAATAAGGGTGTGGGATTGGGGCTGGCAATCTGTTGTAAAATTATTAAGAAAATGGATGGTGCTATCAGGCTGGTGTCTGCAGAAGGCAAGGGTAGCTGCTTTACCATTGATATAATAATCCCGGTGGTTGAAATGGCGCATAAACCCGGCAAAGAGAGCGCTCCTGCTGTGCAGGAAAGTTTAAGAGTACTGGTTATTGAAGATGATAATATTAGCCGGCTGGCAGTGAGTACATTAATGACAGGTCATGGGCATACTGTGGTGAGTGTTGAAAATGGCCAGCAAGCTATTGATGTATTAATGCAGGATCAGTTTGATGTCTTGTTAATGGATATTCATATGCCGGTATTGAACGGAGTGGCTGCAACGCGACTTATCAAGCAAAGAAAATTAAGCCGCGCACCCATTATTGGCATGACAGCCAGTGTTATGAATGATGAAAAGGAAAGTTATTTTCAGGCTGGTATGGATGCGCTGGTTGAAAAACCAATCATCTTAAGTCGTTTAATGAAAGTGATAGCAAAAAGCCTGAAGACTCATCAGACAGATAAAAAAATACCGCTAACGATCAGCGACTAACGACTGGCTCTTGCCAGTACCCAGACATCAACTTTTTTGATGCCAGACTTTTTCAGTACTCTGGCTATTTCATTTAACGTGCTACCTGTCGACATCACGTCATCAATAATCGCAACATGGCTATAATGCTTTGTTGTTTTATGACTGATCCGGAACACACCTTTGACGTTTTTCCTGCGTTGTTTGGCATTCAGTCCGCTTTGTTGTGGATTATTTAAATGCCGTTCAAGATAGTGAGAATCAAGCGGACAATGCAGTGCTTTAGCGATACTTTTTGCAAGCTCTTCAGCCTGATTGAAACCCCGTTGATAGCGCCTTTTATGGTGTAAAGGAACGGGTATAATAGCATCCGGAATGGACAGGCTTTGGTGCAATTGCAAACGTCTGACCATGAGCTGTGAAAGCAGTCGTGCCAGTAATATTCTTTTATGGAATTTCATTTGCTGTATCAGCCAGATCAGTGGCTGCTGGTAATGATAAAAACTGATGACATGATCAAAAGCCGGTGGCTTTTGTAAGCACTGACCACAACGCTGAGCTTCAAGGGTGTTTTGAAGGGGGATCGCGCACTGAAAGCAGGCACTCTCCATCAGAGGCAGGTCGTTCTGACAGTCCTTGCACAAATCCAGCGGGCTATCATCAGATTGTCGGCAAGATGTCATGCATAATACGCAGCGTCGCGGGTAGATCGCATTTAAAATCCCTTTAATCATTTTTGATTTTCCATGAAACAATCGTCCTTGCATGGCATAATAGCCGGCCTTGCTCCTTCAGGCCAATAGTGTGGCTGAGAATGGGGTTTATTCACATATTGATCGCCAGCGGATACCGTCGTGGAAAAAGTCAGCTATACCAAAACGATTACGGCACAGCAGTCTCGCCGAACCGCATCTCAGTTTAACTGGGGTAATATTGTGGCGATATTGATTCCCTTTCCGTTAGTGATTTTCTGGTTTGGTGCTTCAATGGTGATTTATGCCATGAACCGTCATCATCCGGTGGAAAAAGTTGGCCATTACACGCAAATTGCGGCCTACCGGTTTTATTTTATTACCGGTTTGCTAGTTGCTGTTGGCGCGTTTATACCGGGTGGGCGTGAAAGCCTCTGGTATTATGTGGCTGTATGGCTGGGTGGCATCATGATCATGCTGCCGTGGTCGTTTTATGATTTATATCGCATTCGTCATGATGACTGGCAGGATGTGGAAATTACTGTTGAAGAATACGTAGGTAACCAAGATGACTAATGCATCAATTCGCCATGACTGGCAGTTGAGTGAGATTACAGCGCTGCTGGAAATGCCATTTAATGATTTATTATTTAAAGCACAAACAATCCAGCGTGAAAACTTTGATCCGAATGAAGTTCAGATTAGTACGCTGCTAAGCATTAAAACCGGCGCCTGTCCTGAAGACTGTGGTTATTGTTCACAAAGTTCAAAATACGACACCAGTCTGGAAAAGGAGCGTTTACTACCCCTGCAGGACGTGATTGAGCAGGCAGCAGAAGCAAAGGCGGCAGGCTCATCACGGTTTTGCATGGGTGCGGCCTGGCGCAATCCAACCGACAAAAATTTAGATAAAGTCATCGAGATGGTTAAGGCGGTTAAAGGTCTGGGTATGGAAACCTGTGTGACGCTGGGTATGCTGACGGCTGATCAAACCCGGCGCATGAAAGAAGCCGGGCTGGATTATTACAATCACAATCTGGATACTTCACCAGAGTTCTATGACAAAGTGATCACTACCCGTACTTATGATGACCGTTTAGACACACTGGAGCATGTGCGTGATGCCGGCATTAATGTCTGCAGTGGCGGCATTGTGGGTATGGGTGAAAGTGAAAAAGATCGTGCCAGTTTATTACAGCAGCTGGCCAACCTGCCAACCCATCCACAAAGTGTACCGATTAATATGCTGGTTCAGGTCGAGGGCACGCCTTTATTCAATGCCGATAAGCTTGATCATATTGAGTTCATTCGCACGATTGCGGTGGCACGTATCATCATGCCGAAGTCATATGTGCGGTTGTCGGCCGGGCGCAGTGAAATGAGTGATGAAACACAGGCATTATGCTTTTTTGCCGGTGCGAACTCTATTTTTTACGGTGATAAATTACTCACCACTGAAAATCCCGATGAAAATCATGATCTGATGCTGATGAAAAAACTGGGTATCAAGCCGAGTCAGTATAAGCCAGCCGAAGCCACTGAACAGCTGGCTTCCTGAATCTCAAATAGTGCTTAGTGAAATCACTTAAAGATCAGTTACAGCAGAAAAAAGAGCAAGGCCTCTACCGGCAGCGCAAAGTTATCGAGGGGGCACAAGCTGCTGAGCTGATCATTGATGGCAAAAAAGTCATCAACTTCTGCTCTAATAATTACCTTGGGCTGGCCAATCATTCGGAGATTAACGCGGCTTTTAAAAAAGGCATCGATCGTTATGGCACGGGTAGTGGTGCTGCACATCTAATCAATGGTCACAGTGCTGCGCATCACGCGCTGGAAGAAGAGCTGGCCGAATTCACGGGTTATCCCCGCTGTTTATTATTTTCCACCGGATATATGGCCAATCTTGGCGTGGCCCAGGGATTGATGGGGCGCGGCGATGTGGTTTTGGAAGACCGTTTAAACCATGCTTCTTTGCTCGATGCCGGACTGTTATCAGGCGCTCGTTTTAGCCGCTTTGCTCATGCCGATGTTAGCGATGCAGAAAAAAAGCTCGAGAAGTATGCGGCGAAAGAGAAAATGCTGTTAACTGACGGGGTTTTCAGTATGGATGGCGATATTGCACCCTTGCCTGCACTGGCAAAAAGCTGTCAGCAACACGATGCGTACTTAATGGTTGATGATGCACATGGCTTTGGCGTATTAGGTGAGCAAGGCCGGGGTTGCATTGAATACTTGGGCTTAGGCCAGTCAGAGGTGCCGATTTTAATGGCAACACTAGGCAAAGCGTGTGGTACAGCCGGGGCCTTTGTTGCCGCGGATGAGGATATCATCGAAACACTGATTCAGAATGCGCGGAGCTATATTTATACTACTGCTTCGCCGCCGGCGCTGGCTGAGGCGACGCGTGCCAGTATAAAACTGGTGCAATCCGAAAACTGGCGGCGTGAGCATCTGGCTGAGCTAATAAAGCAGTTCAGGCAGTCGGTTGCGCAAATGGGCTATGAATTAATGGACTCTATAACGCCCATTCAACCGATTGTAATTGGTGACAGTCATCAGGCCATGCAGCTTAGTCAGCAATTGCTCAAGCTCGGGGTGCATGTTGGTGCTATTCGTCCGCCAACTGTAGAACCCGGTACGGCGCGACTCCGTATTACCTTTAATGCAGAGCACAGTGTTGCACAGCTAAATCAGTTACTAGATGCGCTGGAAAAAATTAAAAAATAAGTATCTTTATTGGAACGTTTCATCACTTAGTAGCGTGTTATACGATAGGCGCAAGCCAGACCGGAATAAAAAAACAGACAAGAGTTATTAGTTTGCTGATGAAAATACTGAATTAGTGTAATTGATATTGGTAAACTGATAGCTGATCATCTAAACTTGAGCATTAGAATTCGCATATAACCTCCTGAAATAGTAAATGTTTTAGGAACGAGGAGTAATCATGAAAAAACAGTTATTAGCCCTTTGTTTACCGCTAGTGTTAGCCACTAGTTCTTTTTCTGCCAATGCAGCCATGCTTCTGGGTTTTGATGCGGGTGTTTACGTCTGGCAGTCAGAAACAACCGGTACCGCTGGTTCTATAGATGCTACAGGCTTAGATGGTGATAACACCGTTAGCTATTTCGCTTTCGAGCACCCCATTCCGTTTGTACCCAATGTGAAATTACAGATTTCAGATATGGCTGTAGGTACTGGCGCCAGTCTGGTTGACCTGAGCCACGTTGACAGCATTCTTTACTATGAAATTCTGGATAATTTTGTATCAGTTGACGTGGGTTTGACGGCACGTGCATTTGATGGAAGCTATGATTCAGCCGCATTTACCGATACAGCTTACCTGTTGTATGCCTCGGCAGAAGTGATTGTTCCTATCACTGGTTTATCAGTGGGTATGGAAATGAGCAAAGACATCGGCCTTGATGATAATGGTATTAATGACCTGAAAATTCGTGTTCGTTACGAGCTGTTAGCTGGTGTAGGTGTAGAACTGGGTCAGCGCACAGTGACCATGGACTTAAAAGAAAGCCTGCCAAATACAAATAATCTTGAATTTGACGGTACTTACTTAGCGTTAACTTACACTTTCTAATCGTAAGCGTTAAAGTTTTAAAAAAGCCCTGTATAGCAGGGCTTTTTTTTGTGCACGAATAAATTTATTAGAGGGTGTAATCACCTTTAAAGCAAACCATAATAAATAATTCATTATGGCATATAGCTCTTAACTGGTGATCGGGGTAAAACGCAGTCGTAAGTACGGCCCCGGGTAGCAGAACTGATCTCATAAATTATTATTGTCTGGTTTTAAAAGGACTGACATAGTGGTAAGTTGTCTGTAGAGTTAAAAACCGCAGAAGAATATTTATGAAAGTACTTAGTCTCTTTGTTCTGTTTATACTGGCGTTGTCTGCAGAAGCAGGCAGCAAACGGGTTCAGGTTTATGAAAATGGGCAAAGGCACTGGGATGTGCAAAGCGGGCAGACACTTGGCCAGATTTGTCAGCAATTAAACAATATCAATCAGCGCTCAAGACTGGCCTGCCAAATTTTAATGCTGGATAACAACCCGGAAGCTTTTATCAATAAAGATCCGGATCGACTGATTGCCGGAAAACGTCTCTGGTTGCCCGGCAGTTATCAGCCGCAAAGTGAACAGAATAGCAAAAATTATCATATTAAAACATTTAACTGGGGCTCGATTAAAACGCCAAAATAAACAAGCCTTTAGCCCTTACTGAAGCGTCAATATTTTATTGTTTTTAACTAACGGTTATAAATAGCCTCGCTCCGCAAATGAAATCAGCTCATCCCCTACCACGATATGATCCAGTACCCTGACATCAACCAGTGCAAGAGCATCGCGCAGCCGGTTGGTGATGTTGCGGTCGGCCTGACTGGGTTCAGCCACTCCGGAAGGGTGATTGTGTGCAAAGATAACCGCAGCGGCGTTATAGCTCATGGCTTTTTTAACCACTTCTCTGGGGTATACGCTGGCTCCGTCTATGGTGCCTTTGAATAGTTCATCAAAGCGGATGACGCGATGGCGGTTATCAAGAAATAAGGCAGCAAATACTTCGTGTTTGTAGGGGCGCAGCTGAGAGGCAAGGTAATTTTTAGTGTGTTCAGGATTTTCCAGTGCATCGCCCCGCTGTAACTGTTCAAACAGGTGTCTTTTTGCCATTTCCAGTACCGCCTGAAGCTGAGCAAATTTTGCCGGGCCAAGGCCATGATGAAGACAAAAGCCATTCTGATTTGCACAGAGTAAGTTTCTCAGGCTGCCAAAACTGTTGAGTAACTCTCGCGCTAAATCGACGGCTGATTTTCCTTTGACACCTGTGCGCAGGAAAATAGCCAGCAGCTCTGCATCACTGAGAGCCTGGCTTCCACGTTCTAATAGTTTTTCTCTGGGGCGTTCACTGGCTGGCCAGTCACTTATTGGCATGATTCCTCCGTGAATCAGTTCGATAGTGTTGATGCTTGTCTTGAGCAGATATATTATCTGTGATTCACTGCATGCACTGTCGGAAAAGTCTGATAATAGTGTATTTTCCACTATGACAAATGAATCTGTTAAACTGTGACGCTATGAATTTCTTCCATAATAAAAATATTCTGCTGGGCGTAACGGGTGGCATCGCAGCTTATAAAAGTGTCACACTGGTGCGTCGTCTAAAAGATCAGGGCGCTAATGTACAGGTGATAATGACCGAGTCAGCGCAAGAGTTTGTCACGGCGCTGACTTTTCAGGCCATATCAGGCAATCCGGTGCATACAAGTCTTTTAGATCCGCAAGCTGAAGCGGCGATGGGGCACATTGAACTGGCGCGCTGGGCCGATGCGATTGTGATAGCACCCGCTACTGCCAACAGTATGGCCCGTCTGGCTGGTGGCGAGGCCGGAGACTTATTAACGGCAGTTTGTCTGGCCAGTAAGGCACCGGTTGCACTGGCTCCTGCAATGAATCAGGCGATGTGGTCAAATCAAGCTACGCAGAAGAATTTGCAGATTTTAAAATCCAGAAATATAGAAATTTTTGGCCCGGCAGCCGGACAACAGGCCTGTGGTGATGTGGGCGAAGGAAGAATGCTGGAGGCCGAAGAGATGACTGAAAAGCTGGCATCATTGTTTAAGCAAAAAACACTCAGTGGTATTCGTGTCATGCTAACGGCCGGGCCAACTCGTGAGGCCATAGACCCGGTGCGCTATATCAGTAATCATAGTTCCGGCAAAATGGGTTACGCGATTGCTCATGCAGCGCTGGAAGCCGGTGCCAGTGTTGAACTGGTGAGTGGGCCGTGTTCACTCGAAGTAAGCGAGCGTATACAGCTGAGCCGTGTCGAATCCGCCGCACAAATGCTAGCGGCAGTACAGCGCAATATTAATGAAATCGATATTTTTATTGCGGTGGCAGCAGTGGCGGATTATCGCCCGCGGGCAATTGAAGGCCAGAAAATAAAAAAACACGCTGATACTATCACGCTCGAGTTAGTCAAAAACCCCGATATATTGGCGATGGTTGCCAGTCTACAGAACAGACCTTTTTGCGTTGGCTTTGCGGCGGAAACTGAAAATCTAGAACAATATGCTAAGCAAAAACTAGAGTCTAAACAGCTGGATATGATCGTCGCTAACAGAGTGGATAAATCAGACTCTGGATTTAATAGTGATTATAATAGCGCAACGGTTTTCAGCGCTAACAGCACGACAGAATTTGAAAAGTCGACAAAAACAAGACTGGCAACAGAACTGATTGGTCTGATTGCCAGCCACTATATTAATGATGAAAAAATAACGGAACAGCATGAGTAAAATACAGTTAAAAGTTTTAGATCAGCGCATAGGTAATGAGATTCCTTTACCGGCATATACAACAGACGGTTCAGCCGGTATGGATCTGCGGGCCTGTATTGATCAGAAAATATTATTAAAGCCGGGTCAGACCGAGTTGATTCCAACAGGTATTGCGATCCATATTGCTGATAATAGCTTGGCCGCGACAATTTTACCGCGCTCTGGTCTGGGTCATAAACACGGCATAGTGCTGGGTAATCTGGTGGGTCTGATTGATTCCGATTATCAGGGTCAACTGTTTGTATCAATGTGGAACCGTGGTGATAAAGAATTTGAAATTGAATGCGGTGACCGCATTGCTCAGCTTGTATTCGTGCCCGTTGTACAGGTGGAGTTTGAACAGGTTGAAGAGTTTGCCGACAGTGACCGTGGTGAAGGTGGTTTTGGAAGTACCGGAAAAAAGTAACCGTCAGACTTAGCTTCACGTTGTTTTTTAAACAATATATTATTTAAATATTTAATAACGAGTTCATTCTTTGAGTTGTAACACTATGATTGCAGAGTCTATTTTTAAAGCCTATGACATCCGCGGTGTTGTCGATGAGACATTAACAGTCGCTGCCGTTGAATTAGTTGGCAAAGCTTTTGGTAGTGAAGCGCAGGCGCAATCACAGCAGACGGTTATTATCGCCCGGGATGGCCGTTTATCGAGCCCAAAAATTGCAGCAGCACTGAGTCAGGGATTGCGCTCGACAGGTTGTAATGTGATCGATATTGGCATGGTACCAACACCAGTGCTGTACTTTGCAACGCATATACTGAAAACCGCTACGGGTATTATGATTACAGGTAGTCATAATCCGCCGCAATATAATGGCCTGAAGATGGTGCTTGCCGGTAATACCTTATACGGGGAAGGTATTCAGCAATTACTTAGCCGCATTGTCGAAGAAAACTTTGTCAGCGGTGAAGGTCGTTATAACGAACAGGATATCCAGGAACAATATCTGGACAGGATTTGCTCCGATGTAAAACTGCTTAGACCACTGAGGATAGCTGTTGATAGTGGTAATGGCGTTGCCGGTTATCTTGCACCTGAATTGTTCAAACGTATGGGCTGCGAAGTGGTGGAGCTGTTTTCTGAAATTGATGGCACATTTCCTAATCACCATCCGGACCCAAGCAAACTGGAAAATCTGGCTGATCTTGAACAGGCAATCGAAGAGTTTGAAGTTGATCTGGGTCTGGCCTTTGATGGCGACGGTGACCGGGTTGGGATTGTTGATAACAAAAAACATGTTATCTGGCCGGACCGGCAGATGATGTTATATGCTGACGATGTGCTGTCGAGGAATCCCGGTGCACAAATTATTTATGATATTAAATCGAGTAACCATCTGGATCATGAAATTAAAAGACTGGGTGGTGAACCTTTAATGTGGAAAACCGGTCATTCATTTATTAAAGCAAAAATGAAAGAAACCGGTGCATTACTGGCAGGTGAAATGAGTGGTCATATCTTTTTTAAAGAGCGCTGGTATGGCTTCGATGACGGACTTTATAGTGCGGCACGTATGCTGGAAATTTTAAGTAAAAAAGAACAGCCTGCCGATGTTGTTTTCTCAGCCTTGCCGGACTCATGCAATACACCGGAACTACAGATACAGTTTGCTGAAGGCGAGCACTATAAATTTATGGAGAAATTAAAGAGCGTAGCTGATTTTGGCGCCGCTGATATTTCTACCATTGACGGTATGCGGGTAAATTATGACTTTGGCTGGGGACTTATCCGGCCGTCAAATACAACGCCCTGTCTGGTGCTGCGATTTGAAGCAGACAGCAGTGAAGATCTGGAAAAAGTACAGGCCATATTTCGTCAGCAAATATTAAATGTTGACGGCAATATACAGTTAGAATTTTAATCAATACGGTTAGCGGAGTAAATCTGTTGGAACAATCAGTCGCCAGTAACATCGCCAATGTTTTATCAGAGGCATTGCCTTATATTCAACGTTTAAGTGGTAAAACCATCGTTATCAAATACGGCGGTAATGCCATGGTGGATGAGCGTTTAAAAAGTGCTTTTGCGCGGGATATTGTTTTACTGAAGCAGGTCGGTGTTAACCCGGTTGTGGTGCATGGCGGTGGTCCTCAGATCGGCAAAATGCTGGCAAGTCTGGGTAAAGAGTCAAAGTTTCATAATGGCATGCGTATTACCGACCGTGAAACCATGGACATTGTTGAAATGGTGCTCGGTGGTCTGGTTAATAAAGATATTGTTAATCTGATTAACCAGCATGGCGGTCATGCGGTGGGTTTAACCGGTAAAGATGGTGGCCTGATTCGTGCCAGAAAGCTGGAAGTGGCTCAGTCGTCGCCAGAACTGCAGGCCTCTGAAATCATTGACCTTGGTCATGTCGGTGAGGTCACTCAGATAGATCCGCAGGTTATCAATACGCTCGATGGCGGCAGCTTCATTCCTGTGGTTGCACCGATTGGTGTCGGTGATGACGGCGCCTCTTATAACATTAATGCGGACCTGGTAGCGGGTAAGCTGGCATCGGTGTTGGGTTCTGAGAAGCTTATTTTGTTAACCAATACCGCGGGTATTCTGGATAAATCCGGTGAATTACTGACGGGTTTAAATCAGAAAGATGTCGAAGCGTTAATTGCCGATGGTACGATTTCCGGTGGTATGCTGCCAAAAGTTGACTGTGCGCTGAGTGCGGTCAACTCTGGCGTGAAAACATCACATATCATTGATGGGCGGGTTGATCATGCGGTCTTGCTGGAACTATTAACCGATGCCGGCGTTGGAACTCTAATTAGGGGGTAGGCCGTAGAGTTTGTTTTCCAGCTGTTTTCTTTCGAGGCGACGACGCTCTAATTCCTGCTCACGACGACGACTTTGTTCTTGCAGGTAGTTAAAGCGCTTCAGATCCTCGTCGAACTGGGTGACGAGTTTACTGCGTTCATTTTCCTGGTCTTTGATATAGGCCTGATTGTCGATAATTTGCTGGCGGAGAATTTTTTCTTCCTCCTGCATATTCAGAGGCAGCTCTTTCTTGAATTTGATAAACTCGGCTTTTCTTTTTAATAAGCGATCAAGTTGTTCTTTATTGCTTATAATAATAGTGCCGGTTAAATCAATCAGCGAGGTGAATGTGCTCAGGCGTTCTTCTCGGGCTTTAATTAAATCGCGTTCTGTGGTGTAAGTATCGAGCAGAACGCGGTCTTTAAAGTCTTGCTGGCGTTTTTTCTCGGCAGCAATAATTCTGAGTCGTTGTTGGCGCTTTTCTTCGAGTAATTCTTCTTCTGTTTTGGCAGCTGGGATCACTTTCAGGACAACGCCTTCTTTGTTCATGATTTGGTGTTCTTTACGCAAATACTGCGGCGGAATTTTATCGCCGTAGTGAATCTGACCGTTCTGATCCACCCATTTTTTAAGTTCAGCTTGGGCGGGCAGTGAAAGAAGTAGTAGTAGCACGAGTACAATATAATGCTGAAGAAGCTTCATGAAGATGGCAATTCCTTTATCTGATATCTCTATTTGCAAAGATTATAGCGTAATTTCTTAAGCCTGTTGTGGATAAAATAGTCACTATGCAAGAATTATTCAATCAAATAATACTGTTAATTATCTCGATTACTGCGAACCTGTTCTCGGCAATGGCAGGTGGTGGCGCCGGTCTATTACAGCTGCCTGCTATTATTTTTCTCGGTTTAACATTTAGTACGGCACTGGCTACACATAAAGTGGCCAGTGTGGCTCTGGGTGTGGGTGCCACAGTCAGACATCTGAGAGAGGGGGCGCTTGAGAGACAGTTCGCTGTTTTTATTCTGGCGACAGGCTTGCCCGGGGTCATACTGGGTGCTGTGTTAATACTGGATATACCTGACCGCTTGGCCGAACTGGCATTAGGCGGCTTAACAATATGTCTGGCGCTTTATTCTTTTTTGCAAAAGCAACTGGGTCAGATGCTGGATGTGAAACACCGGGATTCATTGGGTTATCTGATTGGCGGGCTGGTGCTATTTGCGATTGGCGTGCTTAATGGCTCTCTGACATCCGGTACAGGACTTTTTGTAACGCTGTGGTTAGTTAAATGGTTTGGTCTGGATTATAAACGGGCTGTTGCCTATACCCTGATTTTGGTAGGTTTGTTCTGGAATGGTGCCGGTGCCATCACCTTGGGTTTGCTGGGCTCCATTCAATGGGACTGGTTACCGGCGTTGATACTCGGATCTTTTATCGGTGGCTATGCCGGCGCACATATCAGTATTAAGAAAAGCAATTATTTGATTAAGCGGGTGTTTGAGGTGATAACGATGCTGGTCGGTCTTAAGCTGATTTTTAGTTAGCGACAGTGCTCTGTACAGTGCTCTGTATTTAGTTGAGTATGATCAAGGTGTCAGAGGCTGGCACCTTGTGCTAAGTATTATGTCGTCAGGCAATTTTTTAGCCGGCTATTAAATCCCGTATTGCTGACGATAATCCATCATCAGTTTCAGCATGTCTGCCTGTGAATCATCTTCTGATAAAAAGCTGATCAGGTTTTGCATGGTGACAATATTGGAAACCGTGATAGCGAAGTCGCGTTCAACTTCCTGCACCGCAGAGATGTCACCCTGACCTTTTTCCTGACGATCCAGTGCGATTAATACACCGACCGGCTCTGCTTGTTCTGCCTTGATAATATCAACTGCTTCGCGAATAGCCGTGCCCGCAGTGATCACATCATCAATAATTAGTACGCGCTTGCCGGCTAATGGCGCGCCGACAATATTGCCACCTTCACCATGTGCTTTGGCTTCTTTACGGTTAAAGGCATAGGGCATGTCGATACCATGCTCAGTAGCCAGGGCCATTACCGTTACCGCGGCGACCGGTATGCCTTTATAGGCCGGGCCGAATAGCACATCGAACTGAATACCGCTGTCAACAACCGCCTGCGCATAACAGCGCCCCAGTTCAGCAAGGGCATTGCCACTATTGAATAAACCGGCATTAAAAAAATAAGGACTGACGCGACCGGATTTTAAGGTGAACTCACCAAAACGAAGTACCTTGCTGGTCATAGCGAGTTCAATAAATTTGCGTTGATAATCTTGCATCAGTTGGTCTCTTGTCAGGTTGGTGTCGGGCTGTATTGTAACGAAGTTCGCCTGATGTCTCTATTGATAGAGGCGATTATCGGCCAGCGTAGTCCAGCACAATGCCAATGAATACCACCATGCCGAACCAGTTATTGTTTAAAAAAGCCTCAATACACATTTTAGGGTCACGGTCTGCGATCAGGTACTGCTGGTAAACAGCCAGCAGGCTGGCAATGAATACTGCCAAATAATAATACATACCCATTTCGGCACGGCTGCCTATTAAGAGCAGGGTAAGGACTAACATCAGCTGAATAACACCAATCAGGATCCAGTCGGCGTCACCAAATAAAATGGCGGTTGATTTTACGCCGATTTTGATGTCATCTTCACGGTCAGCCATGCCGTACATGGTGTCGTAAGCGGTGGCCCATAAAACGGTCGCCAGAAACAGTAACCAGGCAATGGTTGTGATTTCATTGCTTTGAGCGGCATAAGCCATCGGTACGGCCCAGCCAAAAGCGGCGCCAAGGTGTACCTGAGGCAAAAAATGGTAGCGTTTCATGAACGGGTAGCTGGCTGCCAGCGCCGCGCCGGCAAATGATAAATAAATGGTGAGTTTATTCATGAATAACACCAGCAGAAATGAGCAAATCGTGAGGCAGATAAAAACCCAGAGCGCCTCTTTCGGTGTAACCTTGCCGCTGACAATCGGCCGGCTCTTGGTGCGGCTGACTTTGCCATCAACTTTACGGTCGGCATAGTCATTAATGGCGCAGCCAGCTGAGCGCATGAAAATGACGCCGAGTGTGAAAACAATTAAAACCCCGATATGGGGCACCCCTTCAGCGGCAATCCACAGCGCCCATAGTGTTGGCCAGAGCAGTAACAAAATACCAATAGGGCGGTCTAAACGAATCAGGTAAGCATAGTTTTCCAGTTGCTGAACAATCGGGTTATCGGAGTGATTGGCAAGTTTTCGTAAATATCGGAAAATGACCATGAACAAGCAAAATCCCATGTATAATTATTTTAAAAGAACACTATATTACCTGACTACTCGCTAATAAATAAGAGCCGCTATGACTGATCAAACTGCAAACATAAAAAAACACAGCTATGACTACGACCTGATTGCCATTGGCGGCGGCAGTGGTGGACTCTCAGTTGCTGAACGAGCGGCTTTATACGGTGCAAAGTGCGCTGTGGTCGAGGCCGGTAAGATTGGCGGTACCTGTGTGAACGTGGGCTGCGTGCCGAAAAAAGTAATGTGGTTTGGCGGTTCTCTGGCGCACTCAATCGAGCATGCTAAAGACTACGGTTTTGATGTGACTAATAATGGCTTTGACTGGTCAGCACTGGTTAAAAAACGTGAAGACTATATTAGCGGTATCAATAGCTGGTATCACAGTTATCTGAAAGACTCGAAGATTGATGAAATCCAGGGCTATGCAAAATTCGTCGATGCACATACGCTGGATGTCGATGGCAAACAGATCACAGCCGATAAAATTGTGATTTCACCGGGCACCAAGCCCACGGTACCGGATATCCCGGGTGCCGATTACGGCATTACTTCAGATGGTTTTTTTGCTTTAGAAACTCAGCCTAAAAAAGTAGCGGTAGTCGGTGCCGGTTATATTGCGGTTGAAATTGCCGGTGTGCTGAACAGTCTGGGCACTGATGTGGCTTTATTTATTCGTAAAGGACAGTTCCTGCGCAGCTTCGATGCCATGCTGCGTGAAAGCCTGATGGAAGCCATGGTGAATGATGGCGTTGATCTGATGGCGCGTACTCAGGTGGCTGAACTGATCAAAGAGGACAACGGCTCGTTAACATTAGTGTGCGAACAGGGCAAGCGCACGGAAGGCTTTGATCAGGTGATATGGGCGATAGGGCGTGAGCCTAATACCGAGGGTATGAACATCGAGCTTACCGGTGTGGATATGGATTGCGACGGTTATGTGCCGTGTAATGATTTTCAGGAAACTAATATTGATAACCTGTATTCACTGGGAGATGTTACCCGCCGTGCTCAGCTGACACCGGTTGCCATTGCTGCCGGCAGAAGAATGGCTGACAGATTATATGGCGGCATGGAAGGACGGCATTTAAATTACGATTTAATTCCAACAGTGGTGTTTAGTCATCCGCCAATCGGCACAGTCGGTTTAACAGAAGAAGAAGCCAAAGAAGAGCATGGCTCGGCAGTAAAAGTGTATAGCACACGCTTTACTGCGATGTATAACGCAATGACTGAGCACAAAGTTGAAACAGCCATGAAGCTGGTGGTGGTTGGGCCGCAGGAAAAAGTCATTGGTTGTCATATTATTGGCCCGGGTGCGGATGAAATGCTACAGGGTTTTGCTGTGGCTATCCGCATGGGGGCATGCAAAGCCGACCTCGATGACACACTAGCAATCCACCCGACCAGTTCAGAAGAACTGGTAACGATGCGATAACTATTTTTGAGAGTAAAAAATGGCAGTACGCGACTTTGATGGCATGATACCGGAGCTTGCTGACGGTGTTTTTGTTGATGAAATGGCACTGGTTTGCGGTAATGTGGTACTGGGTAAAGACAGCTCAGTCTGGCCGATGGCTGTATTGCGAGGCGATGTTAACAAAATCCAAATTGGTGACAGAAGTAATATTCAGGATGGCAGTGTCCTGCATGTCACGCACGAGGGTCCTCTGGGCAACGGTCGTGGCCTGCTAGTCGGTAATGATGTTACCGTGGGCCACAATGCAGTTTTGCATGCCTGTACGATTGAGGACAGCTGCTTAATTGGCATGTCGGCGACAGTGCTGGATGGTGCCATCATCAGAAAGCAGGTGATAGTGGCAGCAGGCAGTGTGGTGCCGCCAAATAAAGAACTGCAAAGCGGCTTTTTATATCTGGGTAATCCCGTGCGCCGGGCACGTGAATTAACCGAAAAAGAAAAAGACTATTTTAAGTATTCGGCCGAGCATTATGTCCGCTTGCAGCGGCGCCACAAAAACGATTAGTTTGCCCCTTCTGCTGGTAATTCGTCTTCTGCAGGCTATAAAAGAGCAAGATAAAAAGATTACTGTGTCTGACTAGAGCAGACTCAGTAACCGACTATCGTTTGAAAACGCCTTTTGGCCATAGCGGAAGCGGGGAGTATTTCTTTTAGTGGATTTATTATGTTAATCTTTGTTGCTCAAAAAAAGAGCAATGACAAGGAGTTTCTAATGAAAATAATGTCTTTAATCGCAATGAGTGTAATGCTTTTATCAACAGCTGTCTCGGCATCAGAAAGTATACCGCGTTCAGGGTTCACCAGTGGTGTAGAAAACCGTGAACCCATTGATAATCTGGGGCAGTTAACCAATGATGTTGAAAAAGTCTATTTCTTTACCGAAGTAAAAGGAATGGCCGGGCATACCGTGACTCATCGCTGGGAACACAGCGGAGATATAAAAGCGGAAGTTAAATTTAAAGTGGGATCAGATCGCTGGCGCATCTGGTCCAGTAAGAACCTGCAACCTCAGTGGCTTGGTGAGTGGATAGTGACGGTGGTGGATGAGGAAGGTAAAACTCTGGCCGAGGAAAGCATGGCTTATGTGCCTGTCAAAGCCATGGACACACCGGCAACACCCGGCGATACTCAGATGGAGTCACCGGCAGAAAATAAACTTAACTAGAAGTACTAAATAATATGTTCGATAGAAAACCCGGCTCTGTTCGGGTTTTTTATTGGGTAATATATAAGAATAGACTATGCTATGTTGACTGTGATGGTTTATAACGTGGCGCATCGTTATATTTATAAATATTAAAAAGGGTGATGATAATGTGGAAAAAAGTTCTGGTAACACTATTTGCCAGTAGTGTAGTTATGATGAGTATGAATCAATCGGCATTTGCTATGCGACAGCCAGCAATGGAAAGATCATTGCAAATTTTACAAAATGCTGAAAGAGCTCTGATGAAAGCCACGCCTAATAAAGGCGGGCACCGGGCAAAAGCACTGAGGCATATCCAAAAAGCAATGCAGGAGGTTCGTAACGGTATAGAGTTTGCAAATCGCAGACAGGAAGGCGGACACTACAAACAGAGAATGAATATTGATAATGCCAGAGAAAGGGAGTTGGAAAGTGCCAGAGACAGACGTAATGATAATCTCAGAGACAGAAAGATAGAGAAAGAGAAAGCCATTAGAATGGAACGCCGCAGCAAGGAATATACAGATAAGGAAGATAAAGAAAAAGAGTTACAGTATCTGGAAAGGAGATACGAGAGATAATGACTAAGTACGGGGAACTATAAACTTCCCCGTACGAAATCTATAACCGCCCTGGTCTGTGGTCTTATCTTACGCCAGCAATAAAAAGACTCAGCGGCTTGCTCAACTAACATGCCAAGGCCATCAATGACTCTTAACGCATTATTTTCCCGTGACCATGTCATGAAGGGAGTGTCTTCTTTTGCATACATCATGTCATAGCTGGTGCTGTTGTCTTTTAATAAACCGGCTGGTAATGGTGGCAAGTCACCGCTTAAACTGGCCGATGTGCCGTTGATAATAATATCGAATTGCTGACCTTTTAGTTCAGCAAATGTAAACACCTCAATTTCCGCGATGTCTGAAAAATCTGATGCTAATTGTTGCGCGCGTTCCAAGGTTCGGTTCGCAATAACAATGCGAGCGGGTTGTTGCTGAATAAACGGTTCAAGAATACCCCGCACTG
>JAOULC010000015.1 GCA_029882215.1 Gammaproteobacteria bacterium | reverse complement strand
CAGGCACGGGCCGATTTATATGATCTGCAGCCACCACCGGCCGTGCCACTGATCGATCCGAAAAACTGTCTGGAAGTGGCATCGCGTGTATCCGCTGACGGTCAACCGCTCAGTATCCTGTCAGCAAATGACTTAGTGGTACTGCAGCGTCAGCTTGCACAAATAAAGCCGGATGCCGTGGCCATCAATTTATTATTTTCTTATCTGGATGAGAGCGAAGAAAAACGCATCGAAAACAGTTTAGCGGCCGATTATTTTGTCAGTCGCTCTTCCGCAGTATTGAACGAATACCGCGAATATGAGAGGGGGGTGGCGACGTGTCTGAATGCCTATGTCGGGCCGCTGATGAAAAATTATTTGTCACGGCTGGAGGCCGCGTTACCTGCAAGTGGTTTATCCATTATGCAAAGTAATGGCGGTACCATGTCAGTGACTCAGGCCGCTGATTATGCGGTCAACCTTTTGTTATCGGGTCCGGCCGGTGGTCTTAAAGGCGCACAGTTTGTCGCTTCTGATAACGGAGCAAGGGCTTTACTGAGTTTTGATATGGGCGGAACATCTACCGATGTGGCGATGATCAAAGAGGAGATCACACTGACTTCGGAAGGCAAAATCGCCGGTTTGCCGGTGGCAGTACCGATGGTTGATATGCACACGATTGGTGCCGGAGGTGGTTCTATTGCCCGAGTTGATAGCGGTGGCTTGCTGTTAGTCGGGCCGGAATCAGCCGGTGCGCGGCCGGGCCCGGCATGTTATGGCAATGGCGGTTTGCAGCCGACCGTGACCGATGCAAACGTAGTGTTGGGCCGAATTCCTGCCGAGCAGTCACTCGGTGGATATCTGCAGCTAGATAAGCCGGCAGCGGAAAAAGCCATTAGTAATATTGCCTCGCGGCTGGGAGTGAGTGCAGAGCAAGCGGCGCTGGGTATTATTCGCATAGCGAACGAACACATGGTGCAGGCATTGCGTGTGATGTCGGTACAGCGCGGTGATGACCCAAAAGATTTTACGCTGGTGTCATTTGGTGGTGCGGGCGGTTTGCATATTTGTGAGCTCGCCGAAGCACTGAATATGAATCAGGCCTTAATCCCGGTGCATGCCGGTGTCTTGTCAGCGTTTGGTATGCTGGTTGCTGCGCCATCACGGGAAATGTCACACAGTGTCAATAAAGTTTTTGAAGAATGCTCCGATGATTTTGTGAATGAACTGATGACAGAACTGTCTGCTCAGGGGCATTTACTCATGTTGCCGGAGCTGGCCGGTGATGAACCGCAACTGACTTATAGTGTTGATGTTTGTTATAGTGGTCAGAGTTTTAGTCTGAATGTTAAGTGGAGTAATCTTGAAGAAGTGGCTGAGCAATTTCACCGGCTGCATCGCAAGCGTTATGGTCATGAGATGGATAATAAGCTGGAGCTGGTGACTATCCGGCTGAAACTTGAAGGCAAACCGGCAAGGTTTAAGCTGCCTGAGCTGGAAAAAAAGACAGCAGCAGCGGAGACGAAAGTAAGGCTGTTTGGCGAGACTGAATTAGTCAGTGTTTATCAGCGGGATAAACTCGGTGCCGGGCAGCATATTAACGGCCCGGCACTGGTGCTTGAGAAGCTGGCCAGCAGTTATATTAAAAGTGGCTGGCAGGCGGATGTGGATTTGCTGGGTAATCTGTTAATAAAAAGGTCACTGTCATAGACCACGAGAGCGTAATAAACAGGAGACTTACATCATATCCATGACCATATTGGCCCAGCTGATGGCTTCGACATTAGCGATATAAATATCATTGTGCTCAAGGTTCTGAAATTTAACATGTTCCCAGTCGGCTGTTTCGTAGGCGAGTACACATTGTAATGCCTCACCGATCACACCTTCTTTATTAATAACAGCATCGCGCAGTTCATCGCTGACCGGTAGTGGTTTTAGCAGGTTTTCAATCGAGCTTTGCATCAGTATATCAAGTGCCGAGAACAATCCGGCCGTGAAATAATTTTCAATGGGTTTTAAATTGGCAGTTTCGGCCAGTAACTCACACATTTTAGCTCTTGTCATCGCAATGTGGATCATCTCAGATGGCTGGTCGTCCAGCTTACTCATGGCGGCCATCGATGCCCAGCTGGTGAGTTTTTTACGGCCCAGTAATAATATGGCTTGCCGGATTGATTCAATCTTGTTGCCGAAATTAAAAAAAGCAGAATTCATCAGTTTTAATATTTTATAGCTCATGGCAACATCGGCGCTGATGGCTTCATCAATGTCATCGATGTCCGAGTCTGTGCTATGCAACAGTGCCAGTAAATTTATGATGGCTAATTTGTTTTGTGGCAGGGTGGTGGATTTTAGAATACGCGGCTTACTGAGAAAATAGCCCTGAAAATAATCAAAACCAAGCTCTACGCACAAATCAAACTCATCCAGTGTTTCTATTTTTTCAGCCAGTAGTTTTTTTCCATAAGGCTTTAAAATTTTTACATGCTGAACCAGTTCCTCACGTGTCAGTGCCATGATGTCGATTTTTATTATCTGTGATATCTCAATTAAAGAGTGATGCTCGGAACTGTATATATAGTCATCAAGTGCAATAACAAAACCCTGGTCATGCAGTCTTTTTACTGCCGCGACCAGTTGTTTGGTAACGGGAATGTCTTCCAGGACTTCGAGGATGACCTGTTCGGGTGAGATGGGTAGCTTGTCCTCTTCGAGAAGAAACGATTCGGTCAGGTTAATGCAGGCAAAGCGGCTGCCGACAATTTTTTCAAGTCCGATTTCTAAAAAAGTATTAACAATGGTCTGAGAGGTGGCGCCATCGGCAGATACAGCGCCGGAAGCATTGTTGATTTCACCTGAACGAAATAAAAGCTCGTAGGCATAGACCCCGAGCTTCGTGTCAAAAATGGGCTGACGGGCGACAAAGACTTCCGACATTGAACGGGATTCCTGAGCGTAATTAATTCGTATAATAAAGTTTAGTCTAGTTTTTAAAAAAGATAACCAAGTGTATAAAATACGCCCATAAAAAAACCTGCATAAGCAGGTTTTTTTATTAAAGCTCGCTGTATAAAGAGGCTTATTTGATTTTAGCTTCTTTATACATGACGTACTCACGAACTCTAGGATCAAACTTTTTAATTTCCATCTTTTCAGGCATGGTTTTTTTGTTCTTGGTCGTTGTGTAAAAATGACCAGTACCAGCTGATGAGACTAATTTGATTTTATCTCTCATAAAGGTTCCTTAAACTTTTTCACCGCGTTGGCGAAGTTCTTTAAGAACGACGTCAATGCCTTTTTTGTCGATGATACGCATACCACTAGCTGATACTTTTAAACGCACAAAACGGTTTTCATTCTCAACCCAAAAGCGATGAAAATGAATATTAGGCAAGAAACGACGTCTTGTCCTGTTATGTGCATGCGATACATTGTTACCTGACATCGGTCTTTTACCGGTCACTTGGCATACTTTAGCCATTTGGATTCTCCAAAGGTCAGAATCTGGTTCACGAAAGAGGCGGAATAATACCGGAAAGCGGTCGATGCCGCAACCCGAAAAAACACAATAAACAGAGAATCGCTGTAATTCCCCTGAATTCTGGTCAATAAGGGCATGAATGGTTATAGTGCGCCATAAATACAGGCATTATAAACGTTCCCCCTTTAAAATACAGAGCAGTAGAGTAAAGAATAGAGACTATGGATATTATATTTATACGCGAGTTAGAAATAGAGACGGTTATCGGTATCTATGACTGGGAGCGTGAAATCAAGCAAACCATCAGTTTAGACCTTGAAATGGGCGCTGATATTGCCAAATCGGCTAATTCTGATCAGATAGATGACACCCTTAACTATAAAGAAGTGGGTAAACGCATCATCGGCTTTGTTGAAGAAAGTAGCTTTGAACTGGTCGAAAAGCTGGCAGAAGAGATAGCGGCGATCGTTAAAAGCGAATTTAATGTGCCCTGGCTACGCCTTACTCTGAATAAACCCGGTGCACTCAGAGGCTCTAAATCGGTGGGTGTGATCATAGAAAGAGGCGAAAGGTTCTAGTTGTGACCAGAGTTTATATCAGCATTGGTAGTAATATAGATAAAGAGGCCAGTATTCGCAAAGGTGTGGCCGATATGTGGTCAGCCTTTGGTGAGCTGGAATTGTCATCGGTTTACCAGAGTGAAGCCGTTGGTTTTGAAGGTGATGATTTCTATAATCTGGTAGCGGCATTTGATACTCAGGAAGATGTCCTGACTATCTCCCGTCAGTTACATGAGATAGAAGATCAGAATGGCCGGGATCGCAGCGGCCCTCGTTTTTCATCGCGTACCCTGGATCTGGATTTACTGATTTTTGATGAGCTGGTAACGGACGAGGACGGACTTGAGATTCCGCGCGGAGAGATATTAGAGAATGCGTTTGTACTATGGCCGCTGGCCGAGCTGGCCGCTGATTTAAAACACCCGCTCACGCATAAAACCTATGCGGAGCACTGGGATGCTTTTGATAAGTCAAAGGAAAAGTTATATCCGGTCGAGTTTGAATTTTAAGTCTCATATCCAAAGCCATGTTGTACGACAAGAACAGAGTTTATATTTATGAGAGATTTAGTATGGAATGAGTTTTTAGAAATTGGAGTGAGCTTCATTGATGATGACCACAAAAAATTATTAAAAATAGTAGCCGATGTTAAATCAGCAATTGGTCAGGGTGATAAGTGTAAAAGCGGGCGGTTATTATCAGCTTTGTTAAAAGAAGCTAAAGATCACTTTTCAAAAGAAGAGGAATATTTGCTTGAAGTAAAGTTTCCTTATCTGCAAGAGCATAAGGCATACCACAAAGAGCTGCTAGTTAAAACCGAGATGACCAAACGGGTGTGTGAAGGTATTGAGACAGAGCATGACCTGGAAGAATGCTTTGATGCCATGGCTGAATTTCTGGTTGATGATATTTTGCGGGGAGATATTAAGTTTAAATCCTACCTGCAGTATGAAGGCTATATAAAATAGTAAGGTAACATCGGTCAGCGAAGCCTGAGGAACGACCTGCCAGCCTCCGTGTCTGGCAGGTCGTTAGCCGCCTGCAGAAATAATGATCGGCAGGCTGGCGGCTCAGATTAAGTGTTATTCAAAAGCAGCTTTTTCAGCTTCCAGTACAGCGAGGCTGACATGGTGGCCCACTTCCTCTTCAAACCCTGCCCAGTGATGAAACGTTTTTAACTGCTCAACGATCCGCGGTTTCATCTCAAAGTCAGACTGACCTTCGTCATAAAACTGTGCGGCCTGGCTGTAAACTATGTCAAGATAGTTTTTAAAGGTCTTTACGATATCGACTTTGCCTGTCTGGCCGTGACCTGGCACAAAGTGTCGGGCAGAAATGCCACTGGCCACATCGCAGGCTTTCATATTGCCGCGAAAAGAAGCATCACCCATGCCGGGAATACGTCCGCTTAGTACATTGTCGCCAAGAAAGACCACCGACTCCTCAAGCACATGAATCATGACATCTGTTTTGCTATGAGCTTTGGCCGGTGCATACACTTTGAAGCGGATGCCTCCGGTTTTAAATTCAAAATCATTTTTAATGGCGATGGCAGGAATCACCGCTTTAGTGCCTTTTGTGGCCCCTTTGGTAAGGTTTTCCATTAAGCTGATCCAGCGGCTGGCTTCGCTTTTCTTTGCAGCGGCAATCATATCAGGGTGCGCCATAATCTGCGCCTTTGGAAAAGCCTCGGCAAAGGCCTGATTGCCTAACCAGTGGTCACCATGAATGTGTGTGTTCAGTACATGGCTCACCGGTTTGTCTGTGATTTTACGGATCTGGCGTAACACCATTTTACCGGTGTAAAGGCTGGAGCCCGGATCAATCACAACGACGCTATCTGCGGTGATAACAAAGCCCGGGTTATTCATAAAACCCATGTTCTTTTCATTAGGAAACTCCAGCGGCCCGTGTATCACATAAGTATTGGCCGCGATTTTATCAGCAGGGTAATCCGGTATTTCGGTTGCCAGCGCAATAGAGTGAGGCAACAGCAACAACAGTACATAAATAAATTTCATGGTTTAGATCCGTGTATGAGTTTGAAAAAAAATGTTTGCGAAGAAGAATGAGCGGTATTAAATATTAATGCTGCGGCCACCGTCCACCGGAATAATTTGTCCGGTAATATAATGTGCATCGCGTATCAGAAATAACACTGTGGCGGCAATGTCTTCCGGCATACCACTGCGTTTTAGCGCCGTACGACTGACGATTTCATCTTGCGTAATGCTGTCAATCTCGTTTTCTGGCCACATGATGGCACCGGGGGCGACGCCATTAACCCGGATATCAGGTCCCAGTTCCTTAGCCAGTGATTTCGTCATCATTGCCAGGCCGGCCTTGGCTGCGCAATAGATGGTGTGATTTTTCATCGGATTGACAGCGTGAATGTCGATAATGTTAATGATGCTGCCGTTAGTTGCCTGCAGGTGCGGGATGGCGGCCTGTGATAAGAACAAAGGCGCTTTCAGATTGCTGCCCATCAGGTCGTCCCAATGGTGTTCGCTCATTTTGCCGATATGCGTCGGGTAAAAAGTGGAGGCATTGTTGACCAGGCAGTCGAGTTGTCCCCAGTGCTGATAACTCTTGTCTATCAGCTCGGGCAGGGCAGCGGTATCATGCAAATCCAGCTCAAGAGGTATGCAGGAATCCGGTCGTTCCATATTGAACTCATTTGCCAGCGATTCAGCTTCCGCTTTTGAACTCCGGTAATGCAGGCTTATGTTCATACCGGCGGCATGCAGGCTGCGAGCAATCTCTCTGCCAATACGGCGTGAAGCGCCGGTAATTAAAGCCGTTTTGTTATGAAGATTGTATGCGTTAGAATTGGGCACGATTTATCCTTGCTGAATAGCTGATACTTGGAAGAATAACAGGAACTTATATTAATACACAAGCCGATGTGAGCGCTTTACCGGAGCCATCACCAGAACAGAAAACGCATAGCCTGAAACTGCAGAGACTGATTGTCGATGGAATAAGGGAAAATGCCGGCCGGATCGGCTTTGACCGCTACATGACTCAGGCCCTGTATCAGCCGGGGCTGGGTTATTACGCCGCCGGCTCACAAAAATTCGGTGCCACTGGTGATTTCATCACCTCACCGGAAATTTCACCTTTGTTTGCACAAGCGATTGCGCGCCAGTTAAAGCAGGTGATGGCAGAGCTGAATGATCCCTTACTGATCGAATTTGGTGCCGGCTCCGGTGTGCTGGCAGCAGACCTGCTGTTAGAGCTGGAAGCACTTCAGAGCCTGCCAGAGGAATACTGGATAGTCGAGCTCAGTGCAGACTTGCAGCAACGCCAGCAGGCAACCATCGAAAAGCGCTGTCCACATTTGTTAAAGCAAGTGCGCTGGGTGCAGCAGTTACCTGAAACGGCGGTGAATGCGGTGGTGATAGCCAACGAAGTGCTTGATGCCATGCCGGTGATCGGCTTTGAGAAACACAATGGTGAATTGTTTGAACGTAAGATCGCAGAAACAGAAGGTCAGCTGCACTGGGAATTGACAGTCGCTAGCGAAGAACTAACAGCTACGGTAGCCGAAATAGAGGCATCAACAGAACAAACATTGCCAGCGAATTACCGCTCAGAATATAATCCATCGCTGTTACCGTGGTTAAAAACACTGAGTGCGCTGGTCAATAAAGGCCTGGTGTTGCTGGTAGATTATGGCTATGACGCAAAACAGTATTACAGCCATGAGCGTGATATGGGCACAATGATGTGTTATTACCGCCACCGTGCGCATGACGATGTTTTCTTTTATCCGGGTCTGCAGGACATAACGGCATTCGTTGATTTTACAGCAGTGGCTGAGGCGGCCTTTAAGACCGGCTGGGATGTCATGGGTTACACCGCCCAGGCACAGTTTTTATTTGGCTGCGGTCTGGCAGAAATTTTTGAAAGTAAAAGATCGGCACTGGCAGAAGATGATGTCAGACAGCAGCTGCACTTATCACAGCAGGTTAAAACCCTGACCTTACCGAGCGAAATGGGTGAACGGTTTAAAGTCATGGCGCTGGGTAAGGATCTGGAACCGGGGTTGATCGGTTTCTCGCAGGCAGATTTTAGATCTCGCTTGTAAATAAAAAACCAGCCACAAAGGCACACCGTAATATAAAGAAAACGATGGCTTGTGAAAGTGCAGAAATAGGGACTGATTTTGTTATTTGAAAGAGTCGGTTTTTAGTATTTTAATGATAAAGAGAATAAAAGGAGGGGCACCAAGCATAGTAATAGCGAGAGAAATTTACCCTCCGTGTGCCTGTGCTTTTGTGGCGAAAATATTTTGGATTTGATACAAATAATAGTTTTAGCCTTAGTGCAGGGCCTAACCGAGTTTTTACCGATATCAAGTTCGGCGCATTTGATTTTGGTGCCACTGTTAACAGAGTGGCAGGATCAGGGGCTGGCATTTGATGTCGCCGTGCATGTCGGTACATTATCGGCGGTTGTTTTTTACTTCAGACATCAGCTGGCCGATATGGCGGTGGACTGGTTTGCTTCACTGCCATTGAAAACAGGCAAGCAGCAACATACCGACAGCAGCCGCTTAGCCTGGGCAGTATTATTCGGCACCATTCCGGTTGGTATTTGTGGACTGTTGTTTAAAGACTTTATTCAGGAGTCTTTACGCGGCGCTTTAGTGATTGCGGCGACGCAGTTTATCTTTGCTGGATATCTGTGGTGGGCAGATGCAAAAGGTAAACGTAACCGCAACGAGTACAGTATTCGCTGGAAAGATGTACTGATTATTGGTGTGGCTCAGGCCATTGCCTTAATACCCGGTACTTCACGCTCGGGTATTACTATCAGTGCCGCGCTGATGATCGGTTTAACACGTGAGGCGGCGGCGCGTTTTTCGTTTTTACTGTCGATCCCTGTCATAGTGCTGGCCGGCGGGCTGGAAACCCTGAATTATATGTCGGTGGCCAAAGGCGGTGATTTTTCATCCCTGATCACAGGTGCCATCATTTCAGGTGTTAGTGCGTATTTCTGTATTCACTATTTCATAAAATTACTGGATAAAATTGGCATGTTGCCATTTGTTATTTATCGTTTTGCACTGGGTGCGATTTTAGTCATTATGTTCATATAAAAGGAATTAAAAAGTGAGTGTGTTAGAAGAACAAAAATTGAAATATTTCTGGCTCTGGCTATTTGTTGGTTATTTATATATCGCCTATATTGTTTATGAATCGTTAACACCCAGTCCAGTCGATATGGGGATAGATGACTTCGACAAAGTCATGCATTTTTCCGCCTATGCGTTATTAATGCTCTGGTTTGCCATGATCTTTTACACAGTTCGCAGCCGTATGATTCATGCGGCTTTATTCATAGCGCTGGGTGTAGGGCTTGAATTTGCACAACAGGCAGGCGGCGTGCGTTATTTTGAAATCAGCGATATGCTGGCTAATAGCCTCGGTGTGCTGGCCGGCTATTTCGCGACCAGAGGCTGCGGTAAATATAATTTATTACGCATAGAGCAGCGTTTGTTTAATAAGGCATCTGCTTAATGTCACAAGACACTATTTATTCCAAACAACAGAACGTTGTCGATTTTGTCTTCGATGAAAATGTTGCCAATGTATTCAGCGATATGATCCGCCGTTCGGTACCCGGCTACGAAAGCATTATTACCATGCTGGGCGTATTTGCAGAACAATACGTGCAGGACAGCTCAAACGTATATGATCTGGGCTGCTCCTTAGGTGCTGCGACCTTATCGATGCGCTCACGACTGCTACATAAAAACTGCACAATGTTTGCCATTGATAATTCAGTGGCAATGGCGGAGCGCTGTCGACAAAATATTGGTTTGCAGCAAGGCCCGGAAGTAAATGTATCCTGTGCCGATATACGCGAAGCGAAGATTGAATCGGCTTCACTGGTCGTATTAAATTTCACCCTGCAATTTTTACCGGTTGAAAACCGCACCGCGCTGTTAACAAATATTGCGGATAATTTGCTGCCCGGCGGGGCACTGGTATTATCAGAAAAAATTACCTTTGAAGACGCCGGGGAGTGTGCACTAAATGACGGGTTACAGCTGGCGTTTAAAAAAGCCAATGGCTACAGTGAACTTGAAATTGCGCAAAAACGTTCGGCCATTGAAAATGTATTAATTCCGGAAACACTGGGTGTTCACCTTGAACGTCTGAAATCCGCGGGTTTCTCACAGGCGCAGGTGTGGTTTCAGTGTTTTAATTTTGTTTCAATCATTGCTATCAAATAATCTCTTATCTGGATTCATATGAAATCTACCGTCGACTATTCCGCGTTATTTGAAAAAATAAAAAATACTGAGTTAGAACCGTGGCTAGCCATACTGGCTAAACAGCTGGATGAAAAGCTCTACAACAGCAATCACGGCGATATGCCAGCATGGGAAGCCATGCTGGAGTTATTACCTGATATGAGTGCGGATAAAATTGATCTGACCGCTGATGCCATAAAAATTGAGAGTGAGCAGCAACTGGATGAGACAGAAAAGGACGCTCTGAAAAATAAACTCAAAGTGCTGATGCCATGGCGAAAAGGGCCTTTTGATGTTTTCGGTATCCATATTGACACCGAATGGCGCTCAGACTGGAAATGGGACCGGCTGGAAAAACACCTGTCACCATTGCAAGGCCGGACAATTCTTGATGTCGGTTGTGGCAATGGTTACCACCTCTGGCGCATGGCAGCACACAACCCGGAACTGGTGATCGGTGTTGATCCCGGCCTGAAATACGTTTACCAGTTTGAAGTCATGCGACGCTACATAAAAAATGACAGCACCTTCCTGCTACCGTTCGGCATTGAAGACGTGCCACAGTTAAAAGCCTTTGATACAGTTTTTTCGATGGGGGTTTTTTACCACCGCAAATCACCGATTGATCACTTGATTGAATTACGAGATTGCTTACGCAGTGGCGGTGAGCTGGTTTTAGAAACCCTGGTCATTGATGGCAAAGATGGTGAGGTGTTATTACCGACGGATCGTTATGCTCAAATGCGCAATGTCTGGTTTTTGCCAACCGTACCGACGTTAGAAAGCTGGATGCGGCGTTGTGGTTATAAAAATATCCGAGTGGTGGATGTCAGTGTAACGACGGTTGAGGAACAACGTTCGACGGAGTGGATGGAGTTTCATTCATTGGAGCAGTATTTAGATCCGCAGGATCATACGAAGACGATTGAGGGTTATCCGGCACCGAAGAGGGTGGTGGTTATGGCGGAAGCGCCGTAGGTGTGTTCTAGATTGTTTTCTGTTCCCAGATTAGGAATTTAAAATGGATACAATGGATGAGTATGAAAACTTCTTTAACGTAATGACAGAGATCTCTGCTGCGTTATCAGATATAGAGCTGAAAAGGCAAGAGATAATTCAGGAGCTTATTTCTGTAAAAGGAAATGGTTACCCAGAAAAGTTATATCACTATACTGGATGTCATAGTGCGCTTGGAATAATAGAGTCAAATAATTTATGGGCTACTGATTGTAATTCATTAAATGACTCAACTGAGCTTTTATTTGGTACAGCGAAATTAATCAATGAATTAGAAATTCATTGTGTAGATCAAAAAGATAATTCCGTTGAAATATTACATAAATTATGTAACTACTATAAAAATCATAGTGAAATACGAAGAGAAACTTTTAATACCAATATCATTCTTTTAGTGAGGATTCAGATGTTCTAAGTCAATGGAGGGCTTATTCAGATAAGGCTGAAGGATTTTGTATTGAGTTTGATTTAACTGATGCCAGACTATTTACAGTTTTAGATAAAAATTCTCCTTGGATGTTGGATATTTTACCAACTATTTATGATGAGACCTTGCAGCAGTCTTTGATCCAGTCTGGGATTAAAAGACTTCTTGATTACCTGGATTCTACTGAGTGGACACTGGCAAGAATAGCCGCTTCCACTGAAATGGAACAGGGTGTTGTTTTGGGGCTCCTGATGCATGCATTGGAACCTTTTGTAGCTGCATTTAAGCACCCAGGATTTTCTGAAGAAAAAGAGTGGAGGGCCGTTTTAAACTGCCAAAGTGGATTGAGTGCTTCTAGCAAAAAATATAGGAATACTGATATGGGTAAAAAGAGTTATTTGGAGTGTATATTTATACAGGGTGATAGTGAGAACTTGTGGCAGCGAAAGTTATTGCCTATAAGTGGAATTAAAAATGGGCCTTTAACACGTGTTGAATATAAGAATAAGTTAAAAGAACTGCTTAAGCTAAATGGATATGATGGGCAGGTTGTTTTTTCGGATTCAAATATACCGCTTAGGAAATAAATTAATGTCAGAGTTTATCTAAGTTAGAAGGAAATTGTTTTAATAGATTAATCCTGGTTTTCATTAACAATTAAGTTAGTCGTAGGTTGGGTTGAAGAATGAAATCTAACAGCTTTAAAAAATCAAAATCAAAGGCGTCGGTAGTCGACCGACAGCGAGTTACTTTTCTGTCTGCAGCAACAGAAAAGTAACCAAAAGAAAGCCGCCCCGTTAAACAAGCCCTCATAAAAAGCATGAGGATTCCCTCGTCAGTCGCAATATTTCCGGCTGCTGCGGAACTCGCAAATGCAAAAGGCGCATTTTCTCAAACATCCTCGCAGAAGTCCCCGTAAATATTACTCCTTCCTCGGCTTGCTTAAATGGGAGGGGTGGGGCAAAAGAAAAAATCCAAAATCAAAAATCCAAAGTCTAGAGTCTATTAAACTTCGCTCTTTACCGGTTTTGACTTACCTTCCCGTCTCAGTGTTTGCCGTGCATTGTTTCTACAAAGGGTAAATACGCCAAGGACGGCGTATTTAGTTTTGCTGAGCAGGGATGCGAATCAAAACGACCCGTTAGCGAAGTCATTATAATTCAAATATTAACTCCGCTTGAGATTATCATTACAATGCATGGGTACCCGCAGGGCAAATAGTGTTAGGGCGGCTTTTTTGGGTACTTTTTCAGCTGTAGGAAAAAGTGCCTCACCCGCCGGTGTGACTACCGGCAATGCTTAGAAGAGTTATGAATTTACACCTTGCCTCAAACTATAAATAAACTAAAAAAATATAATCAATCTAATACGTTTGGATTTTTTACATATTAGTATTTAACGGAATCATTAAGTTTTCTTACAGTGTTGTTAGTTAAGTTATTTTTTGTAATGGCGTTGTTATTGCATGTTTCATCAGACACTACCTGTTGGTGGTGTGTTAGTAAATTAGAATTAAAATATAAAGGAGTTGTTATGAGGAAATTTACAAACAGTATTTTAATGAGCGGATATCTGTTGTTGGCTTTAACGACATCGGCTTATGTATATGCTGATGGCAACCGGTATGATCTTCCACGAAATTATCATTCAGAGGTAAGTGCTGCAAAGGCTTATATTCTGACAAATCATGATAAAGGTAATGTCGGGGAATCTGAGTTTAATAATGCGATTATTATTGATGTTCGTACGGTTGAAGAGTATGGCGCAGGGCATCCGCCAAAAGCATCAAATATCCCATTCCCACATATTCATAGCCGGCCTAATAAACCGGATATTTATATTCCACAACTGCCAGAGCAATTTGTTAGTGATGTGATTGCGGCATATCCTGATAGAAACACACCTATATTAACGCTGTGTCGTACTGGCTACAGAAGTGTTCTTGCAGCAAATTTACTCGCTGATGCCGGTTATACAAATGTCCGAAATATCTGGCAGGGATTTGTTGGTAATACAAAAGTGGATACTGTTGGAAATGTACTGGATTTGAATAATAACGGTATTGACGGTGATGCCGGTGATAGAGATGGCTGGTCTGGCTATCAGGAGTTACCTGTCAGTACTAAGTTGTTGCCTCAGTTAATTTATGCTCCTTATGAATATTTATATTATCAGTGATCTGACAGTGTAGGTAATTATAGATTATAAGTCTGTTTCTAAAACGGCAGCTAATTTAGCTGCCGTTTTAGTTTGTTGTATTGTACTTTATATACCTACTTGTTTTCCAAAATCGGTACTTATATTTCAAACTCTGCAAACGCACGAACCGGAAACGTCCCCATACCTTTCACCTTAACCGGCACGGCATAAAATTTAAAATCACTGTCCGGTATTTCGTGAAGATTACACATATGCTCAACGATAAGAATGTCTGCCCCCAGCAGTATTGAATGAACGGGGCGGCTATTAGTGCTGATATCATCAATATTGTATGAATCAATACCCACTAATACGACACCGTTATCGCGCAGGTATACGGCGGCTTCTTCTGTAAGAAACGGGTGGCCTTCATAGTATTGCTCTGTGTTCCAGTGCCTGGACCAGTTGGTTTGCAGCAGCACGGCCTTGCCGGCGACTGGCTGGTCAGTAAAGTGATCTTTGCCTATTGCCGTGATATCTTCGTTTACAATAATCTTAATGCTATCAAGGCTGGCTAATGATTCCAGTTCAATTTCAGAAAGATCTTTGCCTTCCTCATAACGGTGAAACGGGGTATCAAGATAGGTGCCGGTATTTGAACACATTTCTATTTTTCCAATTTGAAAGGATGTGCCTTCGGCATAATGCTTTTTAGACTCCTCCCGACTTAGGTAGTCGCAAATAATTGGAGCCGGTAAGCCTTTATAAGTGACAAGACCATCTTCTATGGTATGGCTGAGGTCAAGCAGTTTCTTCATTCATCTACTCCCTTATATTTTGCACCGGTAAAGTGTACAGCAGTGCGCTATTCCATGATTGTAAGTAATACACAATATACCCCGGTGTTTTTTATTTGCGTTAATTGCGAGGAAAATCATTGCCAATTAATGCTTATAGATTAGCGACTTATTTCAGCTTTTTCTATAGTAAAAAAGGTGGTTGAATAGGCGGGGTAAAGGTTACGGGTAATGGAGTGATCGCAATGAGCTGCAAGACCGGTGTTCGGTATATTGAGTTTGGCCGTTGAGCCAGTGCTTATGCGGGAGAATCGTTATATGGTTCAGGATTTTAAAAGCTATGTCATATCAGCTGTAGCTTACCCGGGCAATCCTTTGCCTGAGCAGATCTGTTCATACTATTGAGAACGGATCGTGGCCGCTTATTAACGCCAGTCGTTGTATTGGTCTTGCTGACTATAGTCCTCATAGTCATAAAATTCATCTCTCAGCAGCTTTTGCATTTCTTTCTCTTCCCTTAGCATCTCAAGCCGGTGGCGGGCTGCGTGGTTTCTTTTAGCGGAGTGTTTTTTGCTCGTGCTATCATCGAAATCATCATAAGCATCATCGCTATCGATTTCGTCGAAATCGTCTTCATCATTTGCTTTTCTAGCCATGGGTATTTCTCACAGACAGTTGTTATTAGTAGTGTATTTTTTGCGTAATATTTATCAGAATCGATGTGCTGTAAAGCAAATTTTTTTAATCGTTATGATATATTTTATTAATTGGAACTAATGCTTGGGTGTAGTTGCTTGAGTCTGTCGGTTGAGGAATGAAAGCCTGCATCTTTAAGTCTTAATATCAAAGACGGCGGTCTTAGGGCAACAGCAAGTCACTTTTAATGCCTACAGTTTAGCTACAGAAAAAAGTACTTCGCCCACTGATGTGACTAGCGGTAGATTGTAGTTGCGTACTTTTTACAATCGTCTGCTGTTGTTAAAACAAGCTATTTAGCCCTTCGAATATCGAATTGAGCGATTACAATGTAATTATGGCGCTTTTATGGCAAGTGTATTATTATTTCATAATATGACTATATAAGTACTTACCCTAATAGATGATCTGGTTTACTTTACAGATACACAAGGACCAATTATGAACTTTAAAAATATTTTTGCCTGTGTCTTACTTACGGGCTCTTTACCTGCTTTTGCGGCCGATAATAACCTGGAGATAAATAGTTTTCTTACGGTTGCAGCGTCAATGATGAGTGAAGAAGGTCGTTATCTTGATAAAGTGACTGAGCACCTTAGTTTAGAAAATGATTCGGTTTACGGTTTTAATATTCGTAAGAAAATTAATGACAAAGTAAGTGGTGCCGCCCAGTTACTGGCATCGTCAAATGACAGTACTTTTGATATTGAAGCTGAGTGGGCGTATCTGAGTTATAAGTTATCCGAGTCATCCAGCTTTAGAGTGGGTAAGCTAAACATGACTACCTTCTTAATTTCCGATTATATCAATGTCGGCTATTTATATCCGTGGATCCGTACACCAGTAGAAGTGTATGAAAACAATCCACTGCAAAATTTCCTGGGTGCGGAATGGTTACACATTACTCGTTTTGGTAAATCGGGTAAATTTACGACACAGGTTTCCATAGGGTCTGCGCAGGTTGAAAAGAATGATCTGGTATTCAGAGCAACGGAAGGTCTGGGGCTTAATTTTCAGCTTGATGTACCAAATGTTAGTGTCCGCTTAGGTGCTATGAGTCCGACTATTCAACTTGAAGACCACAGTGGAGCTGTTCCTGTCGATGCCGTTGATCTGGATGACCGTGGTTATATGTACACGGCCGGTATCCGTGTAAATACAAAAACATTTGTGCTTTATAGTGAAGCGGTAATGACGGATACCGAGGACCAAACACAGGCGATTTTCCCAAATCAGAAAGGTGCGTATGTAACTCTGGGATATAAAATGGGTAAATTTTTACCGCATATTACCTTTGCTTCAGCGGAAGGTGATGTATATCTGGGTGCATTGCCTGCTGGTATTCCGCAGCCCGCAGCTCCTAAAACGCAGGACTCGGTAACTTATGGTTTGCGTTATAACATTGAGAATAGTATTGCACTAAAGTTTGAATATCAGATGATTGAGCTTACTGACAGTAAAGGCGATGGTTATGGTGTTATTGATGCTAACACTGCAACACCGGGTAGTGTTGATTCATATGGCGTAGCAACGTTGGCGATGGACTTCATTTTCTAAAGAATTAACCGAACTGTCATGTAGGGAAATACCATGTTGGAAAATATTTTTAAAATTTGCATTACTGCTTTGCTTGGCTTTAGTGTCATCACTACTGCACGAGCGGACATAAATACGAAAATATTTGAGTTCCAGCAGAAAATGGCTGAAAAGGGTAATCTAAATGCGCAATATAAACTTGGCTTGATGTATGAAATCGGTCGTGGTGTAGCCAGAGATGCTGCAAAAGCAACACTTTGGTATGAGAAATCTTCGGCAAAAGGTTATATCGCTTCAAAACACAGATTGGTTTATCTGGGAATAAAGAAACGTGGGTTTGCTGATAAAGACCGTAAATGGTTAACCAGCCTTAAAAAAGATGCCGGTAAGGCGGATGGTGCGGTGCTGTATTTACTGGCTGAATTACATGAAACCGGTACCGGTTTCAAAAAGGATTTAGTACAGGCTCGTAAATATTATATGCAAGCAAAAGCAACAGGTAATCTTGATGCTGAGGCCAGGCTTTTTGCGCTGGAGTCACGTATAAATAAAAATAAGCTTGAACAGAAAAAACAGCAAGCGGATGAGTTGCGTGAGAAAGAAGCAGCCTCTCAAGCAAATAAACAAAACGAAGAGGAAAATAGAAAGCGGCTTGAAAAAAGTCGTCTGCAGGAGAAAGAAAAAAAGGCGAGAGAGCGTAAGGCTCAGGCAGAACGTAAGCGACTGGATGATGAGCGTAAAAAACTGGCACTAGAAAAACAAAAGCTTGAGAGGCAGCGCAGGGCATTGGAGGAGCAGAAGGCTGAGGCTGAAAAAGCTGCCGCTACGAATAAAGAAACAGATAAAGAAACAGACGAACGTTTTGAATCAGATTTATGTTCAGGACCTGCAGCGCGCTTCAGAACTCAATGTAACTGATATAAACTGAAAATGATGCTGTAAACATAAAAAAGCCGGCTTTTTTAATCCGGCTTTTTTATGTTTAGTATCAGCTGTGCTGCAGGATTGAATCTAACTATGTTCATAGCGTAGTAAACAAAAAATCTGGCGCTGAATTTCTGCTTGCAAAGCATCCGGTAATGATGAGAAAAAGCTAAAGCTTGCGGCTAAATCTGAATCCAGCTGAAAACTTCCAGTGTCCATCTGACCACTCCGCTGATCAGCAATGCTGCTGTAACCGACAATGCAATAGAGAAAAACGCTTCTCTGCGACCGATGGTTTTGATCATAACCGCAAAGGTTGAAATACAGGGCACATAAAATGTCAGGAAAATCAGGAAGGTCATGATCTGTATATTGTCGAGATGATTGCCAATTTCAAAAGTACCCAGTGCCTGATAAATCATTAACAGTGACAGCTCTTTGCGCAGTACCCCAAATAAAACCGGCACGCCCAGTACAACCGGCAACCCCAGCCACCAGCTGGTGACGGGTGTGAACAGGGTGTTGATGAAATCATCAGCACCGATATGGCTGAGCAGGGCGAGTACTACGCTGCCACCGACCAGTAACGGGGTGACGATGGTGAGGATATCGCTGGTGCGCATCCAGGTCTGGCTGATCAGGGTTTTGATATCGGGTAAGGCGTATTGCGGGATTTCAATCAGCTGGCCGGGGCCGGTTTCAGGGTAGCGCCGTGTCAGTACACGGCCGAGTACGGCGATCACGATAATAGACAGCATAAAGATGGCAAAGACGCCGAGTCCGCCGAGGTATTTGGCACCAATAGCGAGAATGATGGCAGAACGTGCCGAGCACGGCACGAAGGTAATCAGCAAGGAGGCGACAACCCGGTCGCGGCCAGTGGCAACAGCCGCCGCACCGGATATGGCGGGTACATTGCAACCCAGCCCGAGCAGAAAAGGCAGTGCTGCACCACCATGTAAACCGATTCGGTGGAAGCCACGGTCGACGACAAAGGCAATGCGCTGCATGACACCGGCTTTCTCCAGCCAGACCAGTAACAGCACCAGCGGGATCATATAGGGTACGACGATACCAGTCAGGCCAATAAGGCCGTCACTGACCGCGCGGGCAATCACGCCTGTGGTGGACTGGGGCTGCCAGTTAGCAGACAGTTCGATGAGTTTGGCAGCGGTGATGCTGTCGAGAAAGACGCTGCCTTCAAACACCACAAACAGCACCAGCGCAAACACGGCAAGACTGCCGAGCAGTCCCCATTGCGGGTGTAAAAATAACTCATCCAGCCAGTAGCGCCAGCCGCGAACATTTTGCGATGGCCCTAAACGGCTTACGGCTTCAAATAATGTGGCACAGCGATGATGGCGATCGGCGTGTAGCTCTTCTCCCAGTGATCGTGGCAGAGACTGTTCACTGGCCGTGCGCAGTTCAAGTAAGGCTGGCAATTGTTGGGGAAAGTGTTGCTTTAATTCGTCGAGGAAATAATGGTCATTGGCTGCCACCTGCATCAGCAGGAATGAGTAAGGTACGCAGAAAGCTTTTTGTAGTTCGGGCTGGTGTAAGGCTCTTTTTAACGGCTGTAAGGCCTTCACAATATAGTCACTCGGTGGTTGCGGGTGAGGGTATTCACCTTCGCGCACTGCGCAGGCGGCAGCGGTGAACAGTTCTGAAATACCATGGCCACGCAGGGCAATCGTTGGCACGACCGGTATGCCGAGTTTTTCACTGAGTGTTTTACTGTTGATATGCGTGCCTTTTTTACGCGCTTCATCCATCATGTTTAAAGCCAGTACCATTGGCTTGCCGAGCTGGCTGAGTTCAATCGTCAGCTCAAGGTGCCGGTCGAGGGCTGTTGCATCGACAACCTGAATAATAACGTCGGGTGGTGCAAAAGGTGCCGGCGGTGATGTCTGTTCATGTGCCAGCACAGGTGGTATCAGGTCGCCCCATAATAAATACTGCAAGGTCACCAGATCTTCATGCGGCAGATTCGTCAGAGATTGTATGCCCGGTAGTGACACCACCCGAGCTTCGTCGAAACCAATTTGTACCGCGCATTCGTTATAGGTCTGATGGCTGCCGGTGAGTTCCCCGGTCGAAACTGATGTAGCGGAGACGGCATTAAAAAGAGTACTTTTACCGCTGTTGGGCATACCGACCAGTGCAATGCGTAAATGTTTGGGGCCACGAAATACCGGTGTTGTGACGGGCAGTTCAAAAGCTTGGCCGGCTGGCTGTGTCATAACTGTAAAGATTCTCAATAAGGTACAGGGCAGATGTCGGTTTGTAAGTGGCTAATATAACGTATTTGGATTTGCTGGACACTAAGTTCTTAGCGCTGAAATCGAGTCGCCAGTGCATCACTGTCAGCCTCTTTTGTGTTCTGATTATTTGTATAAAGCTGGCCTTTGGCAGGAGTCATTTCCGGTTTTACAGTTATAGATGTTGTCATTAGCGAGCTTAAAAAAAAGCCTGACAGTGGGCATTGAGGTCCGCTTGTTATGGCCGTTCAATGGCATGAGTTTTTCAGCTTGACTAATTACTAAGCCAATTATTTTATACCAGCGTTGATAGGATCAGTGATTCATTAAATCCTGTTCTGTACTCAGATAAAATAAGCAGTTATGGAGTATTAGAAGAAGCTAATATTATGTGTTATGCTCCGAGAACTTGCTTTTAGTAATCTTAAGGCTCAGTTTTTAGCGGAATTAAAGATAAGGAAAGACACAAATGACACAGGCAATTACATCCGACATTATCTTATCATTTAAAAATCGTCTGGAAGATCACCCAGTTTATAAAGCGGTGGAAACGGTCAGTGATTTACAGTGCTTTATGCAGCACCATGTTTATTCTGTCTGGGACTTCATGTCGTTGATTAAATATTTACAGTCGGAGATCGCCCCGGCAGCAGCGCCATGGTCACCAAAAGGTGATGCCAGTGTGCGGCGTTTTATTAATGAGCTGGTGCTGGAAGAGGAGTCAGATTCGACCAATATCGAAGGTGAGTTTTCCAGTCATTTTGAACTTTATTTGAGGGCGATGACAGAAATCGGCGCAGATACCTCGGTGATATCGGGTTTTATTCAGGCATTAAATAATAGCGGGATTGAGTCGGCGCTTTCACTAGTGGAAATTCCGCAACCATCACGATTATTTACCACACAAACGTTTGAATTTATTCAGGCTGAAAAATCGCATCAGGTAGCCGCGGCTCTGGCTTTAGGGCGCGAGCATATTATTCCCGGCATGTTTCGTTCGATTCTTAGCCGCATTGCGGTGACAGATAAGGATGCACCTATCTTTCATTTTTATCTTAACCGGCATATTCATCTGGATGAAGATTTTCATGCGCCCTTATCACTAAGATTGCTGAATAACTTATGTGAAGGTGATGCGCTTAAAATAGAAGAGGCGATCGAAGCTGCTAACGTGGCGGTCAATGCGCGACTGATACTTTGGGATGGTGTGCTTGAGGCGATTGAGTCATCACGGTAACGCAGATTTTTTAAAAAAATGGTTGTTCAGTTAGTTTTTCTAAGCTGCCTGGCAGCTGGCAAGATCGCAAAGAGAAAGCCGGTCAGGGCAGAATGGGCTGCCGGATTGTCTGAATAAAAACAGCGGTTTCTGAAGCGATGTTTTTATTATAATTTATGAATCTTCCGCTGTTCATCCACATGCTCTGCAAAACCGGCACCGGCTTCATTGTAAATATTAAAGGTGGCATCGGCACCGGCTCGTCGCAGGTGTTTTATGTCATCGGGGAAGCGGGCTGTTGCCGCTATGCGGCCGTTATACTTAACCGCTTTTAACTGTCTTAATGCGTTTATATTAGATTCCAGGTTTGGCAGGGTCAGCATGACTAAATTGATATTGTGATCCTGATCCATTTTTTCCCAGAAGTCGGCATCACTCGGATCACCGTGCAGTACTTTGCGGCCAACCTGCTGATGTTTGATAACCCGGTCTTCATTGAAGTCGATGCCGATTACCGTATCGCCGTAAAGGTCACGCATTTTGTCGTAGGCGCCGCTGCCAACCCGGCCCATGCCAAAGATAGCAATGGTTGAGTCGCTGGTGTTGATCACGGTATCTTCCTGTAGCCTTTCTGGGCGCTGGAACCTCATCCACAGATCGCGAAAATTACGGTATAACATGTCATCGTAACGGTTAATAGGAGCGGCCAGCACAAAGGATAGCGATAAAGCCACGGCGATGATGACCAGCCATTGTGGCTGCAGCCAGTCATTTCTGACACCGAGTGCAGCGACAATCAGACCGAACTCACTGTAGTTGGTAAGATTAAATGTGGCGAGTAGTGAGGTTCTTGCGCGCAGTCTGAAGCGTGTCATTAAACCGTAGAACAGCGCTGATTTAATAAATACGAATGGTGCAAGCAGCAAACCGATAGTAAATATTTCGACCGACAATGCACCGGTCATGCCAATCGATAAGAAAAAACCGACCAGAAATAAATCTTTAAAACCGAGCATGGTCTTGGCCAGCTCCGCCGATTTCACATGGCTGGAAATCAACAGGCCCATAATCAGTGCACCAAGGTCTCCTTTGATGCCAACCATTTCAAAAATTTCTGAACCGCCAAGCGCCAGCACCAGACCGTATAAGATCAGTAACTCACCATGACCGGTTGTTTGCAGGAAGAAATGAAAAACCTTTCGCAAAGGTAACAGCAAAAGCAACAGTAATGCCCAGGCACTGGGAATTTTACCGGTTGAAGCAGCAAGAAAACCGACAGCTGCAAGGTCCTGCATGACCAGTATGCCGATGGCAATGCGGCCGTGTAGCGATAACATTTCACCCTTGTCCTCGAGTGATTTGACAACGAATACAGTACTGGAAAAACTTAATGCAAAAGCCAGCAGTAATGATTCCTGCAGATTGAGCGCAGCAAACAGTGAAATGCCGGCCACGGCCAGAGCCATAATGGCAAGCCCGAATACGAGCATGACGAGACCGATGTGCAGTGTGGTGACGGCCCAGATTTGTGGCTTGATCAGCAGCTTTAAATTCAGCTTAAGGCCGACGGTAAAGAGCAGTAACGTGATACCAAGGTCAGCCAGCTTATTCAGTGTTTCACCGCTGCTGATACCCATCGCATTCAGTATAAAGCCGGTTGCCAGAAAGCCTACCAGTGGTGGCAGGTTGATCAGTCGTGAGGCAAAACCAAGTATAAAGGCTAAAGAGATCCAGGCGACATCACCTAAAGCGATTGCTATCCATTGAAAGTCCATGAACTATTTTGCGCCTATGGTTATAGAAATACAGAAATTTCAGATTTAGTCACTAAAGTTAAAAATAGTTTAATTTGTTTCATTATTATCATCCTTGTTATGTTTAACCCCGAAAGTTGTCGGGGGTAAATAAACCACTCTCACCAGTCATCATCCGGATGTACGGGGTTAGCATACAAATCATGTTCGTCTGCATCAGTGATGGTGACTTCCAGAAAGTCACCGGCCTGAAAACCTTCAATCGCCGGCAGGATCACCATGCCATCAATATCGGGTGCATCGGCTTTTGAGCGGGCCAGTACTTCACCGCTTTCTTCATCGTAACCGTCGATATGGACGGTCATTTTCTTGCCGATTTTTTGTTGCAGTTTTGCGGCACTGATTTCTGCCTGTTTCAACATGAAACGTTCAAGCCGTTCTTTTCTAAGTTCTTCCGGCACAGCGCCGGGCAGGGCATTGGCTTTTGCACCTTCAACATCGGAGTAGGCAAAGGCGCCCACCCGGTCGAGCTGGGCTTCGTCTAAAAAGTCCAGCAGGATCTGAAAGTCTTCTTCGGTTTCGCCGGGAAAGCCGGTAATGAACGTGCTGCGCAAAGTAATGTCGGGGCAAATCTCGCGCCATTTTTGAATGCGTTTTAAAACGTTTTCTGAGCTGGCCGGACGTTTCATATTTTTCAATACAGACTGACTGGCATGTTGAAACGGAATATCAAGATACGGCAGGATAATGCCATCGGCCATCAACGGAATAATGTTATCAACGCTGGGGTATGGGTAAACATAATGCATGCGCACCCAGACACCGAGTGAGCCTAAGTTCTTTGCCAGCTCTTCCATATTGGTCTTGATCGGCTGGGTGCCCCAGAAGTCTGTGCGGTATTTCACATCGACACCATAGGCGCTGGTGTCCTGTGATATCACCAGTAACTCACCACAACCACCATTGACTAAGTTTTCGGCTTCCTGCATCACCGAGCCAATATCGCGGCTGACCAGTTTGCCACGCAGGTCGGGAATAATACAGAAGGTGCAGCCGTGGTTGCAGCCTTCTGAAATCTTTAAATAAGAATAATGTTTAGGGGTGAGCTTAACACCAGCTGCTGGTACCAGGTCGAGGTAAGGGTCATGTGGTTTGGGCAGGTGACGGTGAATCACCTGCATTACTTCATCTTTAGCATGCGGCCCGGTGACGGCTAATACGTTCGGGTAGTTATCCAGTACCACGGTGTCTTTAGCGCCGAGGCAGCCGGTGACAATCACTTTGCCGTTTTCCGCCAGTGCCTCGCCAATTGTATCGAGAGACTCTTCCACTGCGCTATCGATAAAACCACAGGTATTGACTACCACCAGATCCGAATCTTCATAGCTTGATGACAGCTCATAACCTTCAGCGCGTAACTGGGTAATGATGTGTTCAGAGTCTACCGTGGCTTTTGGGCAACCGAGGCTGACAAAACCGACTTTAGGTGCTTTAGAGGTATCGTTCATGGCTAAGGGCTCACGGTACTGTGGTTTTGGGGAATGTGAAGGTGATAATAAAAGCTGATTTTAGCATATTAGAATCACCTGATGATAAAAAGCCGTTATCTAATGCTTCTGTGTATAGGGTTGTCGGACACTTCTGATAACCTCAATCCGGCTTTTTCGCATCGCCTCGGCAATCTCTGGGCCTTCTAAGCCTTGCTCTACAAATGCCTGGGCACTGACTTTTTGTGCCGCTGCAAAAGCCAGCCGGTAGATGGTGGGCTGATCAAACTCGGCATCTTCAAAACCGCTGCGACCGCGTGAGTCAGCTTCGCAGGCCAGTAGAAATTGCTCAAAGCGATCCGGCCGGCGAAACGCATCGAGTTTTTCCAGAGTCGACAGGAAGGTATCATCGCGTAATTCTGCAGCTCGGTGGTAATGCAAATGGTAACGGGTGACGGCTACTGCCAGATCACGAAAAGGGTTGGGCGTTTTTAAACGCTTGCACAAAGCCTGAACCAAAGGCACTCCGCGCTCTTCATGGGCGATGTGTTTTGGCCACTCGTTTTTAGCTGTGGTGCCTTTGCCCAGATCGTGTACCAGGGCGGCAAAACGCACGGCGGTGTCTGTAGATAACAGGGCGGCCTGCTCTAGTACCATCATGGTGTGAACACCGGTGTCGATTTCAGGGTGATAGATTGCGGTTTGCGGCACGCCGAACAGGCGGTCGATTTCTGGTAACAAGACTTTTAATGCCCCGCATTCGCGTAACACTTCAAAATAACGTTGTGGATTTTTTTCGGCTAAGGCTCGTTCGGTTTCCTGCCAGCTACGCTCGGCCACCAGGTGTTCGATTTCTCCCTGAACGACTATCTCTTTCATCAGCGCCATGGTTTCATCGGCGATGCGAAAACCCAGATGCGCAAAACGCGCCATGTATCTGGCAACCCGTAATACCCTTAACGGGTCTTCAGTGAATGCTGCTGAAACATGGCGGAAAATTTTGTTTTTAATATCAGACTGACCATTAAACGGATCGATTAGCTGACCGTTTTCATCTTCTGCGATGGCGTTGATGGTGAGGTCACGGCGCAGTAAATCCTGTTCCAGTGTGACATCCGGAGCGGCCGAGACACTAAAGCCTTTATAACCATGCGCGCTTTTACGTTCAGTTCTGGCCAGTGCGTATTCTTCATGTGATTGCGGGTGCAGAAAAACAGGGAAATCATTACCAACCAGCCGGTAACCGAGCGCTTCCATTTCTTCTGTGGTCGCACCGACTACCACCCAGTCACGGTCATTGGCCGGGTAGTTAAGTAATTTGTCACGAACGGCACCGCCGACCAGATAAGATTTCATGAAGCAAGTTTCCGCTTAAACAGGAGAGAATATAATAAGGCTTATAGTATCAGCATCAACGCGATTTTGTCATGGGGGGATTGTTGACGCGAAGTGTTTTATCAGTGGTGTTGATCAGGTTTTTTGACACAAGCAGCTGTTAGCAGTGAGTCACTGCTAACAGCTGATACTGATCGATGCGCCGGGTATATTGCTCAGAGGCGCGGTATGTGTAATTTTTTCATGTCTACATCACGTCCGCCAAAACAGGCTTTGTATTCGGCCGAGTTCATAATGCCCTGTTCGTCATCCAGTGCTTCGGCGATTTCACCGTAATTGTCATCCAGATCAATATTGATGTGTTTACCATTCAGCTGGCCTCTACATACTTCATAGATACGTTCGTGTGAGGCATCGAAAACTCTGAAGCCGTGCAGGTCTTTATTGTAATAATGTAAAGTGATGAGTGTCTGGACCGGCGCGTTCCGGTGTGTGGTCAGATAGCTGGCGGAAAAATCTTTAGTGACTCTGTGCTGATCATCGTATAAAAAAACTTGTATTGAGTGGATGGATTCAGGTTGTCGGTTTTCCCATTGCAGTATGCTGGTAAGAGTATTGTTTTGTTTGTTAAAAAATTTGGTTTCAGAGTAAAAGTTGGGCTTATTGCTATAGCCGCCGCTGCGGGTCTTTTCGTAATGAGGTTGCCTGCTGGTTAAGTGATTACTGAGGTTAAGCAGGTCATCAACAAATTTATTCCACTTTAGGGCGACCGTATTAATCGGCTTGAGTTGAACAGGCCTGATTTCGGCACTGGCATGCAGGCTTATGAATATACAAAAAATGGCGAGAATGGTTTTTTGAGAAATGGTTGGCATGGCAATAAACCTTACTTCATCTGTTTGTTTTTCAATCAGTATAGATGAATAAGGCTAGCTGATGTAGCAGGGCTAACCCTGACACGGCATGAGGTTAATGCGCTATCAGGGTTGTCTGCGATTTATTTCATCAGCGCCTGAGCGGCCGGAATGGCTGCGCCGCTGTTGATTTTTGCACCCATGTCAGTCAGTACAGCATCCAGTGCGCCCAGACATAACAGAATGTTTTCCGCGCGGCTGCTGTAACCCATCAAGCCGATGCGCCAGACTTTACCGGCTAAAGCGCCCAGGCCTGCACCAATTTCCAGATTAAACTGGTTTAACAGTGTGGTGCGAACCGCGGCTTCATCGACGCCTTCAGGAATGGTAACCGCATTTAACTGTGGTAAGCGTGACTCTTCATTAACAACAAACTCAAGGCCCATTGCTTCAAGACCGGCTTTTAATGCCAGGTGGTTTTTCTGATGACGAGCCCATGCGTTTTCCAGGCCTTCTTCCTGTAGCATCACCAGTGATTCGTGTAGTCCATATAAGGCATTAACCGGTGCAGTATGGTGATAAGCGCGTTTGCCTTCGCCACCCCAGTAAGCCATGACCAGATTTAGATCAAGGAACCAGCTATGTACTTTAGTTTTGCGGTTTTTAATGACTTCAATAGCGCGTTCGTTAAGGCTTACCGGTGAAATACCCGGGACACAGGACAGGCACTTTTGAGTGCCAGAATAAATAGCATCGATGCCCCAGTCATCAACCCGCAGCTCAGAACCGCCCAGAGATGTCACGGCATCAACGATGGTTAATGCACCGTGCTGGTGCGCTATATCACAAATCGCCTTAGCATCTGAAATCGCCCCGGTTGAGGTTTCAGCGTGCACAAAACACACGGCTTTAGTGCCAGGGTTCGCTTCTAATGCGGCTTCTACTTTAGCCACATCGACGGCTTTACCCCAGTCGTCTTCGACCATGATGGCTGTGGCGCCAACACGCTCTACGTTCTCTTTCATGCGGCCACCAAAAACACCATTCTGGCAGACGATAACGGTATCACCGGCTTCAATCAGGTTAACAAAGCAGGTTTCCATACCAGCAGAACCCGGTGCAGAAACCGCTATAGTCAGCTCGTTTTTCGTTTGGAAAGCATATTGAAGCATTGTTTTGACTTCATCCATCATACCGACAAACTCAGGGTCAAGGTGACCAATAGTAGGCCGGCCTAGTGCTGAAAGGATTCGAGGGTGAACATCTGAAGGGCCGGGCCCCATTAATGTGCGTGGAGTAGGATTAAATGAAGTAGTCATATGTCTTCCAAAAAGGTTGTGGTTTTTAACTAGGGGCGAAGTATAGCGATAGTTGTGGTTAAGGTTCAAACTCTTTATATAGGGGAATCACTTGAAGTGTATAAATATTAGTCGCTTTTGCAGGAAAAAGAGAGGCGTTGACTGCCGGTTGATTTTTAACCATATAAATAATACTTATCATCGATTTTTCTTATATAAGTGATTGATTATATACGGGTGTTCACTGGTAGCACTGTTATAAGGCCTCAATAGCACCATTATCGAGCCTCTTAAATATGAGTCTGTAATTATGAATTATATATTTCATAAATAAAATTTATGATGATTATTTAATAATTAAATTAGGCTTGAAGTGTTTTTGAGTATGAATATGCTTGTTGTGGGTATTTGCACAGTAATTATGCTGTGAATACAAAAAAACAACATGAGGGGGAATAATGACTTCTGATAAAGCGCAAGATTATTGGAAAGCAAATCTGCGGTTAGTGATGGGATGCCTGGCTGTCTGGTTTGTGGTTTCATTTTTATTTGGTGTATTTCTAGTCGATGTTTTAAATACCATCAGTATCGGTGGATATAAACTTGGCTTCTGGTTCGCGCAACAAGGTTCAATTTACACCTTCGTTGTACTGGTTTTCTTTTACGCATCGCAAATGAATAAACTCGATCGTAAATTTGACGTCCACGAAGACTAAGGGGTTATCTGATGGAATTACAAACATTAACTTATATTGTGGTGGGTTTATCCTTCGCACTTTATATGGGTATCGCGGTTTGGGCGCGTGCCTCTACGACCAGTGAATTTTATGTTGCTGGTAAAGGTATTCATCCGGTAGCAAACGGTATGGCGACAGCCGCTGACTGGATGTCTGCTGCATCGTTTATCTCGATGGCGGGTTTAATCGCCTTTAAGGGTTATGATGCTTCGGTTTATCTGATGGGCTGGACGGGCGGTTATGTGCTGCTGGCGATGTTACTGGCGCCTTACCTGCGTAAGTATGGCAAGTTCACCGTACCTGAGTTCATTGGCGATCGTTTTTATTCAAAAACGGCACGTATTGTTGCGGTTATTTGTTTAATCGTTGCTTCTTTGACATATGTTATCGGTCAGATGAAAGGTATCGGTGTGGCATTCTCACGCTTTCTGGAAGTGCCTTTTGAAGCCGGCCTGTTAGCGGGTATGTCGATCGTTTTCTTCTACGCTGTTTTAGGTGGTATGAAAGGGGTTACTTACACTCAGATCGCTCAGTACGTGGTACTGATTTTTGCTTACACAGTGCCTGCGGTATTCATTTCACTGCAACTGACTAATAATCCGTTTCCTCAGTTAGGTCTGGGTAGCACGATGGCTGATGGCAGTGGTGTTCACTTGCTTGATAAGCTGGACCTTGTGTTAGGTGATCTCGGCTTTGCCGCGTATACCGAGCAGAAAGGCGGAACATTAAATATGTTCTTGCTGACACTGTCTCTGATGATTGGTACAGCCGGTCTGCCGCACGTTATCGTTCGTTTCTTCACGGTACCTAAAGTGCGTGATGCGCGTTCATCGGCTGGTTGGGCATTAGTATTTATCGCGATTCTTTATACAACAGCACCTGCTGTTGGTGCAATGGCTCGTCTGAACCTGATGAATACCATTCAGATTGGTGAAGTAGGCTCTCCGGAAGGTAATCTGGTTTATGCTGATCGTCCTGTCTGGTTTACCAACTGGGAAAAAACAGGTCTGTTGAAGTTTGAAGACAAGAACGGCGATGGCAGAATCCAGTACTACAATGATAAAAACCCGGCATTTGCAGAAACGGCTGAGAAAGCTGGCTGGAAAGGCAACGAAATGGTTAAAGTTGACCGTGACATCATGGTACTGGCTAACCCTGAAATTGCACAGCTTCCAAACTGGGTAATTGCACTGGTTGCTGCCGGTGGTATCGCGGCAGCACTATCAACAGCGGCTGGTTTGTTACTGGCGATTGCTTCATCTATTTCGCATGATTTACTGAAAGGCGTGTTTAAGCCAGAAATCAGTGAAAAGCAGGAGCTGCTGTACAGTCGTGTTGCTATGGCAGGTGCGATCCTGGTTGCGGGTTACTTCGGTCTGCATCCACCGGGCTTTGCGGCACAGGTGGTTGCTCTTGCGTTTGGTCTGGCGGCGTCATCGTTATTCCCGGCGTTAATGATGGGTATCTTTGTTAAGAGCATTAATAACAAAGGCGCGGTTGCCGGTATGTTAGCGGGTCTGGGTTCTACTCTGATCTACATCTTCTGGTTCAAGGGCTGGTTCTTTATCCCTGGAACAGCGATGGCAGCTGATAACGCAAGCAACTGGCTGATGGGCGTTTCACCTGGTGCATTCGGTGCAGTAGGCGCGATGATTAACTTCGCGGTTGCATACATTGTATCAAGCCAGACAGAAGCACCACCAGCGCACATCCAGCACATGGTTGAGAACATTCGTGTTCCATCTGGTTCAGGTGCTGCACAAGATCATTAATGCGCTCTAGCATTATTGTTTTGTGATAGATGACAAAGGTCCCTTTATGGGGCCTTTGTTTTATGTAAGAAAAAAAATTTATTAACCTGAAGTTGAAATAAAAGATATGAGCAGACATAAATTAGTGGTCGCCGTGATGGTGCCGTTTCTGGGGATTGGTGGTTACATTGCTGCCGGCTATTATGCCGATGGCAAGCCGCCGCCAATGCGAACCTTAGTGCTGCAAGATGAGTGTCGTTTAGTAGCAGCAGACTGCCTATTAAAAAGCGCAGATCTCGAGCTGAGGCTCAGTGCCGGGCAGAAACCGGAGGCAGGGAGAACGGTTAAAATTGAAATGCACAGTACAGCAAAACTGGATGATGCCTTGATTTCATTTGCCGGCAAAAAACAAAACAGTATCCCGCATAGGTTGCAGGAAAAACAGCCAAATATGTGGCAGGGAAAAGTATTAATTGAAAGCAATGTTGATGAAAAACAAGTTAACATGAGACTGATTGTAAGCTGGAAAGGTAATATGTACTTTGCAGATGAGAATATCAAATAACAGCGAAGCTTTTTAGTATGGAAATCGAACAACTTGAGATAGCCGACTATCTTTCACAGTGCGCGCCACTGAATAAACTGCCAGCAACGGAATTAAATCAGGTTGTACACGCGCTGGAGATCAGTTACAGCCGTAAGGGGGATGACTTACTTAAGCTCGGTGATAATAACTACACGGTATTTTTAATACGCTCAGGAGCGCTGAGTGTATATGATAGTAAAGGCCAGTTAAGTGGCCAGTTTTCTGCCGGTGAGTGGGTTGGTTACCGCTCAGCGCTGGGTAGTGGTGAAGTGAGCATGTCGGTACAGGCAGCGGAAGATGTACTGCTTTACAGAGTGCCCGGTAATCTGCTTAAGCAGCTGATGAACCGGCATGAATTTATTGCAGAATATTTCTCACAGCAAAAGCCTCTGCGTTTACGCAGTGCTATTCAGGATATACGCAGCAGCGGTGATACCGTTCTTGTGACAACACCGGTGCAGAATCTTGTTCATGGTAAACCACTGCTGGTGCAGGAAACAGACAGCATACGACAGGTTGCACAAGCGATGAGTGAAGCCGGTTACACGGTGGCGCTGGTGATGAGGCAGGGAAAGTTAAAAGGCATAGTGACGGACCGCGCTTATTGTACAAAAGTGATCGCAAAAGATTTATCGGCTGATAAAAATATCAGTGAGATCATGACATTAAACCCAATGACGATAGATGCCGGTCATCCGGGATCGGAGGCGCTGCTAATGATGGCGCAATATAATATCAGGCATATCCCGGTGGTACATAACGATGAAGTTAAAGGGGTTGTAACAGCAACGGATTTAATTCGTCAGCAAAGTCATAATTCAATCTATCTGATCAATGAAATACACCGCGCCGATGATTTAGCCGAACTGGTTTCGCTGGCACAGCAAATTCCGAACACCTTGGTGAGTCTGGTTGATAATAGTCTGGCTGCCTATGATATTGGTAATCTGATCAGTTCGGTTGGTGTGGCCATTATGCAGCGCATTATTAAGCTGGCGCAGGGTGAGCTTGGGGAGGCACCGATAAAATTTGCCTGGATTATCGCCGGTTCAATGGCAAGAAATGAACAGACTGCTGTCTCGGATCAGGATAATGGTCTGATCCTTTCAGATGACTATGAAGAAGAAAAACACGGTCAGTATTTTGAAAAGCTAAGCCAGATAGTCTGTGATGGTTTAAATGAATGTGGCTATGTATATTGCCCCGGTAATGTAATGGCGACCAATACTAAATGGCGTCAGCCACAAAAAGTATGGAAACAATATTTTGATCAGTGGATTAATGAACCGGAACCAATGGCGCTGATGTACGCCAGTATATTTTTTGACTTACGCTGTGTCTTTGGTGATGAATCATTGTTGCAGGAAGTTACCGAGGATATGCTGCTTAAAACAAAAGGTAACTCAATATTTCTTAGTCTGTTAACAGTAAACGCATTAAAATTTAAACCACCAATTGGCCTGTTCAGACATTTTGTGATGGAAGATAACGGTCATGAGCATAAAGCACTGAATATGAAAAAAAGAGGTGTGGTGCCGATTACAGATCTGGCACGAGTCTTTGCCTTATCGGCGGGTATTGCTGATATCAATACGCAGGACCGGCTGGAAGCAGCGGTTGAAGCCGGGGTGCTCAGTGAAGAAGGCATGAGCGATTTAAAAGATGCATTAGAATTCATAGCGACGGTACGCCTGCAGCATCAGACACTGCAAACAAGAAAAGGCAGTGACGTGGATAATTATGTTTCGCCTGAAATATTATCTCCGCTGGAGAGAAGGCATTTAAAAGATGCCTTTGATGTGGTGCGTGTGATGCAGGGTGTTATGGAGCAGCGTTATTAATGAGTGTTCTTTATAAACTTTTTCCCAGAGATCTGGTTCGCAAAATTTTAGCCGGAAAAGTCAGTGATGGTGCATTTAAAGAATATTTAAAACTTAAAGTTCCCGGCAGACGGGATGAAATAATCAATACAGCATTTATTGCGGTAGATTTTGAAACCACAGGCCTGAGTCCGGCTAAAGATAATATTTTAAGTGTTGGCTACACGGTCATACGAGACAACCGTGTCGTGTTAAAAGAAAGCGGTTATCTGCTTGTCAGGCAGGAGCATAATCTGCACAGTGAAAATGTAGCGATCCATCAGATCACTGATACGGAAGCAGAGCAGGGTGTCGAGTTACAACAGGCGCTGGATGAGCTGCTAGTGAAAATGTCGGGTAAGGTTTTACTGGCGCATCATGCCGATATAGAACTGGGTTTTCTTAATGCGGCATGTCTTAAATATTACGGCTATCATCTGCCGGTCAGAGTCGTCGATACCATGTTGCTGGAAAAAAACCGGCTGGCACGACGACACGCCGGATTCAAGTCCGGACAGCTGCGCTTATTTAATATCAGAAAAGCCTACGGATTGCCACGATATAAAGCGCATAACGCGCTGGAAGATGCGGTTGCCACGGCGGAACTATTTTTAGCCATGCTGGCAAAATATTGTGATGACAGTAAATGTCGTCTGAACTCCTTCCTATAGAGTACAGAGCCCCTTCAAATATTAAGTAAGCGGTTAAATAAGCTTTCAGGAAAGCCAGAAAATAATATCTGGTGTGATGCGGTCATTAGCGGAGGAGTCTGGCAGCAGCTACCCTAGGCATCAGTGAAATAGCTTGAATTTATTCTAAGTATTGTACGTTATTTCTGCCATTTTCTTTTGCCTGATAGAGTGCCTGATCAGCTTTGCTGATTAAAGCGCTGGCGCTGCATTCTTTGTCCGCTGTTGTGGTTGTCACACCTGTACTCAGTGTCACAATCTTTGCAGCAGATGCTTTGTGCTCTAGCTCTAAGCTGAGCAGTTTGCTGTGCATATTTTCTGCCAGTTTTAGCGCTGTTATTTGATCGGTGTTAGGTAGTATGACGGCAAATTCTTCACCACCATAACGCGCAACCAGATCACCGGCACGTAAGAAACTGGACTGAATGGACTGGGCAACCTGTTGCAGGCAGTGGTCACCTGCCTGATGGCCATAGCTATCATTGTATGTTTTAAAATAATCAATATCGCAAATAAGAAGTGATAACGGTGCTTTTACCCGGTTTATTCTTGAGATCTCGCTATTAAGTGTTTCATCAAAACAACGGCGGTTTGCAATCTGCGTTAAACCATCTATCAGGCTGATTTTTTCAAGTATCTTATTGGCTACTGAAAGATCGCTGAGTGCTTTATTAATTTCTGCTTCCTGGTGTTTGCGCTCAGTAATATCAATGCGTACAGAAATATAGCGCTCGATGTTTCCCTGCTGGTCTTTGAGCGGGACGATGGCGCTATCAACCCAGTATAACGTTCCGTCCTTTGCCTTGTTGCACACTTCCTGATGCCATTTTTTTCCACTGGAGATGGTCTGCCATAAATCGGCAAAAAAAACTTTAGTGTGCATGCCTGAGTTTACAATTCTATGGTCTTTGCCCAGTAGTTCTTCAGCTGTATAACCACTGACTTCACAAAACTTACGGTTGACATCAATGATAATTCCGCGGGCGTCAGTAACCGATACGATGGCATGTTCATCGATGGCCTGTTTATAGCTGGTGAGTTGAGCGACGTGCTTTAGTTTTTCGTTTTGAATGATTTCCTTTTCATAGGCGAGTCTTAAGTATTCAGCGGCTTGTTTTGTCTCTGTGATGTCGCGAAGCTGAAGTATGATACCTTCAGTCGATGGATAGGCATGTGCGTCAAGATATTTCATGGTCGGACCGTATAAAACCGAATTATGGTGCGCTTTACGACTATTCAGTGTGGCTCTTAAGATTTTATAGAACATGCTGATAATATCTGGCAGGGATTCATGCAGATCCAGACCAACGACCGTTGCTGGGTTTATATCCAGTACCTCAATGCATGCCGGGTTTGCGTATGTGATGGTCCATTGCTGATTAATGGTTATGTACACATCAGCAGTATTACCGAGAATATTCTCTAGCTGCTCTTTCTGTGCCTTTAGCTGGGCCCTGGCTTTAATACGGGCGCTTATATCACGCAGAACAGCTGTAAATACCTGCTGTTCATTTTTGTTTGTACTACTAATAGAAATATCAATTGGAAATATGCTACCGTCTTTGTGCCGGCCATGAATTTCTCTGCTGATACCTATTACTTTATTATCTGCAGTGTCGTGCTCATTAAAATGCTGGTCATGCTTGCTGGCGGCTTCAGCGGGCATTAGCATATTGATGCTTGTGCCGATAACTTCAGTGGCCTGGTAGCCGAAAATTTTCTCAGCCGCCGGGTTGAATGAAAGAATAATACCGTTACTGTTACTGGTAATAACACTGTCAATCATGGTTGTAATCAAAGTGTTCTGAAAGTTTTCGCTATCAGAGAGATGTAACGCGGCACTATCTAACTCATGATTTATTTGGTTAACATTTTTATAGGTTTCTCTAAATACCTCAGATTGTTTGTTGATGATTGCTTTTAAGTAAGTGATTTCACCGGCAGAATCAGGTTCACGCAGATTTTTTATATGGTGCCGGGTAGATGGCATAAAAGGCAGTTTAAGTAAGCTGAAAAAACGCTGACATTTATCTTCATTGTATAGCTTGAGGCCAAAAACAATATTGGGTGAGCCATTAGTTGAAGCGGCTTTATAGGTATTAAAAAGCCGGTCCCAAAGGGATAAGTTTAATGAGAAATTACTGTTCGTTTCATCGTCAAAATTTGAGTGATGCAGGCGATGCATACTGGGAGTGACAATAAAAAATCGTAATATTTTCTCAGTCGTATGATTGATGTGAATATTTGAATGAGTAAAAAGCAGCATAATATATCGCACTACCTCGTACAAAATGACGCTTAACAGCGGCAGACCAAAAAGAATAACAATGGCTAAGGTCAGCAGGCTGCTCAGTAATGCTTCAAATGGGTGAAAACGCAGGCCGGTACTGATGTCTAAATCCATGTCTGTGTGATGAACACGGTGTGCTCGCCACAACAGGGGAAGCGCATGTAAAAGTGTGTGTTGCAGATAGCTGCTAAAATCCAGCAGCAGAAAACCAATTATCAGGAGTAAATAAAACGGCAGTTGTAAATGATAGAGCAGACCAACCTGTTGCTGTGTTGTGAAATAGCTGGCAGCAATAATGGTGACAGGCATGAGTAGCAGTAAAATATTACTGCATAGCAGGCCTGTGTTGCTAAGCCAGCGTTTTTTTTTGCTTTGAGTGAACGTCCGCTCGGGGCTGATTTGCTCCCACAGATAAAAAAAGCATAAGCTGCAGAAAAGAATCAGCAGATAAAAACCAAACTCATTTTGTTGAACAGTGCTGGCAAACTGATTTAGCATAAATATATATGGCTCTTTCAACGTCAGATGAAAAATGGCTTGCTACAGGTTTTACGTTCCGTATATATGTGCGCCGCCAGTTGTTTTGATGCATAGTTTGTTACACGTACCACAGGCTATGGTTTTCTGGTGAATACCCAGTTGTTAGCGGAGCTGAGTGCTTTATTATATTTGTAACCTTCAGTATCAAAGTTTTTAATGTCTTGCGGGTCTGTTAACTGGTTCTGGATAATATAGCGACTTAACAAACCACGGGCACGTTTGGCATAAATACCAATCATCTTGTACTCACCGTTTTTATATTCTTTGAAAGCGGGGGTAATAATATCTGCCTTGACCTCTTTTGTTTTAACGGCTTTAAAGTACTCATTGGATGCGAGGTTAATTAAATACGCGGATTTGCTGGCTTTTAATTGCTGGTTGAGTGCATCAGTAATAATGCTGCCCCAGAACTCATAGAGGTTTTTACCTCGTTCGTTATCAAGCTTAGTTCCCATTTCTAAACGGTAGGGGAACATTAAATCAAGCGGGCGTAATAAGCCGTATAAGCCGGACAACATGCGGAAGTGCTTTTGGGCAAATTTCATATCAGCAGCCGAGAATGATTCTGCATCCAGGCCGGTATACACATCTCCTTTGAAAGCCAGAATGGCTTGTTTGGCATTGTCAGTGGTCAATGGCAGAGACCATTGTTCATAGCGGTCGAAGTTAAGTTCAGCTAATTTCATGCTGAGGTGCATGAGCTCGGCGATATCGAGTGCGGAAAACTGGCGCAGGCGGTCAATCAAAATCTGAGAATGATTAAGGAAGTCTGGCATGGTACTGGTTTTAGTTTTTGCCGGTGTGTCGTAATCCAGTTTTTTAGCAGGCGATACAACGATTAGCATGATGTTTTTTCCGGGTTGCTGAGGTGTTAATGAAGCGATTATATCAAAGATTAGTTAACTATGAAGTCAATCGTCAAAAGCCGGGGCAGAGACATGCTGATGCAGGCCGGAAGTACGCTAGGTATCCGGCTGTGTGAGGTGTGCCGAGTGTTGCTGAGTTCGGGTATGCGGCAGGAAAGTCACGGTCGAACCATCCTGCCGTGCAGCTCTGTAAAGCAGTTAAGTCTACTGGTCGAGTAGCTCAATCCAGTGTTTAACTTCTACACTGGCATCACCGGCCAGATGGTGCAGGCAGCCAATATTGGCTGTGGCGATCAGTTCAGGCTTATTTTGTTGCAGTGATTGTAATTTATTGTGCTTTAGTTGCTGGCTGATTTCAGGCTGCAAAATGGAATAGGTTCCGGCTGAGCCACAACACAGGTGCGAGTCTTTAATCACATTTAAGTTAAAACCGGCTGCGGATAAAATACCTTCAACCACGCCGTTTAATTTCTGTGCATGCTGCAGTGTACAGGGCGAGTGGAAAGAAATATTTTTATCGGCGCTAATGGTCAGCTTGCTCAAATCTTCCTGGGCAATGATCTCAGAAATATCTTTGCAATGCTGGCTAATAATGCGGGCTTTTTCAGCATAGTCCGCATCATCACGCAAAATGTAGGCGTATTCTTTTACCATGGCTCCGCAGCCGCTGGCGGTAATGACAATGGCTTCGGCTTCACCGGAGTCGATTAAAGGAAACCACTGATCAATGTTCTGCTTGATAAAAACGTGTGCGGTGGGTTCATCGTTCATGTGCTGATTAACCGCGCCACAGCATTGAGCCAGTGACTTGTTAATTAATTCGATGCCCAGTTTGTTCAGAACGCGGGATGTTGCGGCGTTAATAGAAGGGCTGAGTGAGGGCTGTACGCAGCCATTTAGAATCAGCATTTTGCGCGCTTGTGTTGCTGTGCTCCAGACCGTATTGCCGCTAATGTCGGGAATGCTGTGTTTTAATTTTGCAGGCAATAAAGGCTTAAATAACCGACCGAAAAACATCGCGGTAGAGAAGCGTTTTGGATAGGGTAAAACAAAACGTAACAGACTGCGCTGTATGTTTGTAAACAGTGGTCGTTTGATTTCATCATCGACCAGGTGTTTGCCGATTTCGAGCAAACGGGAATACTCAACACCGGAGGGGCAGGTGGTCTCACACGAGCGGCACACCAGACAGCGATCAAGATGTTGCTGAGTCTTTTCTGTGACTTCATTGCCTTCGAGCATTTGCTTGATGAGATAAATGCGGCCACGCGGAGAGTCAAGTTCATCACCTAATAACTGGTAGGTCGGGCAGGTTGCTGTACAAAAACCACAGTGTACACAGCTGCGCAGGATTTCTTCTGCGCGCTGACCTAGTAAAGACTGACTATATTTATGACTGATTTTAGTTTGCATGGTGTTATAACTCTTTATACAAGCGGCCCGGGTTTAAAATACCGGCAGGGTCGAAGGCGTTTTTTAGTCCCTTATGCAGAATGCTGATACCGCTTGCCAGTGGCTGGAAATATTCTGTGTCTGCAGGATAATTTTTATAAGCAGAAACATGACCGCCCAGTGCCTGTACAGTCTGCCGGAGCTGCTCAATCGGCTGGTCTGTTTTCAGCCAGCGCAAAGCGCCGCCCCATTCAATTAACTGCTCACCGGTAATGGCAATGTGCTGACTGGTCGCCGGTAATGAAATACGGGCAACCGGCTGGTCAGTATCGAAAAACACATGTTGCTGCTCAAGTATTTGCTGCCAGAGCTCCGCACTGCTCTCTATCGGCTGGGCCGTGATTTGCTGGCAAATCATTTGGCTGGCCGCTTCACAGTTTTGCTGGCTACTGTTCAGTCGAATATAAAGATGCTCATCAAAATAACAGCTGGCACTGATCGGCAGGTACTTACCGGCTAACTGATTGATGATGTTAATGGCTGCATCTGCACTCTGTTGACTTTTGATTGTGATCTCGGTTTGTGCTTTAGGCAGTATTTTTAATGATACCTCCAGCAGTAAGCCCAGTGTGCCGTAAGCACCGGCCATTAGCCGGGAAGCGTCATAGCCGGCAACGTTTTTCATGACCTGGCCACCAAATTGCAGCACTTCGCCCTTGCCGTTAATAATGCGGGTTCCCAGAACAAAGTCACGGGCAGCGCCGCTGTAGGCACGGGCCGGACCGGATAAGTTACAGGCAATGGTGCCGCCTATGGTTGCATGCTCGGAAAATGCAGGTGGTTCAAATGGCAGGCTCTGGTTATTGACGGCCAGTGCTGCGCTGATTTCCTTTAGCGTGGTGCCGCTGCGGGCAGTAAGCACCAGTTCACTGGCATCGTAACTGATAATACCTGTGTGATTTTTTGTGCTGACCTGTTCGCCTGCAGAGGGATTACCGATAAAGTGCTTGCTGTTGCCACCTTCAATACGACAGGCGGTTTTGTTTGCATAAGCCGCAGTAATTTGTTCTTGTAATGCTTGAGTTTGATCAGTCATAACTACTTCTTAAAAACGTGGCAATTCAGGATGTGGCAGTTTCCCGTCATGTACATGCATGGCACCGAGCTCGGCACAGCGATGTAAGGTGGGTACAGCTTTTCCGGGGTTGAGTAATGTATCCGGGTCGAAGGCTTTTTTAATGGCATGGAACTGCGACAGTTCAGCTGATTTAAACTGCACGCACATGGAGTCTATTTTTTCCACGCCTACGCCATGTTCACCGGTAATCGTGCCACCGGCTTGCACGCAGGCCTCGAGAATCTTGGCACCAAATTCTTCGGTGCGTTCCAGTTCGCCTTCAATGTTTGCATCATACAAAATCAGCGGGTGCATATTACCGTCACCGGCGTGGAATACATTGGCCACAGGCAGGTTATATTCTTTTGACAGATCGGCAATCTGTTGCAGGACGTTGCCCAGTTCGCTTTTTGGAATGGTGCCATCCATACAATAATAATCCGGTGACATTCTGCCGACGGCTGGGAAGGCTGATTTGCGGCCCTGCCAGAATTTGGCACGTTCAATATCATCTTTTGCTAAGCGGGTTTCTGTCGCGCCATTATCACGCAATACCTTTTCAGCCAGCGGAATCATTTCGTTTACTTCAATCTCGGTGCCGTCCAGTTCACATAGTAAAATGGCTTCGGCATCCAGCGGGTAATTGGCGTGGATAAAATCTTCGGCGGCTTTAATGGCCAGCTTGTCCATCATTTCCAGGCCAGCGGGAATAATGCCGGCAGAAATAATACTGGCAACCGCATTACCGGCTTTATAGACATCATCGAAGGAAGCCATGATGACTTTAGCCTGTTGCGGTATTGGCAGCAGTTTGACAGTAACTTCTACAATCACCCCGAGCATGCCTTCAGAGCCTGTCATCAGAGCCAGTAAATCATAGCCGGGACTGTCCAGTGCATCACTACCGATGCTGTGTAATTCACCGTCGATGGTGACAATGTCCAGTTTGAGGATGTTATGAACCGTTAAACCGTATTTTAAGCAGTGCACGCCGCCGGAGTTTTCCGCCACGTTGCCGCCAATTGTGCAGGCAATTTGTGATGACGGGTCGGGCGCATAATAAAGACCGTGTGATTTTACCGCTTCTGAAATTGCCAGATTGCGCACGCCCGGCTGAACTCTGGCCGTGCGGGCTAAGGGGTCGATATCAAGTATTTGTTTGAATTTTGCCAGGCTCAGCAGTACACCGGTAGACAGTGGTAAGGCACCACCGGAAAGGCCGGTACCGGCACCGCGTGCAATCACCGGCACTTGTAACTGATGACAGGTTTTGATAATACTCTGGACTTGCTCAACCGTCTCCGGTAGCACAACCATCAGCGGTATCTGACGAAAAGCAGACAGTCCGTCACATTCATACGGGTGCAGGTCTTCGGCATTGTAAAGTACAGCGTCGGCAGGTAGCACAGTGCTAAATGCGTTGATTAATTGCTGTTGGGTATTTGTAGTGCTCACAGTGTTGACTCGGCTATATTTGGTGCAGGGAGATTGACCCAGATTGCTTTTGAATTCAACCGTTACTGGTCAGGTTTTTGCGACTTTAAGTTCCGCATTATGATATATAGCTCAGACAGCGGGAATTTCATGAATTATTTGCCGGTTGAACGGCTGCGGAACCTGTCGTAGTGGTATTGTTCGTTCTGATTACCAAGGTATTTGGGGACGATATCTTCAATCGCTGTTTTTAGTGTTTCGGCATCGTCGCAGGTGCTGTCAACTAATAATGAACGGTAATTATCAATCGAAAAACGTGACTCTTTAAAACCCGGAATTAACATATTCATGGCGGGTGTGATGATCGGGATATTGTTGGCCATATCGGACATATGTGCCATAAACCGTGCAAGCGAGTCTGGTAGTGCAATAAACTTACGTTTAATCCCTAAAACCGCTGCGGTGTATTCCATAATCTCCAGCATGCTATAGCTGTGTGGTCCGCACAGATCGACTCGCTGACCGTTGCTGTTCGGGTCGAGCAGGTGTTTGATCATAGCGTCAGCAACATCACCAACATAGGCGGGTGCAAAGCGGCTATTGGCTCTAGGTATCGGGCAGATGAAGGGTGTCACTTTTAGTAGTTTTGCAAAGCGGTTAAAAAAGTCATCGTCAGGGCCAAAAATAACAGAAGGACGGAAAGTGGTGACCTGTATGCCTTTGTCACTAAAGATATGTAAATGGTTTTCGCCTTCACCTTTTGAGCGTAAATAGTGGCTGGGGGCGGTGCCGGCATCGGCATGTAATGCGCTCATCTGTAACAGGCGCTTGATATTATTTTTTTGACAGGCCTGAACAATTAACTTGGGCAGATCGATATGGATTTTTCGAAAGCCACTGCCATCAAGAGTGTTGTCATTGAGGATACCAACCAGATTAATCACAGCATCTACATCATGTAAATAATAAGACAGCCGGTTAAACTCGGTGATGTCGGCTTCTACGATTTCGACGTTCGGTAAAACCAGTAGCTCGCGGTGGCGCTCAGGGTGTCGGCTAATAAGTCGGGTTTTAATTCCCATGGCAGCTAGCTTACAGACGAGCGTGCTACCTACAAATCCGGTACCACCCAAAATACAGACTCTGTTAATGTTCATTTAAGGTCCTGTTTCCCGCTGTTTTTCTTATGAACCACAGGCGGGCTCACGAAAATACATTATTATTATACTTGATTGACCATAATGACGTTTTGTGCCTCAGATGACAAGAAGATCAGGATAAAAAGCCGCTATTTATCGGCTAAGGGCCGTGCTCATCATGCTCAAAAGCAATAAGCGACGGCTCTATGATAGAGGTAGATAAAAAATGACTGTGATTTGCATTTTATGATTATTTTGGCGATAGTGATTAAAAAATAATAATACTGATGTGTAACCTTTCAGGAGTGTGCTGACTGGTGAAAGAGTTCGCGGTAACGGAGTGATCATTCAAATACTTAAGCTAAGACTGCTTGCTTTTATTTTTCTGTTGTTAGCGGCAACTCAGGCTATGGCGTCGGTTATTGCTAGCATTGAATTTATCGGCAATAAAAATACACAGGCATTTGTTCTGCTGCAGGAAATGCGATCTCAGGTAGGGGATGAGCTGGACATCGCAACAGTAAAAGAAGACGTACAGGCAATCATGGATTTGCATTTGTTTCGTGATGTCAAATATTCTGTTTATGACAGCATCAGTAAAAATAATGTCCGTCTGGTTATCCGGGTAACAGAAAAACATTACCTGTTTGTTCTGCCAGAAATAAGGGTTGATGAAGTGGATAAAGCGCTTCACTACGGTGTACGTGCCTACTGGGATAATATAGCCGGTACCAATCAAAGCCTGCGCTTAAAGCTCAGAGAATATGGCGAAACGCTCGGTGTACAGGATATTAGGCAAAGCCTGGAATACACGATGCCGAGAATAGATGGTTCTCCCTACACACTTAATTTTTTTACGGAGTACAGAGAGAGTGTCATTGAGTATAGCGCTGCAGATCCACAGTTTCGCCAAGAAAAAAAGATAGGCTTTAATGTCGATCGCTGGCGTCATCTTGATAACCGCAGTAGCGGCTGGTATCTGGGGACCGGTTTATACAGAGAGGAGCGCAATAATAGTGCATTGTATGACGGCGATGTATCGCTGGCGGATTTACAGGGGAATTTTCTGCAGCTGCGTTTTGGTTATCAAAAAATAAATGAGTACTTGTTTAACCGCAGAGGAAAAGATTTTGGCTATATTCTCAATACAAATCGTATTTTGTTTAATGAGGAGGATCGTTTTACAAAGCATTTGATTTTTTACCGGAGTTATTACCGGCTTAAATCACACCCCATGAACAACCTGAATGTACAGATGCAGCTGGGCGCGAGTGACGGCGATTATCTGGGTGATAATGTTTTTTCATTGGGTGGTAGTGAGCTTCGTGGGTACTCAGAAAGAGGCTTATATAATGGTAATGCAATGGTGTTAATGAATATTGAGTACCTGGTTCCGTTTAGTAATAATCCCGCTTATCGTTATGGAGTGCTGCTTGATGTGGGCAATGCCTATGACAGGGCAAAAGATATTGATTTTAAGGGCTTGCATACGACGATTGGCTTGGCATTTCGCTGGAAAGTAGCGGCCTTTGTTAAAGTGAATATCAGGCTTGATATTGGTTATGCGACGGATACAGGGGATTCAAACATCATATTGAACTCCAGGCATCTGTTCTGAGCTAAAAATACAGGCCTGTTTTCAAGCTGTTAACAGCGTGTTCATGTCAGGGCTTATGCTTATGGGCGCCCGTGCTCCGGCTTTAAAAATATGAACCGTATCACTAAAATAAAGCCCTAACATGAAACCGCTGGTAAATATAACTATTTTAGATAAACTGGTGGATATATAGGATTGTCCTGACATTGTAATAATAAATAATTAATGAAGCATACAAGTATAGATCCGCTAATCGAACTCATTTATGAAGCGGCGATTGAACCGTCCCGCTGGACTGACTTACTCAATTCACTGGCTGAATTTGTGGCGCATATAGATCAGAGCAGCGCCAGCGGAGAATCTCAGCTACTGGCGGTTATACCTGAGATTGCAGCCGTTAGTGGTGCACCACCACGTAGCACTATTTCTGAAGCATTAAGGTCGCTTACTGATGTCAGTGTTGCGGCCAACGATAGCAGCAAGTATGACATGGCGGATGTCAATGACATCCTGATTAGGCACTTTGCCAGAGCGATAAAGATTGCCAAGCGCCTGGTGGATATGGGTGATCAGCATGAAGTTGTTTTGTCATTACTGGACAGGTTGCCAATTGCCCTCGTACTGGTTGATGAGGCGGCCAGAGTAATCGAGTGTAATACACTGGCTGATGATATTTTGACTTCGGGAACAGGACTGCGAATTAAAGACGGTTGTCTTGATGCTGATGTTGCTAATCAGCAAAAACTGCTGAATGCGGTTGAAGCCATGTCAAAACATGACCCGGCCACAACACGCGGACAGGCGTTATCGTTAAATCAAAAACTCACATCAAATAACCTGATGCTGTTTCTTGCACCGGTTAAACACAATGGTGCAGCAAAGAGTGCATCGGTTGCTATCTTTATTGCCCAGCGAAAATCACAGCCGTTTTCATTACCCCCGGAGCTGGCAGAAATATACCATCTCACTGAAAAAGAAATTCAGATCACAGGGCAGCTTGTCCGTGGAATGAATATAAAAGAAATATCAGAAGCGTTTAGTGTGTCCCAGCATACTGTTCGCTCGCAGGTAAAAGCCATCCTGAGAAAAACAGAAACCAGCCGGCAGGCAGAACTTGTTAGTCTGGTGTTTAATGGTATGGGCGCGTTTGTTAATGCTATTCCGGATGTTGCTGCCGGTCAGCGCAAAGGGGTATTGTCAAAAAACAGCTTGCAGCAGCACTTATACCAAACCATAGAGTTAGATGATGGCCGGCATCTGGCTTATCAGGAATACGGCGATCCTTGCGGTGAGCTTGTTGTGCACTGTCACAGTGTAGTGGGGTCCAGGCTGGAGCTTGCATTTAATGCCGATGAGATTTGTAAGCAAAAGAAAATTCGCCTGATTAACATAGATCGCCCGGGCTTTGGTATGTCGGATCCGGACCCTGCCGCAAGTTATATAAAATGGACGAATGATTTTGTACAGCTGATTGATGCACTGGAAATAGAGCAAGTGTCATTAACAGGTTATGCCATGGGTGGGCAGTATGCACTGGCCTGTGCGCATGAAGCCCCTGAAAGAATTAAAAAAGTATTCATTATCAGTGCCGGTATGCCGGCAATATCAGCTAAAGATTTCGGGCAAATGATCCCTTTGTATAAAATGAATACAAAGCTGGCTCGGTATTTGCCCAAGGTTTATAGTTTGCTAAGCTCGGTGCTGGTTAAGGGTATTTTGAATGATCCGGATGCTTTTTTTACTCAGCTGAGTGAAAAGGTAGCTGCTGCAGATCAGCGAATAATGTGCAGTGATGATTTTAAAAGAGAACATTTTAATTCACTGCGTGAAGGTTTTCGTCAGGGCGGCAAAGCTACGTCAAAAGAAATCATTCAGCTGATGCATGACTGGGGGTTTAAACCGGATAATATTAAAGTGCCGGTGACTTTATGGCATGGTGATAGTGATCATCACGTGCCGTTAGTTCTTTGCAGGCGCTTTGAAGAGCATATAACAGAAACCAGATACCATATCTGTGAAGGCCAGGGGCATTACATGTTCTATACGCACTGGGCGAAAATTCTTGATGAGTTGTTAAAAGTCTAAAGCCGGCCTCATGCAATATTCAAAACCATAATCACTGGTCGCAGTGTGTATTATGCATCTAAGACGCTTGCCTGAACTTGATAACCTGGCCGTTAATGAAAGCTGCAAAGCACAGTGATAAAGCAATGATGTAAAGTTAAATATTGACAGATAATACATATTTATTTGCTACATTTACCTCATTTGGGTGATGGAATCCGCGGGGTGGTGGTTTATAGTAATGACATGATTAAGACTCATACAGGTTGTTGTTTTGTTGTCCTTGAGCACAGGGATTGTGTTCTTTTCTAATGGCTTTCCGCTGTAATAACTTTCTATAAAATTCCTAATCGTGTGCTGATTGTGTCCCTTTGATACGGAATAAAATTTCAGAATACTATTTTCTTTCAGATCAGTTCGCACAAAATAAGGTGTCAAGCTTATTGAGCCGTGGTGAGAAGGATGTATGGGATCTATTTAGCATCGGCTTGATGTGGATCACGTTTTTTAAAATATGTTGTAGGTTTGTTAAATTATTTGGCCGGCATACACCATATGGGTGATGACACTTTTTTTTTATAACATAAAGTATTGAGTAAATTAACTTCGCGTTTTTTTGTCGATCAAAATCAAACACATGGAACGTGATAATTAAGGGGAACACATCTCATGCTCGCCAATAGGCTTACTCCAGCTGCATTTTTTGCAGTCTTCGCTTTTATTACTTTACTACCATCACAAGCCGTTGCCGCTGAGTCTGGCTGGGCAGAGGACCGGGTTCAGGTCGATCTCGGCCTGGATGAAGATGGCAAGACCGCACCTGAAGCCTTTGTTCCTTTTAACTGGGGTGATGGCTGGAGCTCAGGTATTGGTTTTCGCTCAAGACAGTCGGATTCAAACGAGACGATACCGGGTTTTACCGATAGCCGAGTCGGCACCAGTGTCAGCGAAGACCGTTTGCGTCTGAATCTGATAGCCCTTGAAAAAGGCAGTGAGAGCACCAAATGGTCAGTCGGTGCAGACTTTGAGCAGGTCACTATCGATCAGTTGCAGTTTGGTTATTTTCAAATGCCAAATCCCTATGTGCCTAATCCGGCTGTGGCGGGTGAGTATGTGGCCTTCGATAGTCAGGTCGATGTGGTCATCACCAAGCCTAATGTTTTTGCAGACTTTACCCGTATCGGGAAAAGCATAAATTTCCGTGCCGGATTATCTATTTCACCCGCATCAAGTCTTGCAGTAGATCAGGAAACACGTTTCATACCCCTTATCCCTACTGCCGGTACGCGTAGCAGTACAAACTCACAAGACTTGTCCTATGACCTGAGTTTAGAACTCGAATATAAAACCGGTGGCAGCGTGAATATTGGCTTTGGTTATTATTATGAGCTATTGCCAATGCAATATGACATCGCGGCACTGAACGCAACCGCAGACGGTTTTAATAATCAAACAGTTGATATTGAGCAGGCGACCTCACGTATGGCTTTGCGTTTTATCTTTAATGAGCCGGTGAGTGGTAACTTAAAACCGGTGGTGGGTATTGTATTGGAAGACGTTGAAGTCACCGATGTTGCCAATAACAAAACAGAAACAGAAACAAAAAATATTATTACCTTTGGTTTAGAAAGTCGTTTCTAATTTTAATTAAACACTTAATAGATAATGGCTACACACAGCTATGCTGGAGAACATTATGTTTAAAATGATATCAGTTTTATTCGTTGCATTAGCACTGAGTGCTTGCGGTGGTGGCGGTAGCAGTAGCAGTAGCAGTAGCAGTAGCAGTAGCAGCGGAGATGTGGGTGGTTATGTGCCTGGTTTAGATACAAATCCAGTTCCGCTTTATCTACAGGGGCAATGGCAGGATGTTCGAAATGGCAACAAAATTTGGTTAGGATCAGAAACAATATTTACTGTTACAGAAGTGGATAGTAATCTAATAAAGCTTCAGGATATGACAGTGGAATTTTTTGCTGTTAGAGCTGGAATTGATAATGTAGCTGTGACGGGTGTACTGAATGAAGTAGTAACCGCTGGCGCAAAAGGAACAGTGATACCTAAAAGCGGAATTGCTCAGAAAACAATAGCAGGAGTAGAGCTTTTGCTAACAAATGTAGCAGACAGCTCGGTGTCTGTTGCCGTTGTGTCGGATAGTGCGGGTAACTTCTCAGCTTCGTTGCCTAGTGGTCGTTACAATGCCATTGCAACTGATGTAACGACGTCATCGACAGTAGAAGTCGAAATTGATATTGCCAGTAATGTTACGGATGTAGGTAACCTGACTTTGGTATCTGGTGGTTTATATAATTTTAAAACCGAAATTGTAAGCAATGATGTTAATGAGTATTTATATTTTGGCAGCCTTGCAGGACAGATACCGATTGAATATTCGCGTCAACTGAGCGTTAAGAATATTGGCAATCAGGATGCATCAGGACTGAGTTTCAACGTTAGCAGTATAGATCCTGATATTAAGGTGCTTGATGTTACACCAGTTGTAGGAGGAGTAGCACAGGGTGATTCAATAACCATTCCATTTACTATTTCATTTAACAGGCCTTCTGCTAACAAAAATGTGCAAATCAATATTCAAATAACAGATATCAACAATCAAGTTTGGACTGATAAAGTACTATTGCCATTAAGTAAAGATATACCAGTCACTTTTGATGCCAGAGGTAACGGAGTTTTAGTCACTCCAGGTCGTACTTTAAAGCAATTAGGTGGCGGTGCGGGGGAGGTTAAGGTGCCCTGGGTTGATGGGCAAAATCTTGAGATAGTTTTTGCGAATAGTGATGTCCAAAGTGAAGCCGCTTATGCTGTGGCGTTTGGGTCTTCGATTGAAGATTATAGTCTGGAAGGTTTTACACAGACAGGAATTGATGAGCCAAATAACACAACAGTTGATGCTGTGACCTTAACAATGGGTGAGTCAAAGCTTTCGTATTTACATACTGATGATATTGATTATTATAATTTACAGTTTACTAATGCAGTACAACCATTTGATAGCCGTAAATTGTCAGAGATTGCACAGACTGGCATATTAGATATAGCTACAGAAGGGAATTATTTATATGCAGTAGGTAGCTTTGGTTTGAATATTTATGACATAACCACACCAGATAGTCCTGTATTAGTTTCAACATCTGGAAGTAATTATAATCAAATCAAATTATTTCTGAATAGAGCTTATGTTACTAGTCAGCTTAGTGATCGGTTATACATAATGGATGTCTCAACGCCAGCAACTCCATTAACGACAGGTAGTGTAGCGCTTACAGAACCTTTTGCTCTATGGTTAGAAGGAACAACAGCTTTCGTTGGCTCGATGGATCTAACAGGTACATATTTAAACGTTGTTGATGTTAGTGATTCTGCAACGCCTTCCATTCAAGGTTCTGTTTTAATACCTGGTGCGACCTCGAACATTAGGAGTGTTGTGTCGAGATTGGATACGGTATTTGTTTCACACAATGCAACAGGGGGAATGATAACGGTTATTGATGTTACTGATCCTGTGGCGCCAGCTATTATTACGAGCACAACAGAGTCCTCTTTTGGAAGCACTGATGTACTACAGAGTGGCATTGCTGACCTGGTTGTTTATGGTGACCGGTTATTTGCTGCGGATACACGTTTATCAACACATAGTTTTGATATCAGTACGCCAGCAAGTATAACGCCTGCTCTGAATGTTAATAACAATTTTCATTATTCAAGGGAAATGGCAATTGATGGCGGTTACCTGTTTTCTGCAGGACCTTACAATACGATTCGTGGTTTAACAATAAGCAATGTGAAAAAACCAAATATTGATGGTCAGGTGGCACAACTTTTACTGGCGGGATATCCAAGAGGAATAACAGTCGCAGGGAATTATGCTTACGTTTCAACAGATTTGGGCATCGAAGTTATACAGTTGAAATAAACACTTAGTGTTAGAAGGAGCGATGGGGTCTGATGTACATGAGCATGAACATCCTTTGGGCGTATTTTATGCCAAAAATAAAACCAGATTGACATGTTGACTAAAGATAAAGCTGTTGCGAATGAAAAATAAGAAAAAAACAGCTTTGTAAAACAGTCTGTAGTAGCGAAAAATAATTTAAAAAATAAGATTTCATTTGGGTTAGAAAGCCGTTTCTAAACAGATAAAACTGGAGAGTAAAATGAAGAAGTTATTGGCAATCCTGTTTCTAATTTTGACTGTTAGTGCCTGTGGTGGCGGAGGCGGTGGTGATACAGGCGGGACAGGTGGTACCGGATCCGGCATAACACTGATATCTCTTGACGTAACGCCGGCATCAGCGATCCTGGCCGTGGGTGGTACACAGCAACTGACTGTAACGGGCAGTTATAGCGATGGATCTACTGCTGATATTACAAATCAGATAGACTGGAGTGTGTTTAGCAGCTCGATTGCGGCGGTTGCGAATGGCCAGATAACGGCTACAGCATCGGGCAGTGAAGTATTTGTGGTTAACACCGGTGGCGTCAGTGTGAGTTTCAGTCTGACAGTGACCGGTAATGTTACTAGTGATCTGTTCGGTAAATGGGTTTATATCGATACGGCAGAAGAGATTGAACTGCTATCTTCAACGGTGTTACCGTCATATACAAAACTCAGTAGTAACATTCTAAAAACTGGCACACGTCATTTGTTGCGGGCATCAGTTGCCAATACGGCCGTTAATGGAAAGGTACTGGGTGATGCAACCAGCAAAAGTGCACATAAGCCGGGACAAAAGGCATTCGCAGGTATCGGTGGTATCGGTGTTATCTTAACTAATATTAATGATAGTTCGGTGACAGCGACAGCCACTACAAGCGTTGATGGTTCATTTGCTGATAATTCACTGCCATCCGGTGTTTATGCTATCAGTGGAAATGATGGCAATGGCGGTACTTTTAACTCGTCGGTTAGTATTACGGGTGCAACGGCAGATCTTGGGAATTTTTCCTTAGATAATAACGGCTATAATTTCAAGACTGAGCTGATTTTAAATCAGGAATTTGCCTACGCGGATGGCACAACCTACAGCGGGGTTGTCCGTATGCATAATACTGGAACAAATGAGGGTACTGGTCTGGCCTACGATGTCACAATGGTTGATCCTTATCTGAATAGTTTTAATCCAACGATTACACTGGGTACAGTGCCTGCCGGTACTTATAAAGATATTCCGGTAACATTCAGTTTTAATGCATTAAAAACGTCGAAACGTATTGTCACTATTAATACGGATATTCGCGATGTGTATGGAAATGTATGGACTGATAGTTTTGATATCACAGTTTATCGCCGTTCCATGCCGATAAACCTGACAGCGGATGTCTCGACAGTTAAAGGTTATGTGATAATCGCAGGTAATAAGTTAATACCATTCAATACAACAAACAGTACGATTAATGTGCCGGTAGATCCTGCTACCGAAATGTTTGTTGTGTTATCAAATGCCGATATTGCAACTGAAACGGCTTACAGTATAGGTATTGATACGCCGAGTATTTCAACAGCTGATTTTAATAATCCCATTGCATTTGAACCAAATAACGATGAAGCCGTTGCAACAACGATGGCGCTGGGTGCGGCAGAAGTAGCCTATTTACACGTAGGTGATCTGGATTATTTTGCGATTGATCAGAGTTCAGAGCAGGTGGCATTGAATGCAAATCTTAATGAGACAATATCCGGTGCTGACCTGAATACAACTTATCGCTCTACAACATTAAGCGCAGCAGAGTTTTTATATGAAGGTGAAACGATTAGCGTCACCGTGACTGGCGGAAATCTGGTTCTGAATGGTGTTGTGCAGGCGGTGTCAACAGCAATCGTCGGCTTTAGTGATACTGTTGCAGTAGAATTGACTTCAGCTAGGGATTATCAGGCTCAAGTGATTGCACACCTGGCTGCTGGGGCATATGCCCAGCAATATACTGTGAATAACAAGACTTTTACTAAGAATGTGGCTGGCTTATCTGTTAATAATACAGACTTGAATCGGGAATACACTGTTGATGTTTCATCTGTTCTTGATCTTAATGACAGCGTTGATTTGTGTGTTAGTTCCGGATCACTCGTTGTAGATTATGTTGATACCCTGTCACTATGTCAGGCGGTAACAGGTACTAATACTGTTGGCGTTAAAACAGTTTCATCAGTGAATTATGGTGAGGTTACTACAAACACGGTTTCACTGGGTGGTGTTAGTTTTGATTACACGTTAACAAACAAAAATTTTACAAAAAGCACAGCAGGCTTTGCACAGTCTGGGCTGAATCTAAACTCGGTTTATGTTACTGATATTTCTTCCGTGCTGGACCTGAGTGATTCGGCTAACTTGTGTGTCACAAATGCTACTCTGGTGGTAGATACTGTTGATACGGCAGTGAGTTGTCAGAATGTGACCGGGGATAATTTTGTTGAAGTTAAGATGACAACGGCACCGAACTTTTCAGCACATGTCATTAACACTGTTTCACTTGGCGGAGCATCATTTGATATTACGATGACAACGCGTAGCTTCAGCTATAACACGACCGCGCTGAATTCGGTTGACCTCAAGACATCTTCATCTCACCTGGTTGATGTTTCTTCCTATATAGATTCCGGTGAAACAACCGAGGTCTGTACCTCGACGGGTACGGTCTATGTAAACTCGGCTAACTCAGGGCAATTATGCCAGACGGTAACAGGTGATGACCTGGTTGAAGTCGGAGTAAGCAGTTCAGTGAATTACAACGAACAGCTGACGGTGTCGATAACCGTGGGTGGTAATGTGTTTGATGTGACTTATCAGACACGTGCTGCGGATATTGTGGCCACGCCTTCGGTTATTGCTATGGTTGCGAATGATGCAGCGATATCAACTATGAGTAGTGAACAGGTGGGTTCTATCTATAGCACCAACAGTTCAACAAGTTTTGTTGGTGTGGCTGGTGATACGGTAAACTTTACGCCTGTGTATGCCGATGTCGGATCGTATATCGAGACAATTGATAGTTCGTATAACGGTGTTGCTCAGAATAGTACAGATATATACATTGATGTTCATGCGGCATTACTTAATTCAAATTCCGTAAGTGCTGGTGGTTCGCTTGCAATGAAAGTGGCAGTACCCACTACGACCGATAATGTTAAAGGTATTCGTGTAGGTGATGTTGATCAGGTGGATGGAAAGCTGCTATGGAATGAATCGTTGTCACAGAGGACGGTTGTAAATAATGCAAATATAAGTCTTACCTATAATGGCAAAGTCTATATTCTGAATGAGGGGGGAGTTGTTGCATACTCAACAACACTAGATGTTTATGATCCTGTGACGGACCAGTGGACGATTACATCAATGCCTTTTAATTACAGTTACGGATATTCATTTGTTGAGGCGGGCGGTAAGCTTTATGTTCTTGGAGGTAAGTCAAATACTGTCTATGAAATCGACCCGGTCTCGTATGCGGTATCGACATATTCAGCGGCGATGACATACTTCTGGGATGGATCAACAGCTATTGTTATCGGTACGAAAATCTATTTGGCAGGAGGGACTGCATATACTTCTGCTGATGATTTCTCGGCATCTAGTGCGGAGGCTGACATAGAGGCATTTGATACCGTATCTAAAACAGCTACAGTGCCGGCGAGCCAGGTGGCTGGTTCTGCTGCATTATGGTCAGGCTATGTGTCCAATATTGGAACAGATATATATTTGGTGAATGAAACTAATACGAGTGTTTATAAATACGATACTGTTAACGATAATATGACACCGGTTGCATCTCGACTAGGTGCAAGTCTTTATGAGGCTACGCTGATAGTTATGGGAGGTAAGGCATACCTATATGGTGGCGGAGATTCCTGTATGTCTTGTTCAGGGCGAGTGAACTACAACACAATGCAGGTATATGACCCAGTGGCAAACCAGTGGACTTTAAAAGCGAATATGCTGAGCGCTCGAGACGGTGATCAGGCTGTAGTAATCAATAACAAACTATATACCTTCGGTATTGAAACAACTGCAAGCTATCCTAACACTTATGCCTCTAGTCGTGCAGAGGTCTATGATCCCGTGCTAAATACATGGTCGTCATTAACAGCTTCTACAACCCCGGTGCGCTTTGGTGAGGCAGGTTTAATTAACGGCAAATTGTATATTGTGTCGGGAACCGGGATGCAGTGGAACGCGGCATGTAGCTGTTATGATTCGTATCAACATCGGGGGGTTATTGGAATGGAAAGGTATCTTGAAAATGATACCTCAAGCTGGTTGTCGAACGGCCTGTATCAGATAGACTTTACGAATATTGATGCTACTACGAAAAAATTGGGCTATACCCGTGGCGGTGTGGTGATCGAAACCTTCGATATTACTGTTCAGTAAAACAAAATAAGCCGGACTTAGTCCGGCTTATTTCTTAGTGATCTGAAGTAGTCTTTATTGGCGTAGAAGTCTTCGGTCTGTTGCTTGTACCAGGCTGGGATGCCCAGTATGGGTACAGGCTGAAGGTCTTTTGTTTTATTGATCTTTTTATCTATCCAGATATTGGCAGTTTCAGTATCCAGCTTTTCTAATTGAGCCGGGTAGTCTTGCTGGAAAAAATCGTCTTCTTTTTTAAGCAGTATGCAATGCGTGGTCATGCCGAGATAGAGTGTCAGTGCTTTTTCATGCATGGCGTGGCCAAACACAAAGCATTGAATATGTTTTTGCCAGGCTTCTTTATTGTCCAGAAAAATTTCTTTCCACTGATGATTGCGAATCATCTCCAGAAGTTTTTCATCATCGGCCACAATTATTGCGCCACATTCGTCAAATAAGGTAATGGCATTTTCAAGAGGACTTCGGTTTGTTCCCGCTTCTCTGGTTTTTGAATTTTCAAAATGAAGTGCGTTGAGGGCTGATTTTGTTTTCGGGAATTGCAGCCAGGCTGTGGCATTGAAGAGGTCGTGCCAGTTATCCAGTCGGGTTTGCAGTTCACCTTTTAGATAGATGCGGGATTCATAATGATCTTCGAATTTTTCCGGTGCTTCACCTTGTGCTACAGGATGGACTGGTGATCCGTTATATGATTGAATGCCGCGTTTAGAAAATTCATCTGCAAACTGTTGCAGCGTTGGCCATTGTTTAAGCTGAGTGAAAGGCTGCGCGACTTCTTGAATTGAATCGAAGATTGGTGAAAGCAGTAAGAATTCGGGGTTCCAGGTGTCGATGGTTGTTCGGGCCATAAGGAAAAATAGTCGTCAGTCTGTAGTCGTAAGTCTATAGTCTCATGCTTTTGATTTTAGACTCAAGACTTACGACTTATAACTTCGGACTTAAGACTGGCTAGTTCCGCTAGCCTCCTGTCATCGACATAAATCTTACCAGCTTCTCAGGTTTCTCATTAAACTCGTGTTTCTCGGGTTTCAGGTTAATCGCTTTGATGATGGCAACTTTCAGTTCGTCATCTGTGCAGCCGGCACGTAACAAGGGGCGTAGAGCTACATTGTGTTCCTGGCCAAGACAGGTATATATCGTACCATCCACTGATAAACGAACGCGGTTGCAGGTATCGCAAAAATGCTGAGATATGGGGGTGATAAAACCAATATTGATGTCGGTGTCGGCGACATTCATGTAACGCGCCGGGCCACCGCCAGGCATCACGCCGGGAATCAGGTCGAATTTTTCGGCTAAGCGTTGTTTGATGGTTTTTAGATCGATGTACTGGCTTTGTGCATCGCGACCGGTATCACCCATTGGCATGGTTTCGATAAAGCGCAGGGTGAAGCCGTGTTCAATACAAAAACTGAGTATATCTTCAACGTCATCATCGTTTACGCCTTTCATTACCACCATGTTGATTTTGATCGGTTTGAAGCCGGCTTTTTTAGCCGCCATTAAACCATCGATGACTTTTGAGAGCTTGCCACCGGTCAGGCGTTTGAATTTGTCGGGGTCTAATGTGTCGAGGCTGACATTGAGTCGTTGAATGCCGCTGGCTTTTAAGCTATCAGCGTATTTGGCCATGCGAGTGGCATTGGTGCTGAGCGATAAGTCTTCGAGGCCGGGTAGTGCTGCCAGATTATGGGACAACTCGGCAATGCCTTTGCGGATCAGTGGTTCACCACCGGTGAGTCGAATTCGTTTGGTGCCTAATTCGGTGAACGCTTTTACCACTCGTTCGATCTCAGCATTGGTCAGTGAGTTTGCGGCATCTTCGTAATCATCAAAACCTTTCGGCATGCAATATGTACAGCGCAGGTCACAGCGATCGGTGACTGAAAGTCGCAGATATTCGATGGTGCGTCCGAACTGGTCGATGAGTTTGGGATCGGTGAGCTGTTTCATATTCATCCTGATGATGCATACATATAATAGCGTCAGTATAGACCTATCAGCTATGCACAGTTTGATTGAAACTAAGTTTATATCAAGTTGGCCTGATGTGTATAATCCAATACTAGAAAATTAGTAAATTCTTATATATATAAATACTACTTATCGCTTGATTAAAAATTCTATTTGGCTTGTTGTGTCTTATACAGGCACACTTCGCGACTGATTTTCTAATCTGGGCGGTTACGCTCGTCTGGAAAATGCCAAAGAATTTTATATAAATGAGTAAAGGTGAGCTGTGGAGCGGGTTTTCTGTATAGATTGTCTATACTTTATATCTCCTTTCAAGTGGCTGCTGATGCTGGTTTACTCGCCAAAGGTGGCGAGCTGACCGGTTCGCCCCCCTAAAAAAGACCTAATAGGTATTGATATTTTATGAATACGACAACTGCAAACGCTGCTGACGGTCGCATAGAGGTTAAGAATACAACCTGTTATATGTGTGCCTGTCGTTGTGGTATCCGTGTTACCTTGCGCGATAACGAAGTGCGTTATATCCAGGGTAATCCGGATCACCCATTAAACAAAGGTGTGATCTGTGCGAAAGGTGCTTCTGGCATCATGAAGCAGTATTCACCGGCTCGACTGACCAAACCATTAATGCGCAAAGAAGGCGCAGAACGTGGCGCCGGCGATTTTGAAGAAATCAGCTGGGATAAAGCGTTCGAGGTAATGGAAGAGCGCCTGCGCCATCTGCGCGGCACGGATCCTAAGAAGTTTGCGTTGTTCACGGGGCGTGACCAGATGCAGGCACTGACCGGTATGTTTGCCAAGCAGTACGGCACACCTAACTACGCAGCGCACGGTGGTTTTTGTTCGGTGAACATGGCAACCGGCATGATTTATACCATTGGGGGGTCTTTCTGGGAGTTCGGTGGTCCTGATCTTGAGCGCTCACGTCTCTTTATTATGTTGGGTACAGCGGAAGATCATCACTCCAACCCAATGAAAATTGCGCTGTCTAAATTCAAGCGCAATGGCGGTCGTTTTATCTCGGTTAATCCTGTGCGTACCGGTTATTCGGCGATTGCTGATGAATGGGTGCCGATCAAGCCGGGAACTGATGGTGCGTTACTGCTGGCCATTACCAACGAGCTGATTACCCAGGGTCTGTATGACCGTGAGTTCCTGATTCAATATACCAATGCGGCTGAGCTGGTTAATCAGGATGAAAGCAGCGACGAATTTGGTATGTTTGTGCGTAACAAAGACGTTGAAGTTGGCGAGAAAGGTTGTTTCGATCCGGAAAATAAATTGTGGTGGGATCGTAAGCTTAATAAGCCGATCGTCACTCACACTAAAGGTGCCGATCCATTCCTGTTTGGTTCTTACACGCTGGAAAATGGCACAGTGGTTAAGTCTTCACTGCAGCTGTTAAAAGAGCGCGTTGAACAGTACACACCAGAGTGGGCTTCAAGCATTACCGGTATTCCGGCTGATACGATTAAGCGGCTGGCGCATGAAATGGGTATTGTGGCTCGTGATGAAAAAATCGAGCTGCCAATCGCCTGGACGGATGTCTGGGGCAATGACCATGACACCGTCACCGGTAACCCGGTTTCTTTCCATGCGATGCGTGGTCTGGCGGCACACTCAAACGGTTTCCAGACAATCCGTGCATTATCGATCGTGATGACCCTATTGGGTACGATTGACCGTCCGGGTGGTTTCCGTCATAAAGCGCCGTTCCCGCGTCCGATTCCACCTTGTGCGAAAAATCCAAAAAGCCCGGAAGACGTTCAGCCAAACACACCATTAAATGGTATGCCATTAGGCTGGCCAGCAAATCCTGATGATTTGTTTGTCGATGAAAATGCTAATCCGGTGCGTATCGATAAAGCCTTCTCATGGGAATTCCCGTTATCGGCTCACGGCTTAATGCACAATGCGATTACTAATGCATGGCGCGGCGACCCGTACAAAATTGATACCTTAATGATTTTCATGGCGAACATGGCATGGAACTCATCAATGAATACCTCTGAAGTTCGTAAAATGCTGAACGACAAAGATGAGAGTGGTGAATTCAAGATTCCGTTCCTGATCGTTGCCGATGCGTTTCAGTCTGAGACTGTTGCTTTTGCGGATTTAGTATTACCAGATACGACTTATCTTGAACGTCATGACGTAATGTCGATGCTGGATCGCCCGATTTCAGAATTTGAAGGCCCGGTTGACTCAGTTCGTATTCCTGTGGTGCCACCTAAGGGTGACTGTAAACCGTTTCAGGAAGTTATTATCGAGCTGGGTTCACGTTTAGGTCTGCCTGCATTTGTTAATAAAGACGGTTCACGTAAATACCGTGACTATCCGGATTTCATCGTTAACTTTGAAACTGAGCCGGGTTCTGGTATCGGCTTCTTATCGGGCTGGCGGGGTAAAGGCGGCGAGAAGTTCATGAAGGGTGAGCCGAATCCTAATCAGTGGGAAATGTATGAGAAGAATGACTGCGTTTATCATCATCACCTGCCGAAATCTTACCAGTACATGCGTAACTGGAATAAAGGTTATTTAACCTGGGCGCAGGATCACCGCTTAACGCGTTTTGCTGAGCCGATTAATATCCATATTTATTCGGAAGTACTGCAAGGTTTCCGCCTCGCAGCCGAAGGCAAGCGTGCCGGCAAGCAGCCACCAGAGCATTTAAAAGCACGTATCAAGGAACACTTTGATCCGCTGCCGTTCTATAGTGAAACATTAGAGTCACAGTTAACGGATAAACATAAATATCCGTTAAACGCGTTAACTCAGCGTCCGATGGCGATGTATCACTCATGGGATTCGCAGAATGCCTGGTTGCGTCAGATCCATTCGCATAACTATATGCACATTCATCCTTCAACTGCACAAGCGCAGGGTATTGAAGACGGTGGCTGGATGTGGGCCGAATCAATGCACGGCAAAGTGCGTTGTATGGCGCGTTACTCGGAAGCGGTTGAGCCGGGTACCATCTGGACATGGAATGCAGTAGGTAAAGCCAGCGGTGCGTGGAATCTGGGTAAAGAGGCTAATGAATCCAATAAAGGATTCCTGCTGAATCACCTGATTTCTGAAGAACTGCCGAAAAATGAGTGTGGCGAGCATGTATCAAACTCTGACCCGATTACCGGTCAGGCAGGTTGGTACGATGTACGCGTACGTGTTTATAAAGCTGAAGATGACGAAGAGAAAGTAACGTTCCCAACGTTCGACGCCATGCCATTACTACCTGGTATGGAGCAGCGTCGTTCATGGTTGGGTTACTTTGCCGGCAAATTCACAAAAAAGGGAGCTAAATAAATGACACAGTTAGCCCTTGTTATTGATTTAAATGTTTGTGTAGGTTGCCACGCTTGTGTAACGTCTTGTAAAGAGTGGAATACGTCGGGTCCTGCCGGTGCGATGTCAGATGACAATCCGTACGATAAAGACCCAACAGGTACTTTCTTTAACCGCGTACAGACTTATGAAATTGGCACTTTCCCGAAAACGGAAACCCTGCATTTTCCTAAGTCCTGCCTGCATTGTGAAGATGCACCTTGTGTTCCGGTTTGTCCGACAGGCGCAAGCTACAAGCGTGAAGAAGACGGTATTGTTTTAGTTAACTACGACAAATGTATCGGTTGTAAATATTGTTCATGGGCTTGTCCTTACGGCGCACGTGAATTTGATGAACATCAGAAAGTCATGAAAAAATGTACTTTATGTGTTGATCGTATTTATGACGAGTCGTTACCGGAAAATGAACGTAAACCGGCCTGTGTTATGTCATGTCCGACCAGCGCACGTCTGTTTGGTGATGTTCATGATTCAGAGTCAGAAGTATCGATTGCGATTCGCGAAAACGCGGGTTATCAGCTGATGCCTGAATGGGGTACGAATCCGTCGAACCATTATCTGCCGCGTCGTAAGACCAAGCTGCATTATCATGAAGATGAATTGCAGCGTGCGGATAATCCTCTGAATAAAGAACATTCAGTGGATCCGGTTGATGCACCGACTCTTGATGACTCAACCAGCTGGTAATCTTTGAGGCGGATCTTTTGTCCGCTGGCGGTGTTGTCGCTTGATTTTGAAATGCTCATGTGCTGTTGCACACTCTGCTTTCCAAATCAGTCAACGCCTACCCAGCGAACAAAATCTCTCACTTCAATCGAACGTGATTTAGGTTTTTGTAGTTGAGTCGCTTATTTAAATATAAATGATTCAACATAATTTTTAATCTCAGGAGTAATGCTATGCATCCTGCGTTTTCAGTAGTATTTTTAACAACTTTGATCGGAACCGGTCAGGGTTTGTTTTTGGCGTTATTTTCAGCTCAGGCTTATAGCGAACTGAATTTATTGCCTTCAATGTCTGATACCAGTTTCTTTGGTATGGGTAGTGTACTGGCATTAGTGTTTTTAGTGACTGGTCTGATTGCATCTGTTTTTCACCTCGGGCATCCTGAGCGTGCATGGCGCGCAGCAAGTCAGTGGCGAACTTCGTGGTTGTCACGTGAAGTGATTGCACTGCCTTTCATGATGCTGATGATTTTCATCTACGGTGTGATGCACTTATTTGGTCTAGATGCTGTGATTTACAGTGATACTAGTGGTAACCACTTCAGTTACAGTCTGATTGTTGCCGGAAGTCTGGCAATGGTTGCTGCCTTTATACTGTTTATCTGCACCGGTATGATTTACGCATGCATTAAGTTTTTACAGGAATGGGCAACACCATTAACTGTGATTAACTATGCCTTATTTGGTCTGGCTTCAGGGTTTACCTGTGCTGCCGGGTTCAGTAGTTTTTATAATGCACCTGAGTTGACCAAGTTCTTTGCTATCTGGGCTGTTGTGCTGACGGTTGTTGTATTGGTGACGCGCCTGGCAAGTTTATATCGCAACTCACGCATCAAACATAAGTCTTCAATGAAGACAGCGATTGGTGTTCGTCACAACCAGATTCAGCAGAAATCCATGGGTATGCAGGGCGGGTCTTACAATACTCGTGAGTACTTCCACGGCAAAACGGCTGCGTTTATAAAATCTGTGAAATATATCTTCCTGGTACTGGTATTCCCGCTACCGGTTATTTTACTGATTGCTGGGCTAGGCACTGCTGATACTATGCTATTAGTGGCTGCTTTTGTCGTTCAGTTTATTGGTCTGATTTTTGAGCGCTGGTTCTTCTTTGCACAGGCCAATCATCCACAGAATCTGTACTATCAGACTGTGTAGTAAACAGTAAACTGTGTAATTAATCACAGAAACCAATTACAGAAGTTCAAACGCCGAAATCTGGGTTATAATAATCCCAAATTCGGCGTTTTTTATGGGAAATCAAATATGCGTTTTATGCTTCGTTATATATCGGCTTTATTTTTATTGGTGGCTAGCTATCAGGCAAATGCGACCGGAGTAGAATTCCGGGTGGCTAATGAGACGGCTGAAATGCTTTATATGTATAAGTCATCTACTTTTGGTTACGGTGGCTCGGATGTTGCCTGGGGTTATCTGTTTAATGAAAATGAAGACAAAATGTTCACAGGCTCGCTGTTAGTCAGTGGTAACGGTGCGGGTGATGCGCGTGCTTTACAATTTGGCGTGGGTGTCAAAATCTTTCTGGCAGATGTCGGCGGAGTTGCAGATGTTCAGGGTGGCGGACTGGGGATCGGTGGTTTAATACGCTATGTATTTCCATCAGCCACACCGGTAGCTGTACTGGTTGAAGCATATGCGGTTCCGGCTATTACCAGCTTTGGTGATACCAGTAACTTCTTCGAATCTCGATTTGCGCTTGAGCTTGAAGTCTCGCCAAGTGCCAGAGCCTATGTTGGTTATAAGTGGGTCAATTTTGATGACGATGCTAACAATGAATATGAAATCGACAATACAGCACATGTCGGTGTTCGCCTTAGCTTCTGATAAACAGCTTTGCTTGAAATCCTAAAAGCGAACCCATTGGGTTCGCTTTTTTTATGAGGACAATAAATTGGAAATAAAAAAACTGACTGATCTGATGGCGGCACTGAGAACACCGGGGACAGGTTGTCCGTGGGACTTAAAGCAGACATTTGCTTCTATCGTCCCTTATACGATTGAAGAAGTATATGAGGTGGCTGAGGCGATTGATAACCAGGATATGCAGGAACTTAAACTGGAGCTGGGTGATCTTTTATTTCAGATTGTGTTTTACGCGCGACTGGCTGAAGAACAGGGGAGCTTTGACTTTTCTGATGTGGTGACGGCGATCGTTGAAAAAATGACACGACGACACCCGCATGTTTTTGCTGATGCAGTGTATGAAAGTGATGCTGCTTTTTCTAAAGCATGGGAACAAAGTAAACTGGAAGAAAGGCAAGCTAAAGCCGGGATTGAAAAGAGCGTGTTAGATGGTTTAAGTAAAGCCTTGCCGGCGTTGAAGTGCGCGCAAAAAATGCAATCAAAAGCAGCGAAAGTAGGTTTTGACTGGAAGGAAATAGCTCCGGTATATGATAAAGTCGAAGAAGAGTTATCAGAAGTCAGACAGGCAGAAAAAAATGAGGACAGGGATAACCTTGAAGAAGAGCTTGGGGATTTATTGTTTTCAGTTGTTAATCTCGTCAGACACTTAGATATGGATGCAGAAAATGTATTGCGTAAAGCAACAAATAAATTTGAAGGCCGCTTTCGTCAGCTTGAGAGTCAGTGCCTGTCTGAGCACGAAAGTATCAGCGATAAAACTGAAAATGAGTTAATTGAAATGTGGGAAAAAGTTAAACAACGATGAATTGAAATGGATTGCTGATATCTAGATGAGCGTAGTTGTAGCCAGAATCGATTATAAAGAGTGATCAAATGATTCCCGCTCAGGCAGGCGGGTTAATGAGCAGATGTGATTGTTCTGAGTGTTGAGATACCATCAAAGACAGGTGTGGCATTTGAACAAGAAATAGATTTAGATCGGTCTGCAAGCTGAGCATACTATAAATGATATTACATTATGATTTCCCTGCATTGTCGCAGAAGTTGACAAGGTAATCTGAAACTTACAGCTATAAATCTGGAATTACTCCAATAGACCATCTATAGTCTTAGTGATTTAATAGAATTCAAATATCAGGTTTTTTTGTGGATAATGAAGCATCAATAAATACGAATCTTAAAACGGGGCATATTATTGTCGTTGATGACGAGCCGCCCAACCTTAAGCTTGTGGAGCGTGTCCTCAATATAGGGGGTTATACACAGGTTAGCTTAATTAGTGATCCGACCAGTGTCGTTGACTATTATAAAGAAAATGGTGCTGATCTTTTCCTTATTGATTTGAATATGCCGGTAATGGATGGCTTTGAAGTGATTGCCGCATTGCTCGCGTTAGAAGACGAATACTTGCCATCGATACTGGTGCTAACAGCTCAGCAAGCACAGGAATACCGCCAGAAGGCACTTGATATTGGCGCACGAGATTTTGTGACCAAGCCTTTTGTTATTAACGAGCTGCTTGCACGCGTACGTAATCAGCTGGAAATCAGGCAGGCTCATATTCAGTTAAGAGATCAGAACCAGAACCTTGAGGAAATTGTTCAGGAGCGAACAAAAGAATTACAGGCCGCTCACCATCAGCTACATGAAAGCCGGTTACAGGTTGTACGCCGGCTAGGCCGTGCTGCAGAGTACCGGGATAATGAAACCGGTCTGCACATCATTCGGATGAGTTATATTTCTGTCGTTTTAGGCAGGGCTTCCGGAATGAGTGATGAGTCACTGGATCTTTTGTTAAATGCCAGTCCGATGCATGATATTGGGAAAATTGGTATCCCGGATAGTATTCTGCTGAAACCGGGTAAGTTTGAAGCAGAAGAGTGGGATGTCATGAAAACACATGCCCAGATTGGAGCAGATATTTTATCCGGTGATGATTCTCCGATGATGACAATGGCCAGGGAAATTGCCCTTTCACATCATGAAAAATGGGATGGCAGTGGTTATCCCAATGGGCTGAAAGGGACTGAAATACCACTGGTGGGCAGAATATCGGCGCTGGCAGATGTCTTTGATGCACTGACATCGGCAAGGCCTTATAAAAAAGCCTGGCCAGTTGAAGAGGCGGTTGAATATATAAAAGATCAGTCCGGTCGGCATTTTGATCCTGAGCTGGTCGGGTATTTTTTGTCCAGTATTGGTGAGATTACTGCAATAAGAGATAAGTATATTGAGCCGGAAGACTCTTTATAGTCTCTTTAAATCAAGAACGTGTCATCATGCCGGTAGGCAGGCGCGCAGCAGCACAGAAAACGAAGCTCTTCTTTGCCTGTGTTTTCAATACAATGCTGTTGTCCCGGTCTGATTAAAATACTGTCGCCTGCATTGACAGTGAAGGCCTCTTTATCAAGAAACATTTTCCCTGAGCCTTTTAAAATATAATAAATCTCTTCGCTGTAGCAGTGAAAATGCGCGGCGGTAGTTTCTCCACTGCCTACGCTGGCTTCGGCAAGGCTTTGATTTTTGATGTCTGTTGCATCAGGGTGTAAAAGCTCTCTGATTTTAGAACCGTCTTTTGTTGTATAGCAGCTTGTTTGTTCGCGTGTTATTTTCATTGTATTCATCTATATATGGCTGAGTAGCTCATCGAGGGAGAAGATGGGGGCCGAACAACTGCTGCCCTGACAGTAGTAAGCACAGGTTTGTTCTAGAGATTTTTTACCAACCAGTTCAATCGGTAAGTGAATGTTATCCGCTAAATAGAAGTGCTGAAGCTGAGGCTTGTACAGTTTGTTTAATGCACTCTGCCACTGCTGACCGGTGGTCTCATCGCCACGAATAATAATCGTGGTCATGCCGTTGTTAAGATGTATATCAAGAGCCTGTAGCAGTGTTGTGTGCGCAACCGGAGATTGTGTGATGGTGTTAAATGCTGCTTTTATAGTATTCTCGGCGGCAGACAGATAATGTGTGTTAGATAAAAGATAGCCAAGTTTTAATAAAGCGATGGCTGCTATACCGTTACCAGAGGGTATAGCATCGTCGGCATAATTTTTTTGTCGCAGTATCAGTGTCTCATGATGGTGGCCGGTAAAGTAGAAGCCACCGTGTTTGGTATCCTCAAATTCTTTTAATAAAGTCTCAGCAAGCTGGTTAGCAAAATCCAGATAGTCGTTATTCCACTCGGCCTGTAACAGCTCAACGATAGCATCAAGCAGAAAAGCATAGTCATCAAGATAAGCGCGAAGCTGTGTCTTGCCATCTTTATGAGTCGCTGCGAGACCTTCTTTACTCCAGAGATGTGCTTTAATGAAGTTTAGCGCCTGTTGCGCGGATTGGATTAGCTCTGGCTTGTCAAATACTCTGCCGGCCAGAGACATACCTTTTATCATCAGGCCGTTCCATGAGGCCAGAATTTTGTCATCGGTAGCTGGTCTTATTCTCTTTTCGCGGATTTTGAGCAAATGCTGGCGATTGTGATTGAGCTGGGCTTTTAGCTGATGCACTTCGATGTCGTACTTCTCAGCCAGTGCAGTAATATGGCAGGCCTTGATTAAGTGCCAGTGCTTGCCTTCAAAGTTGGCTTCGAGATTGAGGCCAAAGTACTCGGCGAAAACACCGTACTGCTTAGGTTCTATGTGCTGCTTTATTTCATCGGTTGTCCAGACATAATACTTTCCTTCAATGTTTTCTGAATCGGCGTCCTGGCTTGAATAATAACCACCGTTTACAGACTGCATCTCGCGCATGACCCAGTTCGCGGTGTCAATCGCGGTATCTTTAAATAGCGGTATTTCAATGATGGTATATGCTTGGGCATAAGCACTTAATAGAGGCCCATTATCATAAAGCATTTTTTCAAAGTGCGGGATTTGCCACTGTTTATCTACCGAGTAGCGAGAAAAACCTCCGCCAAGCTGATCAAAGATGCCGCCTTCTGCCATTTTTTCCAGCGTGAAAGTGGCGGTATTGAGCATATCAAAATCTTCGCTGTGATTTTCCACAGAATGAAACCATTGTTTAAAGGCAAACTCAATGTTGCCAGGATGAGGGAACTTGGGAGCGGCTCCAAAACCACCGTACTGGGGGTCAAAGTTTTTTTTGAGCTGATTTTTTGCCATATCAACAGGCATGGCGGTAATGGAATCAGAATTGTTGTTATCCTGTTCGTTGATTTTGTTAAAGACGTCTTTAATGGCAGTATTTTGTTGTTGAATGCTTTCCTGATTATTTTTATAAGCATCGGCAACACGCTGTAAAATCACAGAAAAAGCCGGTATGCCATGACGCGGCTCATCGGGGAAATAAGTACCGGCAAAAAAAGGCATCTGTTCATCAGGTGTTAAAAACATCGTCAGTGGCCAGCCACCAGAGCGTTGTGTTAACAGCGAGTGAGAGGTCTGGTAAATTTTGTCAAGGTCCGGCCTTTCTTCGCGATCCACCTTTATATTGATGTAAAGCTCATTCATCAGTGCGGCTGTTTCAGTGTTTTCAAATGATTCATGCGCCATGACATGGCACCAGTGACAGGCGGAATAACCGATTGATAGTAAGATAGGCTTGTTTGATTGTCTGGCTATCTCAAGTGCCTCTTTACCCCAGGGGTACCATTCAACCGGATTGTCTTTATGCTGTAACAAATAGGGGCTGGTTTCATTGCCAAGGCGGTTGTTGTGCATGGGATTGCCTGTTGGTGCGGTTAAGGGTGAGTGTTATGCTCTGCTTGTAATGAAAATATAGCAGAGAGTGAGATTGCATGCTGCAGCCAATTTTACAGGAATTACAAAGCGATATTCGCCGATTGCCAAAGTTTATTAGCACGATCAGGCCGCTGGATGATGATCTGACATACTATGCGGCCAGTCTTAGCTTTTATACATTGTTTGCCATTATTCCAATGTTCTGGATTCTGTTTTCTGTGTTTAGCAAAATGCCGGTATTTGCCGATTATTATGAGCAAATGAAAAGCGTAATGATGGGGTTTGTTGTACCGGGGCAGAGTCATCAAATCATTGTTTATCTGGATGGGTTTCTGGAAAACTCATCGCATATGGGCTGGGTGGGGCTGATCTATATAGTATTTACCTCTGTACTGTTTTTTGCTAATTACTCAGACATTATTAACCGAATTTTTTCAGTTCCGAATCGCAAGTTGTCGCACTCGATGGTGGGGTTTATTGCTGTTATGGTGCTGGCACCTTTTGTTTTAGGTGCATCATTGTTCGTCTCATCACAACTGGCCGTATATTTAAACGTCATTACGCACTTGAGCTGGTTTAATGCTTTATTGTCCTACGTGCTGTTATCTTTGCTGTTTTATAGTATTTATAAGTTTTCGCCCAATACGCAGGTGGACACTGTGCCGGCCATGTTTTCTGCCATTGTTATTGCGGCGGTATGGACGCTGGCAAAAAATGGTTTTGTATACTACGTTGTGGTCAATCAGACTTACACAACCATCTATGGATCGTTTAGTTTACTGTTGTTTACCATGTTGTGGATCTATTTATCATGGGTTTTATGTCTTTATGGATTCAAGCTCTGTTATTATCTGCAGTATTGCAAAAGCCATCGGCTGACGCGCGAATCATCACCTCAGTACTAACCGGAACCTAATCTCAATGAGTGACGCCAAATACCCTGTTTTAAAACTAAAGAAAAACGAAGACCGCAGAATCCGTAATGGCCATTTATGGGTTTATAGCAATGAAATCGATACCACAGCAACGCCATTAAAAGATTATGAGCCGGGGCAAATGTGTCTGTTAACAGACTCTGCTGATAAGGCACTGGGCTATGCCTATATTAATCCGGGCACCCTTATAGCCGCGCGTCTGATAAAGCGCGGCACAGATGGTGAGCCGAGCCGTTCATACCTGAAAAAGAAATTTCGTTCGGCGCTGGCCTTGCGTGAGCAGCTCTATGCTGAACCGTGTTATCGGCTCATCTTTGGTGAAGCCGATGGCTTGCCGGGTTTAGTGGTGGATCGATTTTACGACATACTGGTTGTGCAGCTAACAACTGCCGGCATGGAAGCAATGAAGCAAGACGTGCTGGAAATGCTGGATGCTGTGTTTGAGCCGGTTACTATCCTGTTAAGAAATGATGCGTCTTCACGAAAGGCCGAAGGTCTGGATCTTTATGTGGAAACGGTTAAAGGCAATGTAGCAGAGCTGGCGCGCTTATCAGAAAATGGCGTGTTGTTTGATGCATTAATCACACAAGGTCAAAAAACCGGCTGGTTTTACGATCAGGCCATGAACCGTCAACGCTTCATGCAATACGCCAAAGGCAAGCGAGTATTAGATGTCTTTAGTTACATTGGTGGCTGGGGCGTGAGTGCAGCAGTGGCTGGAGCAACCGATGTATATTGTGTGGATGCTTCAGAAAAAGCCCTGGATGCCGTGCATCACAATGCCGGACTGAATAATGTAGCGGATATTGTCGCGACGATTCAGGGTGACGCTTTTGAGGTATTAAAAAATCTCAGAGCTGAGAACGAAAAATTTGACCTTATAGTTGTAGATCCGCCAGCCTTTATCAAAAAGAAAAAAGACTATAAAGCAGGTAGTCAGGCATATAAACGCATCAATCAAATGGCCATGCAGCTGCTTAATCCCGATGGCATATTGGTTTCATGTAGCTGCTCTCACCACATGCCAAGAGCAGATTTGGTCAGAATGGCTAACGAAGCCGCACGACATGTAGACCGCTCAATGCAAATAATAGAATGGGGTGGACAAGGTCCAGATCATCCCATTAACCCAGTAATGCCTGAAACCGAATATTTAAAAGCTGTATTTAGCCGTATTCAAAGAATCTAAGCAAAAAAATTAAAGCTATTAGCGTTAAAGCCTAAAGTATATTTCATCTGAAGAATGTTTAGCGACTTTTTATCATTAGAGATGGCTTCGGCAAGCGCAAGTTTGCGCGGGTGACGGTCGCGTGAGTGGACGAATAGTAAGCAATAAAGTTGTGATATTGACTAGTAATTGATCGAAAAGAAGGTTAATTGAGAATAATTGAAATTAATCAAAAATAGCAGTTGACGGTGGGGAGTTGGTGTCTATAATAC
>JAOULC010000014.1 GCA_029882215.1 Gammaproteobacteria bacterium | reverse complement strand
GGAAGAGATTGACTATGCGATTACCGAAGTGCGCAAAGCGGTAGAGAAGCTGCGGCAACTGAGCCCGTTATGGGATATGTACAAAGACGGCATTGATCTGGCCAGCGTGCAGTGGGCGGCTCATTAAAGCTGGTTGTGCTGCTGCGTCCCTGAGAGTGATGCAGTCATGATTTTTAAATGCTCATTTACCTGGCCTGACTACAGGAGGTTTAGCGTCGTGAAGCACAGTGAAGCGAGAACAGCTAAACTTCGCTTCAAAGCCAGAACTGCGCTGGCTCAGGAACGAAGCATCACGAGCTTGGAGAGATTATGATGTATTTAGGGCGTTGAATCTCAAATATGTATCTGGTCTGCATAAACTAATGTTATACGAAGCCCGCAATATGCGGGCTTTTTTGTGGTTACTATTAAAATGTGAATTATTTTAAAAGCGATAATGATTTTTTGACATAAATATCTTCTGATATGATGTAATCTGATCTGATGGTATTCGACTTATAAGTGAGTGCGGTTCAATTCCGTAAAAAATTATGCAAAGACAAGTTTTTTTTATATCCGACCGTACCGGTATTACAGCAGAAACGCTTGGACATGGTCTGTTAAGCCAGTTCCCTGAGCTGCAACAGACACGACAGACTTATCGCTATGTCGACAGTGTGAAGAAGGCAGAGGAAACGCTGGCAGATATTATGCAACTGGCACACGGGCGAATCAGGCCGATTATTATCTGTACCGTTGTAAATGATGAATTAAGAAATGTTTTCCAAACAAATGATGTCTTTCTGCTGGATTTATTTGCAACCTTTATCAAACCTTTAGAGGCTGAGTTGGGTGTGTCATCATCACATAAAATCGGCGGTAGTCATGGTCAGATTCGTGAGGTCGATTACTCTCAGCGGATAGATGCAATCAATTATACGATGGCCCATGATGACGGGCTAAATACTCATCATTATCAGCAGTCGCCATTAATCCTGATAGGTGTCTCTCGCTCCGGAAAAACACCGTCGAGTCTTTATCTTGCGATGCAATATGGTTTGAAAATCGCTAACTATCCGTTAACAGATGATGATTTTGACAGTGATGAGCTGCCTGATGTGTTGCTCCCTTTTAAACAAAACTTATTTGGATTAACAATTTCTGCTCATAGATTGTCACAAATACGTAGTGAGAGACTGCCAAACAGTAATTATGCTTCTATCCGCACTTGTCAGTCGGAACTTGCCAAAGCAGACGCACTGTTTCGTAAATACTCAATTCCTGTTCTCGATGTGACCCATATGTCAGTAGAGGAGATCGCCACTTCACTTATTCATACACGTAATTTGCTATCATAATTGATGAATTTAGTTTGCTTTGACAGCCACGCAGGACGCTGGTTATTGGCTAATAAATACTGTTTTATAATGGTCGATGTTAGAACAATATGATTAAAAAAATTATGCAATCATTTCTGCTGTTATTATTGATAACAGAATTAACTATTGCAGGTGTCAATGCCTATAAGCAGCAGCCGTTTTATAGTCAGATATATAACCCAGAGAGTAATCCGTTTGATGACGGCAGAGCAGCTTTAAAGCTTGCCAAAGAAACCGGACGCAGGGTTTTTATCGAGGTAGGCGGCAACTGGTGCAGGTATTGTCATATACTGGATAGTTTTATACAGTCAAATGATGATGTGGCTGAGCAGTTTTATAAAGCCTTTGTGGTGTTAAAGGTTAATGTTAGCGATGAAAATACTAACAGTGAATTTTTATCCGGCTTTAGCGGTATCAATGGTTATCCGCATATTTTTATTACCGAAAGCAATGGCAAAGTGATTCATTCAACCGGGCCTGCAGAATTAAATGAAAATGGCAGGCACAGCAAACAGGTGTTTTTTCATTTTATCGATCGCTGGAAGTTAAAACGTGAGTGAGGCTGCTGTCGAACATTATCTCAAACGCTGGGACAGTTCTTTAGCTGCCGGCCCCAAATCGTTTTCTGATATCAGCTCCCGCCGGATGTTTCTGAAACAAATGCTCAGTCTGTCTGCTGTCGGGGTATTTTCTGGTGTTGTACAGGCCAATACAAATAATTTGGAAAGTCCGCAATGGAAAATCTTATCGGCTGTGCATTTACATATGCTGCCGTCATCACCAGACGAGCCGGATGCAGTGTCAGTTAATGCGACAGCATTTTTGAAATCTGTGCTTGAATGGCCTGGTGTTGATGAAAATGATAAAAAATTTATTATAGACGGTACTGGCTGGCTGAACGGTGTGGCCAGTAAGCAATATCAAAAAGATTTTGTGCTGTTAGATACTGGACAAAAAGAAACGATCCTAAGGCTTGTTGAGCAAAGTAAAGCCGGAGGGAACTGGTTGTCGTTAATTTTACTGTATCTGATGGAAGCCTTATTAACTGATCCGGTTTATGGCGGCAATACAAATGCTCAGGGCTGGAAATGGCTTGGGCATCAGCCGGGTTTTCCGCAGCCACCCGCTAACAAGCGATACTTCCTGTTATGAGTGCTGAGCATTATATAGAGGCCGAGGTTTGTATAGTTGGCAGTGGTGCAGGAGCCGGACCGGTTGCTTACACTTTGTCACAAGCCGGCTTTAAAGTGATCGTGCTTGAAAAAGGCCCGTGGTTTAAAGAAGATGATTTTTATAAGGATGAGATGGCCTGTTGCAGACGTTCTGTTTACACACCGGATCTGAAAGACGAACGTCATGTTATCGAAGACTATGACGGTAGAGATGAAAACGGTAACTATAAATGGAGCGCTGAATCAACAGCTAAATCGGGCCCGGATTTCTGGAATGGTAATTGTGTCGGTGGTTCATCTAACTTCATGAGTGGTTTTTTTTACCGCTTAAAACCAAAAGATTTCAGACTACTGTCAGAATATGGTGAAATTAAAGCTGCCAATGTAGCAGACTGGCCGGTTACTTATGATGAACTTGAACCCTATTATGAAAAAGCCGAGCGTTTAATAGGCGTTTCTGGAAAAGTCACAGCGCACCCTTTTCAGGAGCCGCGTTCAACCAAAGATTTTCCGTACCCGCCGACGCAAGAACATTTTATCAGTCAGAAAATTGATAAAGCCTGTGATGAACTGAATTATCATGCATTAGCAACACCCCGTGCCATCCTCTCGAAGCCTGCTATGAACCGTCGCAGTTGTGAGTACTCCGGTTTTTGCGGTAGTTATGGTTGCTCATCCGGTGCCAAGGGTAGTGCGCGTGCAGCCTTATTGGACTATGCAGTGAAAACCGGAAACTGTGAGATTAAGCCGCATAGTAAAGTCTTTAAGCTCAATAGTGATAACAAAGGAAAAATATCATCGGCCAGTTTTTATAATAAAGAAAATAAAGTAATAAAAGTCAAAGCAAAAATATTTGTGGTGGCTTGTCATGCAATAGAAACCTCGCGTCTGTTGCTAGCTTCAAGCGGTGTTAAACACCCTGATGGACTGGCTAATAATCAACAGCAAGTCGGCAAAAATTTATTGTTCTCTGCCGGCGGATCGGGTACCGGCGAATTTGAATACAGTAAGCTGGATGAAGATGAAGAGCATTTAATGCATCAGCGTGGCCCGTTTGTTAACAGAGGTTTGCAGGATTGGTATTTTATTGATGATGAAGATTTAGGCGGACAGTTCAAGGGTGGTACTATTGATTTTTTACTGCGCCATCCGAATATTATTTCGCGTGCAAATAACCTCAAATGGGATGCCAGCGGCAAGCTAGTCTGGGGTCAAAAATTAAAAGATAAATTAAAAAATTCGCTCACATCAACTCAGGATTTGCGCTTTGAAGTGTTTAACGACTGGTTGCCAACGGATGATTGTTTTGTATCACTCGATGGTAAGGTAAAAGACAAATGGGGATCTGCTGTTGCCAAAGTACGAGTGGGTTATCACGATCACGATTTAAAAATTGGTAGATATCTGGCCGCTAAAGCAGAGAGTGTTTTAAAACAAATGGGCGCTTCAAATATCCGTTCCAGTGTCAGCGGTTCCCCACCGCCTAATCTGGTCGCTGGTGGTTGTCGTTTTGGTGATGATATAAATACCTCGGTCTTAAATAAAGACTGTCGTGCCCACGATGTTGAAAATCTTTATGTGACAGATGGCAGTTTCATGCCTACCGGGGGCAGCGTGCCATACACCTGGACGATCTATGCTAATTCATTTCGGGTTGCGGATATAATTAAAGACCGTTTGTAATTGTTTTTTAAATAATCGTTATTTGTATTTTTAGGAAATAGTTTACAGCTTTCAGCAAAGTCAACAGACCTGAAATAAAGACTTGATATTAATTTTAGAAAATATAGTTTTTTGCCATTTGCCATTTGCCAATCGGCATCAAATCTCCTGTCTTTCCATAGCCAGGGTAGATAACTGAAACCTAATGCTTTGTGGCTTATTTTTCAGCTTGTGCAGAAACATCTATGTACTAATGTTCCAGATATTTCTGGGTTCAAGTGTCAATACAGATGAGTTCAGGCGTAAAAGCTATAACTCTGGTCACACCGGGGTTTTTCAAAAATAGATGTGACAGATTTACAACATGCCTTGAAGACAATGCTGCTGTACTCAATGAGTCATAGTTTTGATGAATATGATAACAAACTGTTCGGATACGACGCTGTATATGGTAAACAATGGCGACTAAAGCAACTGAAACGGCGAAAAAACTTACCCTCGCTAGACAGTGTCATTTAAAATCACAAAAGTTTATTTCTGGTTTTTCTCATCATTGACATCTTTCATCTAAAACAGTCTAATCGCTGTATTCAATAAATTTAAATAGCAGGGTACGAAATGCTGTTGTTAATGAAAAAATCAAATCAATAGGGAGAAATTTAGATGAAAAAGTTAGGTCTACTAACACTATTAATCATGATGTTTAGTAATGTTTCAGCAGCTGAAACTTCCGGTCTTATGATGATAAATGCAGACTTCGGGGGCGATACCCTTGTAGATATCACCTACACTGATGGTAGTACGGCGGATATCGATGCTGGCCGCGGAATTACTTTGGGTGGAGGTGTAAACTGGAATTTATCGGATGATTTTATATTGCAGACAACAGCAGCTTGGAAATTCACAACAATACCTCAGGCTTCTAATGGTGACCTAACCTGGACGCGCATTCCTCTTGAGGCTATCGCTTACTACAATATCGAAAAGTTAAGAATCGGTGCAGGTGTTAGCTATCATATGTCTAACCGCTTAAAAGGTACTGGCTTTGCAAGCGGTGCTACGCAAGATTTTGATAATGCTTTGGGAACTGTTGTCGGCTTTGAATACCTGATGACACCTGGAATGTCAATAAATGTGCGTTACACTATGATCAGCTACACGCCAGCCGGAACCTCATTCGAAGTAGATGGTAATAGTATCGGTTAGGGTGTTAATTTCTACTTTAGTCATTAATTCTCGTAGCAATATATCGATAAAGGTTTTAGAGTTTTCAGTTTGAAGATTGAGTAGACGAAGGAAGCCCAGCAATAAAAAGGTATGATTGCGTTGGTTTCCTAAACCCTGCCTGATCGATGTACATTCATGAAATAAAGCTATTTTCACCACAGGGCTCACGAATAGTACAGAGAAAACATTTATGTCGATTTAATAATAAGTTCTACCCCCTCCGTTACCTTACCTCTGAGGCAAATGTTTTTTCTGCGGCTTCTTTAAAGTCTGTTGGTATCGGTATACTTTTGTTTAAACTCCAATTTCACCATCATATGGCCTATCGGTCCATAAAATCTCTCTGTGTCTCTTGTCAGGCAAAACTGTTATAATCGCCTGATTATTATCGAAATTTAGTCAGTCTGAGGTCGTATTTGTGTTAGAAGCCTATAAAAAACATGTAGAAGAACGTGCTGCTGAGAATTTACCCCCTTTACCACTGGATGCGGCTCAGGTTGCTTCTCTGGTTGAGCTGATTAAAGCCAGTTCCGGAAATGAATCGGAATTAATGGATTTGCTGGTTAACCGGGTTCCACCGGGGGTTGATCAGGCGGCTTATGTTAAAGCGGCTTTTCTGGCTGATGTGGCTAAAGGCACTGCCAACACTAGCTGGATTACGCGCGAATATGCGACAGAGTTATTGGGTACTATGCTCGGTGGTTATAATATTCAGCCATTAATCGATTGTTTGGATGATGCAGTAACAGCCGGTATTGCGGCAGATGCCTTGTCTAAAATCACGCTGGTTTATGACGCCTATCATGACATCAAAGACAAATCAGCTAACAATGAATATGCGGCTCGCATTATACGTTCCTGGGCTGATGGCGACTGGTTTACCAATAAGCCCGCTATGGCAGAAGAAATCACGGTTACTGTCTACAAAGTGCCTGGCGAAACCAATACGGATGACCTGTCTCCGGCAACAGAGGCCTGGAGTCGTCCGGATATTCCATTACACGCCAAGTCAATGCTAGCGACTAAAATGGACAGTCCACTTGAAACCATCGAAGAACTGAAGAAAAAAGGTCACCCACTGGCTTATGTCGGTGATGTGGTTGGTACCGGCTCTTCGCGTAAGTCGGCAATCAACTCCGTGCTCTGGTACATGGGACACGATATCCCGTTTATTCCTAACAAGCGTCAGGGTGGCGTGGTGTTAGGTGGCAAGATTGCACCGATCTTTTTTAACACTGCCGAAGACTCCGGCGCATTACCGATTGAGTGTGATGTTGCAGGTATGGAAACCGGTGATGTGATTACCATCAAACCCTATGCTGGCATGATTCTGAATGAAGCCGGTGAAGAGCTGTGTAAATTTGATTTACGCCCAACCACCATGCCGGACGAAGTGCGGGCAGGTGGTCGTATCCCGTTAATCATTGGTCGTGGTTTAACCGATAAAGCGCGCGATGGTTTAGGTGATGGTCCGTCTCCTTTGTTTTTACGTCCTGTGGCACCGGCTGATACAGGTAAAGGTTTTACACTGGCGCAGAAAATTGTTGGTAAAGCCTGTGGTGTTGAAGGCGTGCGTCCTGACACTTATTGTGAGCCAAGAATGACAACAGTGGGTTCTCAGGATACCACCGGTGCAATGACGCGCGATGAACTAAAAGAACTGGCTTGTCTTGGTTTCTCGGCTGATTTTGTGATGCAAAGTTTTTGTCATACAGCGGCTTATCCAAAGCCTGTTGATATCACCTTGCAGCATTCACTACCAGAGTTCATGCAGACGCGAGCCGGTGTGTCATTGCGCCCCGGTGATGGTGTTATTCACTCCTGGTTAAACCGCATGGTGATGCCGGACACAGTGGGTACCGGTGGTGATTCCCATACCCGTTTTCCGATTGGTATTTCATTCCCGGCCGGTTCCGGTTTAGTGGCATTCGGTGCGGCAATGGGTGTAATGCCGCTGGATATGCCGGAATCGGTTCTGGTGCGTTTTAAAGGTGAAATGCAGCCCGGTATTACCTTGCGTGATCTGGTGAATGCCATTCCTTATGTGGCAATTCAGAAAGGTTTATTAACGGTTGAGAAGAAAGGTAAAAAGAATGTCTTTAACGGCCGTGTGTTAGAAATTGAAGGTCTGCCGGATCTGAAAATCGAGCAGGCGTTTGAACTATCTGATGCGTCAGCTGAACGTTCTGCTAACGGTTGCACGATTCGTCTGGGTGAAAAATCGATTGCTGAATACCTGGCATCAAACATCACTTTATTAAAATGCATGATTGCCGACGGTTATGAAGACAAGCGCACTTTGCAGCGCCGCATAGATGCAATGGAAGGCTGGTTAGCTAACCCGACGTTGATCGAGCCGGATGCCGATGCAGAATATGCAGAAATCATAGAAATTGATCTGAATGACATTAAAGAGCCGATTCTGGCTTGTCCGAATGATCCGGATGATGTGAAAACATTATCGGATGTTAAAGGCACTAAAATTGATGAAGTCTTTATCGGCTCATGCATGACCAATATCGGTCATTACCGTGCAGCCGGTAAATTGCTTGAAGGCACTAATAATATACCGACACGTTTATGGGTTGCTCCGCCAACACGTATGGATGAGAAACAGCTTATTGAAGAAGGCGTGTACAGCACTTTCGGTAAAGCCGGTGCACGCACCGAAATGCCGGGTTGTTCATTGTGCATGGGTAATCAGGCACGTGTTGCTGATGGCGCAACCGTGTTCTCTACTTCAACCAGAAACTTCCCTAACCGCTTAGGTAATGGTGCCAATGTTTATTTGGGTTCAGCTGAGCTGGCGGCTATCTGTTCTATTCTGGGTCATATCCCTGATATGGAAGAATATATGCAGCTGATGGGCAATATCGAGCCGATGTCGGATGAGATATACCAGTACCTGAACTTTAATCAGATGGCAGAATACCGTGATGTGGCCGCTAATGTTTTTCCGGTAACACTGGGCTAGTTAAATGTGGAAGGAGCTGCTTTTTATCGCCTGTGGCGGTGCTGCCGGGTCGGTTATGCGATTTGGTATTTCCAGCATGGTGTATAACGTTTTAGGCAGAGCCTTTCCATATGGCACCTTAACCGTCAATGTGGCGGGGTCTTTTTTGATGGGAGTGATGAGTGTATTTCTTATCGAAAAATTTAGCGTCTCGACAGAATGGCGGGCGGCCATCCTGATCGGTTTTTTAGGTGCCTTTACTACATTCTCAACCTTTTCACTGGAAACCATGCAGCTGATCCAGCAGGGCGAATTAAGTAAAGCCGGGTTGAATATGCTGATCAGTGTATTCAGCTGTATTTTGGCCATCTGGATAGGTTTTGTTTTGGGTAAGCAATTTCTATAAACACAAATTACTGTGTATGACTTCAATATATTTTAAAAGAATTTAAAAACTATGTTAGATCAAAAATTATTACGTTCAGAGCTGGAAACCGTTGCTGCAAAATTAGCGCGCCGCGGTTATGTATTGGATACCAACGCGTTTGCAGAGCTGGAAGCCAGACGTAAAGAGCTGCAAATGAATGCAGAAAACCTGCAAAGTGAACGCAATACAAAATCCAAAAGTATTGGTAAAGCTAAGGCGGCTGGTGAAGATGTTGCGCCATTACTGGCAGAAGTGTCGACATTAGGTGAAAAGCTCGATAAAGCCAAAGCCGAGAATGAAGCCGTGCAGCTGGAAGTCCAGCAACTGATTATGGGTATTCCTAACCTGCCTGACGATTCTGTACCGGATGGTTTAAAAGAAGAAGACAACCTCGAAATTCGTAAATGGGGTGAGCCAACGAAGCTGGATTTTGAAGCTAAAGACCACGTAGAACTGGGTGCTCCAAATGACTGGCTGGATTTTGAAACGGCGGCCAAATTAACCGGCTCACGTTTTGTTGTGATGCGTGGCGGGATGGCAAAGCTGCATCGTGCGCTGACACAATTCATGCTGGATACACACAGCAATGAACACGGCTATGAAGAAGTTTATGTGCCGTATATTGTCAATGCAGACAGTCTGCGTGGCACCGGTCAGTTACCAAAATTTGAAGAAGACCTTTTTAAACTGGGTGGTGAACAGGAATATTATTTGATTCCAACGGCTGAAGTGCCGGTTACTAATTTAGTTCGTGATCAGATTCTGGATGCTAAAGACCTGCCGAAAAAATTCGTTGCCCATACACCGTGCTTTCGCTCGGAGGCCGGTTCATACGGTCGTGATACCCGTGGCATGATTCGCCAGCATCAGTTTGAAAAAGTTGAAATGGTGCAACTGGTTAAACCGGAAGACTCATGGGCTGCGCTGGAATCTTTAACCGCTAATGCAGAAGCTATATTACAAAAACTGGAATTGCCTTACCGGGTGCTGGCGTTGTGTGCCGGTGATACCGGTTTTTCAGCAGCGAAAACCTATGACCTTGAAGTCTGGTTGCCCGGTCAGCAGGCCTATCGTGAAATTTCATCCTGTAGTAACTTCCTCGATTTTCAGGCGCGCCGTATGCAGGCAAGATACCGCAACCCGGAAACCAATAAGCCGGAGCTATTGCACACAATCAATGGCTCAGGACTGGCGGTAGGGCGTTGTCTGGTCGCGGTGATGGAAAATTATCAGCAAGCCGACGGCAGTATTAAAATTCCGACAGTATTGCAGCCGTATATGGCTGGTATGACGGTACTCGCGGTTTAAACTCAGATAGTGACTAGTGTTTGGTTTGGTTTAACTGCAAACTGAACACTGAATACCGCAAACTTTTTTATTGATGGGCTATTATTTAATGATGAATGATCAGTCGCATAGTAAGCCAGTACTCTGGTATATAAAAAAAAGTGAAAAGATTACCGGGCCTTTTCCGGTTAAGCTAATTGGCAGTTATCTTATTCTTGGGCGGATTGATACCGATACGCTGGTGAGTATGGATAAAAGTAAATGGATTCCCATTGCCCGCTTACCTTCTTTAATTCCGGATGAAGTTAAACAGAGCCATCTGGCAGGTAGAAAGGCAGGTTTGCATCAGGCTAAATTACGTGAAGACGAACGTCGTGGTGATATTCGCCGTGAAGCTCATCAGCGACAGACTGATGATGGTATTAGTGATGGTCGCCGGCAGCCGGGTGAGCGGCGCAAAAACAAAGAAGAAGTCTCTTCTTCATACCTTAAATTAAAATCGGATTTTTCTGCACAGCGTGTTAAAACTAAAAGACTCACACTGTATGGGGTGGTTAGTCTTGTCATTGTAGTGTCGGTATTAATGATCAGTTTTTTACTGTTAGATCCCGTTATAAGAGTAGCTGATACTGACTGCTCGGTAAAACCGGCTGCCGGTATTGACTGGCAGTCATGTAACAAGATCAGTATTGATCTGGTGTCTATGAACCTGGAAAAAAGCAACCTGCAAAGCACCCGTCTAACTGGCGCGCTTTTAGTAAAAACAAACTTTAGTGCAGCTAATCTGTCTTATGCGGGCCTTGAAAATGCAAACCTGTCACAGGCAAATCTTAACCGCACTCTATTGGTTGGTGCTAACTTAAATAATGCCAACTTAAGTAATGCTGATTTATCAGGCGCGGACCTTTCTTATGCAGATTTAACAAATGCCATGCTTTCAAACGTGCTGGTGCAAGGCACTCGTTTTGATCATGCAATCTGGACCGACGGGGAACGCTGTGCACGTCAGTCTGTTGATCGCTGTATTCCGGAAGTTAAAAAATAACCGGATATGTCGTCAATTATTTGACAAAACATAGCACATTAGTACCTAAGTTATTGTTTATATAGTGATATTTATCTCTGGCACGATATTAGCTAATTATACTGTAAATCATTAACAGGATTTACAGGTCATGAGTACACAAATTCAATTACCAGTATTAGAGCGCAATCTTGAGGTTACCAATTTTGGTGCTGAACGGATTAAAGAATACCGTCAGGCGCAGCTGGAGCGCCGGTTATATAGCATAACCAACCGTCTGTTAGCGACACTGGAGGTCGATCAGTGCGTTGAAATTTTTATGCAGGCAGTGGCTGAAGATCTGTTATTTGATGGTTTTCATTACTCACTGGCTTACCCCGAGCCGGCAATAAATCTCCACTTTGGCCGACAGTCACGGCATAAGTGTTCCTATAGCCTGAATATTGAAGATGTGGTGTTAGGCGAGTTAACCGTTTACCGCGGGCGTCGTTTCTCAGAAACTGAATTAAAGCATCTGGAAAAATTACTTTGCGTGCTGGTGCAGCCGTTACGTAATGCTATTCAGTATCGTAAAGCGGTATTGATGTCTCAGCTTGATGCCTTAACCGGTTTACATAATCGTGCTGCATATGATCGGGATATTGAGCGTGAGTTGAGCCTGGCAGAACGACATAAATTACCCCTTTCATTAATGCTGCTGGATATTGATTTTTTTAAAAAAGTAAATGATGTGTATGGCCATGCTGCAGGTGATCAGGTGCTCCGTGCTGTTGCGAATGCACTGAAAGATGCAACCCGTAGCAGTGATGTTGTGTTTCGCTACGGCGGTGAAGAGTTCGCGATTTTACTGAGTGATGTTGATTCGTTAACGGCTATGGATGTGGCCGAGCGTATTCGCCTTTCAGTTAGAGGTTTATTAGTAGAATATGATGAACAGTTAATAAATATCAGTGTGAGTATTGGTATGGGCAGTTACTGTTATGGAGAAGGTAGTGATTCACTTTTCAAGAGAACAGATGAAGCACTATATCGTGCAAAGAATATGGGGCGAGATCAGGTTAAAATAGCGGCAGAGTAATTGTTCGTAAAATCACTACTAGAAATGATCAAACATTTGTTATGATTCCGCTATGTTTTATACCCGCAGACTTTATAGCAAGCAGCAAAGCCGCGAGCTCGATCAGTTAATTATCAAAGGCAATAGCAGTGATGCTGGTATTGCTTCTTACCTTCTAATGCAGCGTGCTGCTAATGCTGTTTGCGAATTTTACCGGCTCAAGTTTCCACAACTTCATTCCATACTCATTTTAACCGGTGCCGGCAATAATGCAGGTGATGGTTATTTGATCGCTAAACAGGCAATAGAGCAGGGGCGCGATGTCAGCGTCTATAGTTTAAGCGACCCTGATGATTTGCAAGCCGATGCGCAGCAGGCTTATCTGGACTGGCAGGAAGCCGGCGGGGAGTTTGTAGAGGACTTGGACGATGCGTTACGCAGTGCTGATTTAATTATTGATGCTATTTTAGGCACAGGTCTTAAGCGAGCACTGGATCCAGAATGGATCGAAGTTATTGAGCGGGTTAATGAGCTGGATACGCCTGTTATCGCAGTTGACGTTCCAAGCGGCTTAGATGCGGATACCGGGGCTGTTTTTGGCAATGCGATTATTGCAGACTATAGTGTTTGCTTTATTTGTTTGAAAAAAGGTATGTTCACCGGGCAGGCGCGTAACTACTGCGGTGAAATTATTTTTAATGATCTTCAGGTGCCGGCATCGGTCTATTCACAGTTTGAAGAAGAGGCATACTTATTGGGTGATGAAGAGCTCTCTTCTTATTTACATCAGCGCAAGCCATGTACACATAAAGGTCAAACTGGTCACTTGTTGATCGTGGGTGGTAACAAAGGCATGTGCGGGGCTGTTATTCTGGCAGCTCAGTCTGCCTTAAGAAGTGGTGTGGGCCGGGTGAGTGTTATCACGCGACCGGAACATGTTGCAGCGGTGGTATCGGTCCAGCCTGAAATTATGGTTTATGGTGTTGATGAGCCGGTCATTGCGGATGAGTTGTTGCAACGCGTTAATGTTATCGCGATAGGGCCGGGTTTGGGTCGTGATGAATGGGGTAAAAAGCTTTTTGAGCAGGTGTTATATCAGGATCATTATAAGTTGTTAGATGCTGATGCCTTATATCACTTACCTGAACATGCAGCCGATCTGTCGGATGCCGTTATCACTCCGCACCCTGGTGAAGCGGCACGACTACTAGGTATCGATGTTGCTGCTATAGAGCAAGACCGGTTTCGCGCGGCCCAGCGTTTATATGCTGAATACAATGCTGTTATTGTTTTAAAAGGGGCGGGAACGCTGGTTTTTGATGGCAAAGATCCGATTGATGTATGCCCCTTCGGCAACCCTGGCATGGCGTCAGCCGGCATGGGTGACGTTTTGAGCGGGGTGATTGCGGCTTTAATGGCGCAGGGCTATGAAAAAGAGGAGGCAGCAAGGATAGGTGTTTGTCTGCATTCTCAGGCGGCTGATGCGGCGGTGACGGCTGCAGGCCAGACAGGCTTGCTTGCCAGTGATTTATTGCCATTCATTCGTCAGTTCATTAACTACTAACGTTCATCTATAAGTTTACCCATGACTTTTAAATCTAAAGATTGTTTTACGACTCATCTGCCCGATGAAGAAGCGCAGCTGCAGTTTGCTGGCAGACTGGCTGATAAAGCCTTTGGCGGAATGCTGGTTTTTTTATTTGGCGATCTTGGTGCCGGAAAAACAACCTTCGTCAGAGGATTTTTGAGGGCCTTAGGTTTTACAGGCATTGTTAAAAGTCCGACCTATACTCTGGTAGAGCCTTACCAGCTGGGTGAACTGATGGTTTATCATTTTGATTTATATCGCCTGGCAGATCCCGAAGAGCTGGAATATGCCGGTGGCAGGGATTACTTTGATGGCCATTCTATCTGCCTGATCGAGTGGCCGCAGCAGGCAGAAGGCTTTTTGCCAATGCCGGATCTGACTATCAATCTCAGCTATGCTGAAACGGGTAGAAATCTGGAAATGTCGGCAGCGACTGAAATGGGTAAAAACGTTATGTTACAGCTGCTTCGTGATGAATTACTATAGGAAAGTATGCTATCTCATTAAATTTATTGAGAAAAAACTTGATTTATCTTTAAAAAAGACGACACTATAAGTATCACTAAGTAAAATTAGATTGAAGCGACAGGTTAATTGTCATGGATAACAGGCGTAATTTTCTCAAAAAATTTGTAGGAATCAGTGGCATTGTCGTTGCCCCGGCTATCTCACGTGTGGCTAATGCGGCGCAACCGGCTTCTGTTAACAATATTCGTTTGTCACAGTCAGCCAGTAATACCCGATTGGTTTTTGATCTCGATCGCTCCATAGAACACTCATTGTTCCGTTTACATAACCCTGAGCGGGTTGTTGTGGATATTAAGGACACACGCCTAGTTGATTCCGGCCTGATAGAAGAAATGCATAACGCCTTGTTAAAAGGGGTTCGTACCGGTGTGCGTAATGGCGCTGATCTGCGCATTGTTCTGGATTTAAGTAATCATGTGACACCCCGTAGCTTTTTGCTCAAACCAGAGTCTGGCGCCGGTCATCGGCTGGTGATCGACCTGGAAGATGTTAAGAACGGCGCTATTGCCAAAAAGAAAGCAAAAAAACCAAAGTTACGTGATGTTGTGGTGGCTATCGATGCCGGTCATGGTGGCAAGGACCCAGGCGCCAGTGGGCACCTGGGCACCAAAGAGAAAGACATAACTCTGGCGATTGCCCGTAAATTACACGCTGTGATTAAAAAATACCCGGGCATGAAGCCGGTTCTGATCCGTGATGGTGATTACTACATGGCATTGCGTGAACGGGTTAAAAAAGCGCGTGAACATAAAGCTGATCTGTTGATTTCATTACATGCCGACTCTTATCGTGATACCCGCGCACGCGGTTCATCTGTTTATGCCTTGTCTGTCGATGGTGCATCCTCTGAAACAGCTCGCTGGCTGGCAGAAAAAGAAAATGCCTCTGATTTAATCGGTGGTGTTCAGCTCGATAATAAAGATGACATGGTGGCAGAAGTACTGCTTGATTTATCCCTGACCGGCACTATTCAGTCCAGTCTGGATGTGGGTGATGAAGTTCTCGGGGAATTAAAGCGTATCGGCAGGGTACACAAAAAACGTGTACAACAGGCCGGCTTCGCGGTTTTAAAATCGCCTGATGTACCCTCGATTTTATTAGAAACGGCATTTATTTCTAACCCAAAAGAAGAACGCAAACTGCGTAGTCCGGCGCATCAGGCTAAGACCGCGCAGGCAATTCTGCGTGGCGTTTCAGATTACTTTGGCCGAAAAGCACCTCCCGGTACCTGGTTATCATTAAATAATAAAGAACACAAAACCAGCACTGGTGAAACACTGGCAGGTATTGCTGAGCAATACGAAGTCAGCTCAATGGATTTGAAAATGCTCAATCGTTTAACCAGCGATCATCTGCAGGTTGGTCAGGCACTTAAAATTCCATATACAGTGGCCTGATTGTTTAATATTTATCCGTAAAGCGGCATGAGCTGAAAAAGAAACCTGTTTGAGTCAGGTCTTGTTATCAGCTCTTGCTAATCATTAAAATCTTTTTATGATCCCCCCCAAAAAGTGTTAGCTTCCTGATAAAATACAGCTTTTCTTCGCCAGCTCATAAAACACATGCTTAAACGTATTCATCAGATGCCACACCAGCTGATCAACCAAATTGCAGCCGGTGAGGTTGTTGAACGGCCCTCTTCAGTGATTAAAGAGCTGTTAGAAAACAGTATTGATGCCGGTTCTGACAAGATCAACATCGATGTAGAGCAGGGCGGAACCAAGCTGATCCGGATTACCGATAATGGTTCGGGCATACATAAAGACGATATGGCGCTGGCACTATCGCGTCATGCGACCAGTAAAATCCGTAATCTGGATGACTTGGAGCATGTGGGCAGTCTTGGCTTTCGTGGTGAAGCCATTCCCAGTATTGCATCCATTTCACGACTGGTGATTTCATCGGCTACTGAAAATCAGTCAGGCTGGCAGGTCATCGGTGATGGCAGTGAGAAAGAAATCGAACAAAAACCTGTGCCTCATAAAACAGGTACGACGATAGAAGTCCGTGATTTGTTTTTTAATGTCCCGGCCCGGCGCAAGTTTCTTAAAACAGAAAAAACAGAATTTAAACATCTCGATGATGTGGTAAAACGCATTGCATTAAGCCGTTTTGATATCAGCCTTAGTTTATCTAGTAACCGTAAAACAGTAAGGCAGTTTCGTGCAGCAGCAGACCGCCCGGGTCAGGAAAAACGGATTGCTGAGATTTGCGGTAAAAGTTTTATCGAGCAAAGTGTTTATCTAGAACATGAAGCCATCGGTTTGAAAATATGGGGCTGGATTGCCTTACCGACTTTTTCACGCAGTCAGGCTGACTTACAGTATTTTTATGTTAATGGCCGTATGGTAAAAGACCGTGTGATTACGCATGCTGTGCGCCAGGCCTATCAGGATGTACTCTTTCATGGCCGGCACCCGGCTTATGTATTGTATTTTGAACTTGACCCTGTACTGGTTGATGTCAATGCGCACCCGACTAAAAGTGAAGTGCGTTTTCGTGAATCAAGAACCGTACATGACTTTTTATACCGGGCGATACACGATGCCATTGCTAAAATAAAGCCGGCCAGCCCCGGCAATGAAACAGGCTTTCAGGCAAACTATCAGCAAAGCTATGCAAACATGAGTCCGCCGGCTGAGTTTGCTCAAGCGAGCAGCGGTAATAATCCGGCTTTTGCTCAAAGCTACCAAAATAATCAGGCATACAATCCTCGCCAGTCCTCAATGTCACTGGCCGTCGAAGAACAAATAGCGGCTTATACGCAATTAGCCAGTTCACAGGCGAAGGCAGAAATTGGCGGTTTGAACAGTGCTGAGAATGCAGAATACCCTCCCTTAGGTTTTGCCAAAGCACAGCTGCACGGTATTTTTATTTTGGCAGAGAACCGCGACGGTCTGGTGATTGTTGATATGCACGCAGCGCATGAACGCATTACTTATGAACGTTTAAAACATTCTTATGAAAGTGGCGGTATCTCATCTCAGCCTTTACTGGTACCAATAGATATTGATGTCAGTGAAAAAGAGGCAGAGCTGGTGGAAGCAGAGCAGGTTTTTTTTGCCGAGATTGGGCTGGAGGTTGATCGCAGTGGTCCGCAGTCAGTGCGTATACGGCAGATTCCATTACTGCTGAATAAAACAAATGCTGAGTCATTAGTGCGCGACGTATTATCGGACTATGGTGTGCATGGCCGTAGTGAGCGCATTAAAAATATGATGAATGAAGTACTTGGCACCATGGCCTGTCATGGCTCGGTACGGGCCAACCGCCAGCTGAGTTTGCCTGAAATGAATGCGCTATTAAGAGACATGGAAACAACCGAGCGTAGCGGTCAGTGTAATCATGGGCGGCCAACCTGGGTGCAAATGAATGTTTCCCAGATCGATAAATTATTTTTGAGAGGTCAGTAAGATGGCGGCTCAGGAATCATTTACAGTGGCGCCGGGAGTGAGCAATGATGCGCCTTTTGCTATCGCCATCATGGGTCCGACAGCAACCGGTAAAACCGGTCTGGCGATCGAGCTGATAAAGCATTTGCCGTGTGAAATTATCAGCGTGGATTCGACTCTGGTTTATCGCGGCATGAATATTGGCTCTGCCAAACCCACGGCAGAAGAACTGGCTGTTGCACCGCATCATCTAATTGACATAAGAGAGCCACAGCAGACGTATTCTGCGGCTGATTTTCGTCATGACTGTCTGGCTTTAATGAACGACATCACATCGCGCGGCAAAATACCGCTGCTGGTGGGGGGGACTATGCTGTATTACAAGGCTTTGCAGGAAGGTCTGTCACCACTACCTTCGGCCGATCAGGTGGTGAGAAAAAAGCTTGAAGCAGAAGCCTTAAATCTGGGGCGGGATGCAATGCATGACAGGCTAATGCAGGTCGATCCGGTAGCGGCAGAGCGAATACATAAAAACGATCCGCAACGGATACAAAGAGCCTTAGAGATTTATGAGATCACAGGTCGTCCGATGTCGGCACTGTGGGCAGAGCAGGAGTCTGAAAAGCTCAATTACCAGTTAATAAAGATAGTGCTGTTTCCGCAAGACAGATCCGTGTTGCACCAGAGAATAGAGACACGCTTTAAAAAAATGCTGGAGCAGGGTTTTTTGCAAGAAGTTGAAGATTTAAAAAAGTATAATGATGTCAGTCTTGATTTGTCATCGATGCGCTCGGTCGGTTACCGTCAGGCACTTGAGTATCTGGAAGGGCAGTACGATTACCCGGAAATGATCGACCGGGGGGTGTTTGCAACGCGCCAGCTGGCAAAAAGACAGATTACCTGGCTCAGAAAAGAACAAAATGCAAACTTTTACGATCCGGACACACTCAAAAAAGAAGAATTACTGCAAAATTTAAAATATTCGCTATCATTGTAGTGCCTGCTACTTGTTTGAGCGTAGTCTGGCCACATAATTACCGAATGAACTGTGTTGCTAAAGGGATTTTTTTTGTTTAACTTGAATAATACTAATTAGAATAGGGAGTTAGTTATGCCTAAGGGGCAATCATTACAAGAGCCATTTTTAAACGTTTTGCGCAAAGAACGTATTCCCGTTGCGATTTATCTCGTCAATGGCATTAAATTGCAGGGCCAGATTGAATCGTTTGATCAGTTTGTCGTGTTATTAAAGAATACAGTAAGCCAGATGGTATACAAACATGCTATTTCTACCGTTGTGCCATCAAGACCGGTAAAACTGGCTCCGGCTGACGAAAATGGTCACAATGCCTGATTGGTTTTCTTGAAAATCAAACACAGTCCCTCTTGTGCTTAAGGTATACTAGCGGCAGATAATGGCAGCATTATCTGGCGTCTTTTATTTATCTAATTAGTGGTATCTAAATACTGGAGTTAATTTGTTTGATCGTCCCGGTAGCGGTGAACGAGCAATCCTGATTCACGTCGATATTCATGATGAATCCCGGCGAGAACATTTGGGTGAGTTCCGTGAACTGGCTGCATCTGCTGGCGCAGAGTCTATTGCTGAATTCACCTCGTCTTGTCAAAAGCCAAATGCCAAACTCTTCGTTGGATCCGGTAAGGCCGAGGAGATTAAAGCATTTATCGAAGCCAATGGTATTGAGCTGGTGTTATTTAATCATGCACTCAGTCCGTCGCAAGAACGTAACCTCGAAGCCACTTTTAAATGCCGAGTACTGGATAGAACAGGGCTGATTCTTGATATTTTTGCTCAGCGAGCGCGTTCATTTGAAGGTAAGTTACAAGTTGAACTGGCACAGTTAAAACACCTGTCTACCCGGCTGATACGTGGCTGGACTCATCTTGAGCGGCAAAAAGGTGGTATTGGTTTGCGTGGGCCGGGTGAGACCCAGCTGGAAACTGACCGGCGATTACTGGCTCAGCGTATCAAACAAATTAATCGCCGCCTGGAAAAAGTTCGCAGCCAGCGTCAACAGGGCCGGCAGTCACGCAAAAAAGCCGAAACACCGACGATTGCACTGGTAGGTTATACCAATGCGGGTAAGTCGACGCTGTTTAATGCACTGACTCAGTCAGGTGTGTATGTGCAGGATCAGCTGTTTGCAACACTCGATCCCACCTTCCGAAAGCTCAAACTGGATGATGCCAGTAGTGTGATTCTGGCCGACACGGTCGGTTTCATACGGCATTTGCCACATGATTTAGTGGATGCGTTTCGCTCAACCTTACTGGAAACCAAAGAGGCTGATTTACTGTTACATGTGATTGATGCAGCCGATGACAACAGGCTGCATAATATTGAACAGGTAAATCAGGTGTTAGCGGATATCGGTGCTGAGGAAGTACCGCAGATACAGGTCATGAACAAGATCGATTTGCTTGATCTTGATCCGTGGGTGGATCGTGACGAGCTGGGTGAGGTAAAACGCAGCTGGCTGTCAGCAGAAAAGAACAGAGGACTGGATCTGTTGAAAGAGGTATTGCTGGAGCGATTCAGGCAGGATCTTATACAGGGTGAAATCTGCCTTACACCGGCGCAGAGCCGCTTACGTGCTTTATTATTTAAGCTGGGGGCGATTAAATCAGAGCGAAATGATGAGCTGGGCAATAGCCTGATAAATTTATCAATTTCCAGACGGGATTTAAATCAGTTGGTGAGCCGGGAAAGTCTCGATCTCGATCTTCTTTTTACCGATAAAAGCCTTGCGACTGTCGTGCAACGCCCATAAAATGCGTGGTTCATGACAGACTTACTGTGTCACATTAATAAATTGAAACAATTGGAGTTTGCATATGGCTTGGAATGAGCCTGGTAATAATAACGACAAGAAAGATCCCTGGGGTAATAACGGGGGTAATCGCGGAAATAATCAGGGGCCACCAGACCTTGATGAAGCGTTTCGTAACTTCCAGAAAAAACTAAGCGGTATTTTTGGCGGTAATAATAAAGGCAGTGGTTCATCCTCATCATCTGGTGGCGGTATGGGCATAGGCGTTATTGCGGCGATAGTTATCACTTTATGGGCTGCTTCTGGTATCTATAAAGTCGAGCAGGCTGAGCGCGGCATCGTCATGCAGTTTGGCGCTTATAAAGAGACTGTTCAGAGTGGTCTACACTGGCATCTTCCTCGTCCTATTCAGAATGTCGTCAAGGTAAATGTTGCAAAGGTTTATTCTATTGGTGTTGAAGAAACCATGCTGACACAGGATACAAATATTGTCGATATTGAAGGTACGATTCAGTATCGTGTCGATAACCCGACAGATTATATTTTTAATACGGTCGACCCTGAAGTCACCCTTAAAAATTCTACAGAAAGTGCCTTGCGTGAAAGCATTGGTCGCAGAAATATGGATTTTGTTATTACCGAAGGGCGAGCCACTATCGCCGCGGACGTACAAAAATTAACCCAGGAAATTGTGGATCAATATAAAACGGGTCTAACCATTACTGAAGTTAACATTCGTCAGGCAAAACCACCGGAAGCCGTTAAAGCGGCTTTTGATGATGTGAATAAAGCGCTTGAAGATAAAGTTCGCTTTCTGAATGAAGCAGAAGCATACCGCAATGAAGTGGTACCTAAAGCGCGTGGTGCTGCGGCTCGTTTAAAAGCGGAGTCAGAATCATATCAGCTGGAAGTTATTGCCCGAGCAGAAGGTAATGCCGGTCGTTTTACCTCCTTATTAAAGGAATATAAGCAGGCTCCGGGTGTAACCCGTGACCGTTTATATATCGATATGGTTGAGCATGTGCTGAGTAATTCAACAAAAGTCATGGTTGATGTAAAAGGTAATAATATGATGTTCTTGCCTCTGGATAAAATTTTACAGGGCTCAGGCATGACCTCTAAGCAATCTACTAATGTACTGGACTCATTAAGTGCAGGAGATGATGCAAGAGACTCAGGCACAGGCTTAGATGATTTACGAAACAGAATACCGTCACGTTCAAGGGAGACAAGATAATGAATAAGCTTATACCTGTTATTATCATTGCTGTCCTTGCGGCGATCTCCTTATCGGCCTTTTTTGTTGATGAGCGAGAAAAAGCAATACTGTTAAAGTTTGGCTCGATTGAACGTTCAGACTACAAGCCAGGGCTGCACTGGAAAGTGCCTTTTGTGAATAACGTGAGAAAGTTTGATTCACGTATTTTAACCATGGATCAGCGTCCGGAGCGTTTTTTAACGGCAGAGAAAAAATATCTGATTGTTGATTCATTTATCAAATGGCGTATTCAGGATGTTGAAAAATACTTCCTGGCGACCAGTGGTGATGAAAGACGAGCAGGCTTGCTGCTTTATCAGATCGTCAATAATGGTCTTCGTGATGAATTTGGTAAACGAACTATTCAGGAAGTGATCACCGGTGATCGTGCTGAAATCATGGGTATCATGACTCAGTTAGCGGGAGATAAGACGGAGTCCTTAGGTGTTGAGATTGTCGATGTACGGATCAAGCGTATCGATTACCCTGAGAAAATCAGCGAATCGGTCTATCAGCGCATGCGCACAGAGCGTGAACGTGATGCCCGTGAATTTCGCTCAGAAGGCAGAGAAGCTGCAGAACGTGTAACAGCTGATGCTGATAAACAGAGCAAGGTTATTCTGGCAGAGGCTTATCGTGATGCAGAAAAGCTGCGTGGTGATGGTGATGCGAAAGCAGCCAATATCTATGCATCCAGTTTCTCTAAAGACCGTGAGTTCTATCGTTTTTACCGTAGTCTCGAAGCGTATAAAGAAACCTTCAGAGAAAAATCGGATGTTATGTTGATACAACCTGACTCTGAGTTCTTCCGCTATCTGAAAAACTCAGACGGTAAGGTGAATAAATAAAGACTATCAAACTAGCAACAGCCGGAAGCTTATTATCTTCCGGCTTTTTTATGTGCAGAATGTTCATCTGTCACGGGGCCAGACAAGGCTAGCAGTGGCGATTGCCAATAATTAGCAAAGAAAGCCCACCTTTATGAATGAAATTTTACATGCAATAGCACTGCTGCTGGTGATTGAGGGTATAATGCCGTTTCTCAATCCGGCTATGTGGCGCGAGACCATGCAACAAATTAGCCAGCTCCCGGATAATATTCTGCGCTGGGTTGGTTTGGGTAGTATGTTGTTAGGCGTTGTCATCCTGTATGCTTTGCGTTAAAGAAACACAATTTTAGAATCAAGAGTTAAATGAAAACAAACGAAACGTGGTTATTGCCTCAGGGTATTGAAGAAGCCTTACCAGCTGAAGCGGCTAAATTAGAAACATTACGCCGGCAGATTCTGGATGTGTATGCAAACTGGGGTTATCAGCTGGTTATTCCACCGACTGTTGATTATCTGGACTCATTGCTTACCGGTACTGGCTATGATTTAGATATTCAGACGTTTAAGCTGATTGACCAAATGACCGGTAAGTCATTGGGTATAAGGGCTGATATGACACCTCAGGTCGCGCGAATTGATGCCCATCATCTGAAAACTGAAATCTCCCGATTGTGCTATATCGGCACCGTCTTACACACTCGCCCCGATGGTTTTGCCGGTACTCGCAGTCCGATTCAGGTAGGTGCTGAATTATACGGTCATGCCGGTGTTGATAGTGATGTTGAAGTCATCGAATTGATGCTGCGTACTCTGAGTATGGCGGGCCTTGATCAGGTTTATCTTGATTTGGGGCATGTGGGTATTTACCGTTCACTGGCCAAACAGGCCGGGCTTAATCAGCAACAGGAAGCTCAGCTGTTTGATATGATGCAGAGAAAAGCACTGCCAGAAATAAGTGAGTTTGTTGTTTCAGAAAAGCTGGATAATGACGTGGCAAAAATGCTGCTGGCATTACCTGACCTCAACGGTGGAGAAAAAACCATCGATCAGGCGATGACTGCATTAAGCGCGGCAACCGATGATGTGCTGCAAGCACTCGATTATCTGAAGCAGGTAACACGTCTGCTTCAATCCAGAGTCCCTAATATTATTTTACATTTCGATCTGGCTGAACTGCGTGGTTATCGTTTCCATACCGGCGTTGTCTTTACAGCGTTTGTGCCGGGACAGGGGCAGGAAGTAGCGCGTGGCGGACGTTATGATGAAATTGGGGAAATCTTTGGTCGTTCACGGCCGGCAACCGGTTTCAGTACCGATTTAAAATCTTTAATAAACCTTGGCAAGCAAGCTGAAGCCGAACAGATCAACGGCATTCTGGCTCCTTCAGATACAGGTGCTGAACTACAGGCTTTAATAGAAACTTTACGGGCGGCAGGCGAGTGCGTAATTCGTCTGTTGCCCGGACAACAGTCTGGTGCAGCAGCAATGAACTGTAACAGAGTTATTCAAAAAACTGATGATAAATGGCACGTAGTGGAGGCCAATTAAGATGGCGAAGAATGTCGTAGTACTTGGCAGCCAATGGGGCGACGAGGGTAAAGGTAAAATAGTTGATTTGTTAACTGATCGCGCAGCCGCTGTAGTCCGGTTTCAGGGTGGTCATAATGCAGGTCACACCCTGGTAATCGGTGAAGAGAAAACCGTTTTGCATTTAATTCCGTCGGGTATTTTGCGTGAGAATGTGATGTGCCTGATCGGTAACGGCGTGGTGTTATCACCAGACGCATTATTTGAAGAAGTTAAAATGCTTGAAGATCGCGGTATTCCGGCACTGGAACGCTTAAAGATTTCGGAAGCCTGTCCAATGATCATGCCTTACCATGTGGCACTTGATCAGGCGCGTGAAATTGCCCGTGGTAATAAAGCCATCGGTACCACAGGCCGGGGCATCGGTCCGGCATACGAAGACAAAGTTTCACGTCGTGGTATTCGAGTTGGCGACTTGCTGGATGAAAAATCCTTTGCTGAAAAATTGCAGGTTGTTATGGAATATCATAACTTCTCATTAAAAGAATACTTTAAGGTCGATACAGTGGACTATCAGCAAGTACTGGATGAAACACTGGCTTATGGCGAAAAGATGATCCCGATGATTGCCGATATTCCGGGCCTGTTGTTTGACCTGCGTAAGCAAGGTAAGAGCATCATGTTTGAAGGTGCGCAGGGTACCTTACTGGATATTGATCAGGGAACCTACCCGTACGTTACATCATCGAATACCACTGCCGGTGGCGCCTGCACCGGTTCAGGTATCGGCCCTAAAGATTTAGATTATATTTTAGGTATTACCAAAGCCTATACTACCCGCGTTGGTGCCGGTCCCTTCCCGACAGAATTGTTTGATGATGTGGGTCAGTATCTGGGTGAGAAAGGTCATGAGTTTGGCGCAACAACAGGCCGGCAGCGTCGTTGTGGCTGGTTTGATGGTGTAGCAATGCGCCGTGCGGCTCAGGTTAACAGTATTACAGGCTTATGTATTACCAAACTGGATGTACTGGATGGTCTTGAATCAATCAATATCTGTACCGGTTATGAATACAAAGGCAAAACACTGCATTTACCGCCGGTAGGTGCCGATGCTTTTGAACAATGTAAACCTGTTTATGAAACGATGCCAGGCTGGAGTGAGGTCACTGTTGGTGCCCGTAGTCTGGATCAGTTACCGCAGGCAGCCAGAAATTATCTGGATAAACTGTCAGAGGTTGTTGGTGTAACGGTTGATATTGTTTCAACCGGACCAGAACGTGATGAGACAATCGTACTGCGGCATCCTTTTGAGTAAGATGTTTTCTGACTGAAAAAACCTGTCCATGTGACAGGTTTTTTTTGCATTATTGAAAGTTAAACAGGCTAAGCTGTCTTAAAAAGACATGATCCTGTGCGCAGATAATCCACTCTGTGGTATAAACATTACTCAATGACCGGGTATGACTGTTATCGCTGTGATATAACCATGTTATATTGCCGTATCAGAAATTTTAAAATACATTGAATAATAAAAAATAGATTTAAAGGAATAATCAATGACTGATGCTACAAAGTCTCTGCAACAGAGAATTGATGAGCTTGAGCATGTTCTTGAAAATACCAGAGATGAATTTAACAGCAGAATTCTTGCGCTTAAATCAGAACTCGGGGTCTTACGTGAATCAGTTCAGTCAGAACAAAAGGCATCTCTTCCGGCTGATGTTGCAATATCAGGGTCTTATACAGAAAAACAATCCCCGGCAATTGTTCAGCAGTCATCAGATTCAGTAGCCTATGAAAGATCTGTAACAACAAACCTGAATAAGTCACCTGTAGCAGAGGCAATAAAAGTTTCAACATCTACAGAGAAAAATGAGCAGACTAAATCAGAGCCAGCTTCAGCGGCGGACAGTGATGACAGTGTAAATAGCAAAACCCCGGAGCCGGGTTTGTTAAATGTATTTATTAGTAAGTTTTTTATAGCAATTTTTTATTTTATACTAAGCCGTTTGTCCCTGTTCACCGCACCTTTTCAGGCACTGTTTCATAAGTTAATTAAACTCTATCTTCATTATAAAGATCAGGGCAAAGCGCCTGTTTTCTTAATGACTGTTGCAGGTTTGCTGACGCTGACAGTTGGTTTTGGTTATTTACTGCAATACTCATTTTATACAGTCTTTAGCGATACTTTAAAGGCGCTAACGGGTTTTGTTGTTGGCGCAGGAATAATAGCTGCCGGCGCTTTACTTGCCCGTAAACAGACAGATTTTCGCGAATATGCAGCGAGTATCATAGCATTAGGCGTTATTTTTAATTACCTGACGGCCTATTTTATAGGGCCTTATTACGGCATGATATCTGAGTCCAGTGGTTTTTTATTGTTAATGGCAGTCACACTGAGTTCTTTTGTTCTTGCACTCATTTATGAAACCAGAGTCGTGGCTTTTGTCACGCTTGTCGGCGGTGTTTTTACGCCGTTTATTATCGGCGATATGGAAGCGATAGGGCTGGTTTTTCTTTTGTATTTATTTGTTCTTTCATGCGCCAATCTGTATTTGTCGCATAAAATAAAATGGCCTGCTTTATCGCACATCATGTTTGTGCTGAGTTTGTCGGTCATTGAATACATCGGTATCAGTAAAGCCATTAGTTCGTTTGTGATAGCAACGCTGCTAAGCGGTTTTTTTTATATGTATGTCTACTACTGGTCTTTCCAGGGGCTAAAAATAAAAACACAGCTCAGCCGCTATGATGTGACCTTACTGGTTTCAAATGTCTTTTACTTCATATATGCCATGCTGCAAGTGTCAACGGGTGATATGACTGTTGCGAGTATTTTACTCATTCATGCAGTGATACTGGCTGTCATTGTATTAAAATTTAAGCTTTTAAAAACGGCATTAGCGCCGGTCTACTTTCTTATGGCTGGTCTGCTTGTCGCTACATCTGTTTTTGTACTGGCACCCGTCGATGTCAGCAGTGTTATATGGGCCATGGAAGGATTAATCCTGGCTTATATTGGTTTTCAGTATCAGCATAAATTAATCAGAGCGGAAGGTTACGCTATCTATCTGCTGGCGATGCTAGGGCTTTTGTGGCACATAATGACTGAAGGTTATGCCGTTGCAGATAACACAGTGTCGTGGTACTGGACTAAGCTACTTACTTTTGGTTTTTTGAGTTTTCTCGCTTACCGGTTAATAGAACGCTTTAAAGACAGTGCAGAGCCGATCGAGCTTAAAGCGGCGTTTGTACAGAATGAAATTTATACATTATGGGGAGCAGCTGCATCAGGATTTATACTGGCTGTATTTTTGCCTGCACTGATGTCGGTTCTGCTGGTACTGCCAATGCTCTGGTGTTTCTATCGAGCAGCAAAATTCCGCTTACGTTTCGCTCAGCTTATCGGTTTTTATTTATTTGTAAGTTTTGTTGTTAATTTTCTGGCGGGTATGGTGAGCACTGATACCACTTTTATATCACAACAATCACTGACTACATGGATCCTAATGGCAGAGACGCTGTTTTTTTCGTGGGCCTTGCATTTTTATTATCAACGCTCTGGTCTGCAAGGGCGCGGTGAAAAACTGGCAGCCATGTTACATCAGCTGGTTTTTTATGTGCCGATTGTATTGTTGGTTCTGAGTTTGCTACAGATTGGTATTCGGCATATTGCTAATCAAGAGACCTTAATGTTCAGCTTTCTCTGGCTGGATTTTATTGTTGTCGGAAGTTTATTATCAATTAGCAGCTGGGTTGTTAATAAAACAGAGTCGTTAAGTGAAAACGAATCACGTCTGCCACATCAATATATTCTAAGCGAAACACTTTCCTTGTATTTAACATCTTTTTTCTTATATACAATTGCCATCTTATTTAAAGAGTGGATGTTTACAGCTGCAGCAATTCCGTTATTGTTCTTATTGCACCGCAGTTTAAAAGAAGATTTGCCGCTAACCGAAAAATTAGCATGGGCACACTTCTTGTTGTTTGTTGTCATGACGTGGTTTAGTTATCAGGCTGTGGGTAACCTGCATTTTACTGAGCAATCTTTAGCGACCCAGATTGCATGGGCTGAAGTGTTACTGTGTGCCTGGGCATTACAGTGGGTATATGAATATTCCGCTTCAGAACAGCCAGCTTATCATCTTGCTGTAAAAGTTCGTATCGGTGTTTATTTGCTCATACCGCTGTTATTCCTGCCGCGAATATTCCGTTTGTACACAGAATATGTCCCTGTGTTTATCTGGCTATCTTTTGCTGTCAGCTGGTTGATGTATAAAAAACTAAAGATTGAAGCGCTTTTAATACAGTTAAACATATTGTTTTTTGTTGCGGTTTTAAGCACGGTCTTAATGGCATTAAATGCTGTTACCGGCGCACAGCAGTTACCCGGTTTAGCAGCCCTGATAGCGGGTGTCACCGTACTCACGCTTTTTCATTACAGCGAAAAGACAATCAGCAGAGCAGGTGGAAATTTAACCAGGTATACGAAAATCGCACTAAGCAGTCCGTATTTCTATGGTTTTGCGCTGGCAGCATTTAGCTATGCTTTAAGCGGGCAGATTGCGCTGTCATTACTGATAAGCGTATTCTTCTTCATCTATATGATACAGCAGCGCAGAGTTCGCGTGCTCATGCGCAGCACCATGAGCCTGGCTTATCTTCTGGTGTGGTCGGGCCTTATTGCTATACCGGTGCTGGTATTTATAAAAGTAGAAGACTCATACCTGTCATTTGCGGCTGATTTTATCGCCCTTGCGGGGTTGTGGTATATCACGCATCAGCGCCATGCGGTGCTGAGTTATCTGCAAAAAAAATCCATGCCAAGAAATACCCAGCTGTGGCTATTTCACGGCCTGATTTTTATTGGCTATAGCGGTATGCTCAACCTTGTTTTCGATCCATGGTCGGTTGGTACCTCAATCGCCATGTTAGTTCATGCAGTGGTCGTATTGTTCCTGACCTTAATTGATGGCTACAAGGGGGTGCTGCGGCTGTCTATAGCGTTATATGCATTAACGGCAGCAAAAGTCCTGTTACATGATATGAATGACTTTAGTCATATCCACAAGGTCATTGCATTAATGTGTATGGGAACTATTCTGATGCTGGCGGCATACTTATTCCAGAAAGTTAAAAATACCCGTGTTATTTCAATGTGTTAGTATCAACATGAGACTGGAAAGATGTGCTTTTGGCTGGTTATAACTGTCAATTGTAGGTATATTTGCCTGCTTATATTTAAGCTCAGCCAGTGAGTTATCAGGTCGCTTGAGCTACGTTCACCCAATGAGATAGTAACTAAAAATTATGAAAACTAACGATAAAAACCTGCTGATAGCCGTATTGATAGCTATTGTAATGGCATTAGTCCTTTCCCTGTCCCTGGGTTTTCTGCCCGGCCTGATCATTGCTGTCATTATTGCTGTGCTTTTTTATTTGCTTGCAGGCTACTTATCATCAAAGCATGCGACATCTGATAAAGATCAGTCAGCGGCTGCTGTACCTAAAACAGCGGCAGAGCTTGGAACAGAGTCACTGTTGATGATTAATATTCATCTACGCAAGTGCATTATGCCAGCTGAGGTTCGAAATGCATTTGAAGAGATTATCGATCAGTTACTGGATCTGCTTCCTAAGGTTAATCTGGCAGGCCCCGATGGAGAGCTTGCATGGGTCATTAACAGAATGGCGAGTGAATACTTACCGGAAAAATCCATTAAGCCCTATATAGCGCTGGCTGAAGAGGCCAGAAATGATGAAGCCACGATAATAGCCGTAGAAGAGGGCTTATCTGGCATGAAATCCGAACTGGCCGAGGTCAAAAGTATGCTGGCAGCACGTCAAACCAGCGAATTTAATTCAAAAGCAAAATTCTTGAAACAACGCTTCAAAATATAATCAGAGGTAATTATGAGTGATCAAGCAAAAACACCTAAGTGGGCAGACGAATCAGCAATAGGTGGAATGAAAGAAAAGTCTCAGGCTCTGGTTAATACCGTAAAGGAAAAAACAGGCCCGGCATTAATGCGTGCGATTGATGTGATAGGTGCCGGCTCGCAAAAGAAAATGGCTGCGGCAAATGACCTGATGTCAAACAGCGTCAATTCACTGCTAAAAGGTCTGGATGGAAAATCTCCGACGGGTGAAAAACTACTGGAACTGCGCGGCGCAATGGATGATCTGAACCCGCATTCACTGAATAATGCATGGTGGTTCTCATGGATGCCAAAAGGAATAAAGCGAAAAGCCGTTTCCCGTTTTATCCACAAATATGAGCCGATGCAAAAACATGTCAATGGTATTTTATCCGGTCTGCGTGCAGGTAAAGATGACTTACTGGAAACGAGTATTGAACTTGAAAATCAATACACTGAAATTGAAGCGGCACAAAAAGAAATTCAGTCAGAAATATATATTGGTGAAATTTTTATCACAGAAGTTGAAAAATTAGAATCAGAAACGGATGCCACTGATGCACAGGAGCTGCAAAAGCTGGCTTCTGTAAAAAATAAAGCGGCACGACGTATTCGTGATCTGCGAACTATGGAGCAGGCCGCTGTACAGTTTTTTATCAGTATTGATCAGACGGTTGCAACCAATGAACTGCTAAGTGAGCAAATTGACAGTGCACTGACAGTTGGCCCGATGGTGATGACGAATGCACTGCGCATTCAGGCGGCACTTGCCAAACAGGATACAGTCAAACAGGCCGTTCAAAGTTTTCAGGAAGGACTTGGCGATATGATGGCGCAAAATGCAGCAGCTGTGAATAAAGCCGCATCTGAAATCGGTGATCTGTATAACAACCCGGTTATCGCGCTTGAAAAGATGGAAGAAGGTTTCGATCAGCTGATGCAGGCCGTTAATACAGCTAATGAAACCATGGCAAACAGCACGATAAAAGCCCGTGAAGCCAGCGCAAAACTCGCTGAGATGACGGCAGAGCTTAGCCCTGTTGCTCAGGGACTGCGTGATGCAAAAGATAATGATGATTATGAGAAACAGGCAAAATTAGAAAGCGGTGAAAAAGTCATTGAAGGCGAAGTTATCGGTAAAGGTGAATAAGCATGACTGATGTAACACATCGACTGGCTGCTATCAGAGGATTAAACCCGTTGCCAGCTTCTGAACAGTCCATACATAATATCAAATCCCTTAAAAAGGGCGGCTATCTTGAGCTTAATGATCAGACATGGAAAGTGAATAATATTTTTCTTTATCTTGATGTTAAGTGGGATAACTTCAAACCACGTAAAAAAGACTACTGGATCACCGAGCTGGAATTGTTTTCGCTTGAAACAGGTGAGACGATTTATGTGGAATGGGAATTTGATGATGAGCTTGAAGTTAGCCAGACGGATTCACTGGTTAAAATGCGTGAGATTAAGTTTGAGGGGAAGTCACTAACCCGAAATGACCTTGAATATATTGCCGATGAAGAGGAAGGAGCGGTTGTATATAACGGTATTACCTATTATTACAGCGAAGAAGATACATGGGCAGGGCGCTTTATAAAAGCTAACGGATCTAAAGATGGTGTGCCGATGCGAGCCTATGAGTTTGAGTCTGAGGATGAGAAAACTTTCCTGACCATTGAAACCTGGCATGAAGATGATGATGAAAGACCTCAGCGCGAGGCCTTTATCAGTCATGAAATAAATTCTAAATCTATTAATGTATTGCAAGTCAGTGCGGATTAATAAGCTGCTGGCGTTTGCTTGTGCTGCTAGCTTTAATAAAAAGCTCTTAAAGGGGGATGGTTTGAATCGCGTTAATAGAAGCCTGTCAGGTTTGTTTTATGTGTTAATTTCCAGTTTTTTTCTTACTGCTTGCAGTGGTTTGTCTGACGGTGTGGTTCAGTCAATAGAAAATATCCCTGATCAGTTAGTAAGGCATAACGATTTTATTGTGGCTAAGAAAACAGAGTTTGATCAGCTTGGCTCACATCAAGAATGGCTGTTTTTCAAACCTTACCTTGAAAAAGAAGGCTGGGAAGAAAACTTTGCTAAATCTAAAGAATTTCTTGCTGCAGCTGATACGCTGTATCAGTCAAAAATAATACCCATCATGGATCGTGATGATCCAAACGAAGACACCGCTGCACGTATACAGCTCAGGCTGTTTGAAATTGAACTGGAAAAATCCCGTCAGGCAGCGCTCTATCCGGAGCAACGAATCGCTTTTTTGATCAATGTACGGGACACAGCTTCCGTGATACATGAAAAAGCACAGCGTGAATTTGACCAGCTGATTGCGCTGGCAAAAAAACTGACAAAAAGAGCAAATAATGTCAGCTCTGACTATGCTCATAAAAAAGATGATGTTACAGAAAAACTTAACGTTTTAAATTCTTTGCTTGAAAAAGCCAGTGCCTCATCAAAGCAGATAAATTATCAGTTTAGTAAACTATCTGCGGATATTGATTATGCAAGCTTCGGTGATGAAGCTGTCGCTTTATCCAAAACGTTAGCTGATACAACCGACTATCAAAATAAAATAAACGAAAAATTCGATGAGCTGTATAAAAGTTACACTAAAATTCTTGCTGATCAAAGGATTGAATACTTTGTTGTCATTGGCCGAGCAAGCTGGTGTGAAGGAGAATATTGTGGTGACGGTACAACCGGATACTACCCGGCTGTAATGATTGATGAAAAACTTTTTGAATATTTTGATAGCCTGCAAACAGACACGATTGCAAATCTGTCGTCGAGCTGGGGACGACAGAATTTCAAACTGAATGTTCCGAAAGCGGTTTGGGATGCACTGCGCATCGATAAAAAATGGAACTGGCCACGCGGTGATGATTATGCAGAGTACTGGATTGAAAAAATATATACCAATACCTTTCACCGTTATGTTGAAGTTGTTAATGAACAGATGACTGAAGGAGAATGGATTGCAGTTAAAGAAGATGATTTCTGGTCTCAGTTTGATAATCTTGGTATGGCAATACTGACCAAACCTTACGGTTACTATGAAGAGGATGCATTAAAAGATGCTCAGCCGGTTGGTATGGCAACAATAGCAAAACCGCTAATGACGAATGGTCTGGCCACAGGTAGTAATCAGTATGGTGAGTGGCGAAATGAGAATGGCCGGTCTTTCTGGCATTATTACGGCATGTACAGTTTCTTCAATGCGCTAACGGGGCGGCCGCGTTATTACTATGATGATTATAATAGCTATCGTAGTCATCGCCGTGGCAGTCCTTATTATGGCCGTGCTAATGAGTACGGAACCTGGGGCTCCAGTACATACGACAACGGTCGCTACAGAGACAGTGATTTTGCACGCCGTAATCCGGCCGATATTCAGGCAGCACGATCGGGTAAGTCACAACGATCTTCCCGTGCACAGTCTTCAATACGGGGTGCCGGTGAATCATCAAGAAGTCGCGGCCCAGCAGGTGGCGGAAAATAACAAATAACTTTCAACTGTTAGCGAACAGTTGTAATTATTACCAAATTATAAGGTTGGAATATTTATGAATATTGAGAACTACATGTACTACGTTATGTATGCTCTGGTGTATCTCGCACTGGCAACAGTCATGAAGTATATTTTAAATATTAAATCATCAAAACATTACTCTGCGGATGATCAGATTGCTGACGGTAATATGGCTGTTGGCCTGCGACGTTCCGGTGCACAACTGGGTCTTGCCATTGCAATGATCGGCGTCATGTCCGGAAGCAGCAGTCCGGATATTCTGCAGGATCTTACTAATACCGTCATATATGGCTTTGTTGCTATGGCGTTCATGCTGGTCTCTTTGTTTGTTACCGATAAAGCCTTGCTGCCGAAAGTTAACAATACTGTTGAACTAAAAAACGGCAATGTTGCAATCGGCATGGTTGAATTTGGTACCTCTGTCATGACCGGTTTACTCGCTTACGCCAGTATTAAAGGTGATGATGGCGGTATTGTTTCATCTGTTGTTTATTTTATTGCCGGTCAGCTGACAATGATTTTACTAGTACTTTTGTATGAAAAAGTACTGGCTAAGAAAATCAATCCGGTTGCCTGTGTGCAGCAAAGTAATTTGTCTGCAGGTATTTATTTGTCAGGAAAGATAATTGCCTATGGATTAATTCTGCAAAGTGCTATTGTCGGTAATGGCATAACATTGACACCGGCTGATGCGGCGGTTGAGTTCATTGTTGCAGCGTTAGCCGGTATGATTATGTTGTATGTTTTCGAGATTTTAATCGATCTTGTTATTATTACCTCAACCAAAGTCAGTGATATCATTGTTAAAGATCAGCGGGTCGCTGCCGTGCAGCTGACGCTGGCGAAAATTGGTATGGCCCTTATCCTCGGGATGGCAATTCTTTAAGGCTTTGTGTGATTAAGTAATTAAATTACAGTAAATGAATACGCCACGCTTTTTACCGGTATTACTGGCCTTTTGTATGTTTTCAACGGGTGCGAGCGGACTGGTTAATGAATATGTTCTGGCGACCATAACCACCTATATCCTCGGTAATTCAATAGAGCAGTTCTCTCTTGTGATTGCTGCCATGATGTTAATGATGGGTGTGTCCGGCCTTGTTCAAAGCAGGATGTCGGACGACAACCTGATTTATAAATTCATGGCGCTTGAAGTCGTCATGGCCATTATTGGCGGTTTTGCACCGTTAGCTATCTACGGTGCTTATGCCTATCTAGATAACAGCTTTCAACTGGTTCATTACTTTTTTGTATTACTGGTTGGTTTTCTAATCGGCTTCGAAATACCGCTGGTGATGAGAATAATCGAACAAAATAAAATACAACTTAAAGCTAATCTTGCGATTGTTTACGCCATGGATTATATCGGTGCATTTATCGGTGCCATTATCTGGGTAAAATTTTTACTAAAACATTACCCACTGACTGAAATCAGCTTTATTGTGGCAGGCTTTAACTTTGCCGTTGCACTAATAACCGTATTGTATTTCATTCACACCAAAGTCATTAAGCAGCGTTTCATACCCATTGTTGTTGTGACGCTGACTGCCTGTATATTGACCATTGGGTATATGCAAAATCGTGATATCAGTAATTTATTAGAGCAACGGTTTTATGATGACCCAATCGTACATAAAGAAACCTCTAAATATCAGCATCTGGTCATAACAGAAAACAAAAGCAGTGGTGATGTGCGTTTATATATTAACGGTAACACACAATTTTCTTCACTGGATGAAGAACGTTATCACGATTTTCTTGTTCATCCGGCGATGTCGCTGGCTTCAGATGCTAAAAATGTTCTGATACTTGGCGGTGGTGACGGCCTGGCACTAAGAGAAGTGCTGAAGTATAAAAAAGTGGATAGTATTACGCTGGTGGATCTCGATCCGGAAATGGTTAAGCTGGCAACGCATAACAAATATATGAGAAAGCTTAATAAAGATGCTTTTCATGATGCTCGTATTATTGTTCAGCAGCCGGCTGGCATCGAAGCAGTAAACGTCAAGGGTGTGTATTTAAGTACTAACGAAGTCGATGAGAAAGGCCAGCTGAAAGCGGAGTGGGTCGCATCCGTTAACGTCTACACTCTTGATGCCGACCAGTTTATTAATCAGCTTCACCGTCAGCAGTGGGATGCTGTTATTATTGATTTTCCGGATCCGTCTTCGGTTGAATTAAGTAAACTTTACAGCAAGCAGTTTTATCGTAAACTCAAACGTCATTTATCAGTCAATGCTTTTATTGCTGTACAGTCAACATCACCTTATCATGCCAAAGAGGCCTTTTTAACCATCGGTAATACTCTCATGGCTGCCGGTTATTCGGTGCTGCCATATCGTCAAAATATTCCGTCATTCGGCGACTGGGGATTTTTTCTTGCATGGACTACTGCTGATACTGCAGCAAACATCAAAGCAGAACTGGCATCACTCAGCCGCTTTTCAGTTGAAACTGATTTCATCACTCCCGAGTTAATGATGGCCTCTTTTGCGTTCGGTAAGGGTGAGCTGGATTCAGCGAGTCACTGCATTAATACAGTCATGCAACCTTGTTTATTAACACAATACACTGACTACAGCTGGCAGCTTGATTAAATGATATTTCATTTGCGCCGGCTTATTAATCTATCGTTATACGCACTGTACTCCCGTGCATGGGCGGTTGTGCTGTACATGATGCTGGGGATTTATTTTGCCGGCTACGCGCTGATGGTGTTCTCAGCTGAAACCGAAATAGTCAATAACTATAGCTGGTGGTTTTTCGTCACAGCAACTACCGTAGGCTATGGCGACTATGCTCCGGCAACAATGTCCGGTCGCTTTGCGGCTGTCTGTATTATGTTGCTGGGGATCGGTGCACTTACTTTGGTTATCGCTAAAATAACAGAACTGGTACTAAAAATTGTTAATAAACGTTCAAAAGGCTTGGCTGTAATGAAACTTCAAGGACACACCATCATAATGGGCTACCGTAAAGGGAGCACTGAAAAAATTGTTGAGGAAATTTTATCAAATGACAGGGCGGAATGTATTGTGCTCTGCTCAAGTGAGCAAGAAAGCAATCCTTTATATGGTACTACTGTTGAATATATACGTGGTGAACTGGCATCAAAAGATGTAATGAACCGGTCTGCTGCCGAACATGCGGCAAAAATAATCATCTATGGTTCTGATGATAACCAGACTTTCTTTACTGCCTACGCATTCCGTGAAATTAACCAGACAGCACATTTAGTCTGTTACCTGCTTGATGAAGACCATGTTAATAAAATATATAACTTGCCGGCAAAAGAAAGTTATCTTAATCAGGTTATCCTGCCGGTTAATGTCTACTTAATGGCGCAGGAATTACAGGACCCGGAATCCAGTAATGTGTTTCAGCACCTGATCTCAAACCTGAACGGTGCGACATTGTTCAGAATAGATGTGCCATACAATCTTGACAAAGTATGGCTTTTTGAAGACCTGTTTATCGCTTTCAAGAAACAGCATAAAGCCACTGTACTGGCGATAAAAGATACAAGCATCATCAGTAATCCGGATATGGAAGAAACAGTGAGTGCAGGCATGGCCATATTTTATATTGCCGCAAAGCGTCTGGATAAAATTGACTGGAGTCTGGTTTAGTGTAAAGCCGGGTTATGAATATTTTCTGAAATCTAAAGTACTCTCCCTTCTATTTGCTTATCCTGTGATCCATTTTCATTTGCAGGCCTTAGCCAGAAAGTAAAAAATGAAAGGATGTTTGTGGTAGTATCTTCAAAAAAATTAATGGCATTTCAGATAGGTATAATATGTTTAAAATTATTCTGGCTTCAGTATTAATCTCACTCTTTTCAACCAGCACTTCTGCTGAACCAGAAGACTGGTACATGACATTTAATCTTGGGCCTGCTAACAATACCAACCCGGCTTCGGTTGAAAATGTCATTGTTTCTTCTGAAAATACCTATGCAACAAGCCGGCTTTCGTTAGCAGCTGAAATAGGCTTGTACTGGCCTGTGTATGATTCGTCAACTCTTGTTGGTGTAGTGTCAAATAGTTCATCAGACTCTGTATCTAATTATTACGGTGCGAATATCGTAACGCATAGTGCCTCACATGTTGGTATTAGTGCGATTAAATACCTGACTGCTTCGGTAGGAGATGGTTTATTTGTGCGTGCTGACCTTGGTTCAGCGCGCTCGGTTTACACGCTGTTTAATAACACTTTTGGTGTTGAAAATGGCACAGGTACAGCTGTGCTGGTCGGTGCAGGTTATAGTTTGCCTGTGTCGAGTGAATCGAGACTGGTCTTCTCACTGAATTTTGTCAACCGGACAATTAATAATGAAGTGCATTCTTCAACTCAGTTTATGATAGGCGGGCTCTGGTAAAATTGACTGTCATCAGCAGTATAGTGACAGGCATGATGGAGCAGGGGGATGTGACTTCACTGCTTCGGCCATAACTCTCACGGTTAGTCATTACCCAATTTTGCAGGGGTTTGTGCCTTAGAGCGTGAACCCTGTCTCAATCTGAAATATAATAGTCCTATTCTTGCGGATAGGTTCCGCGTAGACACCTTCAGAGATACTAATAATGACAACTTCCAAGATTATCTATACTTTAACGGATGAAGCACCTGCTTTAGCGACGTATTCTTTTTTACCGATTGTTCAGGCTTTTACTAAAGCAGCTGATATTGACGTGGAAACACGCGATATTTCACTTGCCGGCCGCATTATTGCTAATTTCCCTGATAATCTCACGGCCGATCAAAAAATAGACGATGCCTTGACAGAGCTGGGTGAGCTGGCAAAAACCCCTGATGCGAATATCATCAAATTACCTAATATCAGCGCTTCCATTCCACAGCTGCTTGAAGCGATTAAAGAACTGCAGAATCTGGGTTATGACATCCCGGATTTTCCTGAAGATGCCTCCACTGAAGCCGAAGAAGAGATTAAATTACGTTACGCGAAAGTACTCGGCAGTGCGGTAAATCCTGTATTGCGTGAAGGTAATTCTGATCGCCGTGTGGCGGGTCCGGTTAAGGAATATGCCAAGAAACACCCGCACTCAATGGGGGTCTGGTCGGCCGATTCACTGACTCATGTGGCCTCTATGGAAGAGGGAGATTTCTATGGCAGTGAAAAATCGGCTGTGATTAAAACAGCGGGTGAGCTGAAAATTGAACTGCATACTGATGCGGGTGAGATTCAGGTCTTAAAAGAAAAGACCGCTGTACTCGAGGCTGAAGTGATTGATGCCTCGGTTATGAGCTGCAATAAATTACGGGCTTTCTTTGAACAAGCGACCCAGGATGCCAAAGATGAGGGCGTGTTACTGTCTTTGCATCTGAAAGCCACCATGATGAAAGTTTCCGACCCGATTATTTTTGGTCATGCCGTGAGTGTGTATTACAAAGACGTGTTTGCAAAACATGGTGCAACATTCGACAAGCTGGGTGTGGACACCCGCAATGGTCTGGGCGATGTCTATGCCAAGATTGCTGCATTACCTGGGGCTGAGCGTGCTGAGATCGAGGCTGATATTCAGGCGGTTTATCAGTCGCGTCCTGAACTGGCAATGGTGAACTCGGATAAGGGGATTACCAACCTGCACGTGCCCAGTGATGTGATTGTCGATGCCTCAATGCCGGCTGCGATTCGCTCATCAGGTAAAATGTGGGGCCCGGATGGCAAATTACACGATACCATTGCCATGATTCCGGATAGAAACTATGCCGGTGTCTATCAGGCAACCATTGATTTTTGTAAACAGCACGGCGCGTTTGATGTGACCACTATGGGTAACGTCAGTAACGTTGGGTTGATGGCGCAAAAAGCGGAAGAGTACGGCTCACATGATAAAACATTTGAAATAGCAGCCAATGGCAGTGTACGTGTTAGTGACGCGAGTGGTACGGTTTTGTTAGAGCATACTGTCGAGAAAGGTGATATCTGGCGTATGTGTCAGACACGAGACCTGCCGATTCAGGACTGGGTCAAACTGGCGGTCAACCGTGCCCGTATGACAGATCAGCCTGCTATTTTCTGGCTGGATGAAGAGCGCGCTCACGATGCTCAGCTGATTGCTAAAGTTGAGAACTATATCAAGGAGCATGATACCAGCGGACTGGAGATCAGCATCATGCCGCCGGTTGCTGCGACGCAATATACACTTGAGCGAGTAAAAGCAGGCAAAGATACGATCTCTGTCACCGGTAATGTACTGCGGGATTACCTGACGGATCTGTTCCCGATTCTTGAGCTGGGTACCAGTGCAAAAATGTTATCCATCGTGCCGCTACTGGCAGGCGGTGGGTTGTTTGAAACCGGTGCCGGTGGTTCTGCACCAAAGCATGTACAGCAAGTGGTTGAAGAAAACCACCTGCGCTGGGACTCGCTGGGCGAGTTCCTGGCGCTTGCTGTGTCGATAGAAGATTTAGCCATCAAAACGGGCGGTGCCAAGGCAAAAGTACTGGCAGACACGCTGGATAAAGCAAACAGTATGTTTCTTAATAATGATAAGTCACCGTCGCGTAAAACCGGAGAACTGGATACCCGTGGCAGTCATTTTTATCTGGCCATGTACTGGGCGCAGGCACTGGCGGAGCAAAATGACGATGCTGATATGAAAGCATTGTTCACACCTGTTGCCGAGAAGCTTGCGGCCAACGAGGCGAAAATCGTTGAAGAGTTAAACAGCGTGCAGGGAAAAGCCACCGACTTAGGCGGTTACTACAACCCGGATAAAGAAAAGGCTGCTCAAATTATGCGTCCAAGCGCGACACTAAATGCAGTGATTAATAACATCTGATTATTTATTATTAGTTTAGATTAAAAGCCGGCCAGTATTCATTTATTGGCCGGCTTTTTTTATGATGTTTTCTTTAAAAAATTATAATACCGGGCTTTTGCCGGTGCATGTGACATGATGCCGGAGATGAGGATGACGCAAATCAGAATAACCGGTTGCAAGCCAATAACAAAACTCAATGAAAGCAGCATGAGTTTTAGCACTATAGATAGTCCGCGCAGCTCTATCAGCCAGATGCCATTATGCCAGGTTTCTAAAATAATCATGGCGATTCCTGTTGCAACAGTTAGCAGCATAAAGGGCATCCATTGCTCTTTTGTTAGGGCAAATAAATAAGCACCGCCCACACCGGCGATGCCGATCAGGTGTAAGCTGCGCAATAATACGCTGACCCAGCGCTGGGCTTTAAATGAACGGGATTGTTTTGGGCAAAGCAGGCTTAGTATTTTCAAAGTATCATCTGTGTTGTGTCTTAAAATTTAATATTAATAGCAGTGTCAGCAGATTTTCTAAAACTGTTTATTTACTTAAATAAATCCATCAAAGGGTTCTACATGAACCATATCCCCGACATTAACAATACCATCATCATGCTTTAGTACGATAAAGCAATTGGCTGCGCTCATTGAGTGCAGAATTCCCGAACCCTGTTTGCCGGTGCTGGCGACGCTCATTCTGCCAGTATCATCTGTTGTTATCTGGCCACGAATAAATTCCGTTCGACCGGGTGTTTTTCTTAAAAAAGCGCTGGTGCAGGGCAGCTGTAACTGCAGCCGAGGTTTAGTTTGTGCGCCGGCAATGGTTAACAAGGCCTTTTGAACAAACTGATAAAAAGTCACCATCACCGCTACCGGGTTACCGGGCAGGCCAAAAAAGAAGGCATTTTTAACTTTACCAAAAGCCAGTGGCCGGCCGGGTTTCATGGCTACTTTCCAGAACTTAACTTCACCCATGGTGTTGAGCGTTTCTTTGACAAAGTCCGCGTCTCCTACCGAAACGCCGCCACTGGTGATGATGATGTCAGCGTTATCAGCCGCATCACTAAAGGCACGTTCTATATCTTCTTTACAGTCAGCAACAACGCCCATATCAAGCACATCAAAACCCAGCCGCGTTAACATGCCATAGAGACTGTAGCGGTTGCTGTCATAAATATCGCCGTCACCGAGGGTATCACCAATGGAACGCAATTCATCACCGGTTGAGAAAAAAGCAACGCGTAAGCGGCGATAAACTTTAACTTCAGAAAGACCGAGTGAAGCCAGAATGCCCAGTTCAGCCGGCATTACTTTCTGACCTTTCTTTAAGGCGATTTCACCGATCGCAAGATCTTCTCCCGCGAGCCGGACATTCTGCCCTGGCTGGTGCCCCGGCTGAATAATAACTGTGTCACCGCTGCGCTGCACATCTTCTTGCATGATCACGGTATCCGTGCCAGCTGGCATCACGCCGCCGGTCATAATACGAGCACACTGGCCAGGCATGATATTTAATGTTAACGGCTTGCCGGCAAATGAGGTGCCAGCCACGTCTAGCCTTGCTTCTGCATTAACTGGAATATCCTTAGCATTGATGGCATAACCATCCATTGCTGAATTGATATGGGACGGCACATTAATTGTCGAGTGAACATCTTCAGCAATATATAAACCCAGTGCCGAACGGATGGCTACTTTATTAACACAGGAGATGACTTGTATCTGTTCTGAGATAAACGCATGTGCCTGATCAAAAGACATAGTGGGCGGGGTGGTCGCGCTAAAGCAGTCGGTATTTGTCATAATTTTTTATGCTTTGATTGATGGTTTTTCAGTTTGCAGGCTAATGTTTAGATAACCGAGAATAAAATCGATTATTTTCATTTCATCATTAATATCCAGTTGTGGAATAGGGCTGTCGGTTGCAATGGCATCATCGGTTGCAATGGCAATGATATCTTTGTCATCACAGTGCAGCAATGGTTTGCCCAAGGACTGTCTGTGCAGTTCAATTTTAGGGAATGAATCACCTTTAAAACCCTCCACAAGAATCATATCCAGTTTGCTCTGATCAAGCTGTGACAGCATTTCATTGAGGTCGGGGGCATCATTTTTTTCCGGTGTTTCCGTCATCAAAGCCCAGCGTTTGCTGGACGCAATCAGCATTTGAGAGGCTCCGGCATGACGCAAGGTATGGCTGTCTTTGCCCGGGTGATCTATGTCGAAGTTATGGTGAGCGTGTTTTAAAACACCAACCCGTATGCCGTGTGATTTTAATACCGGTAAAACTTTGCTGAGTAATGTTGTTTTACCGGTGCCGCTGAATGCGGCAAAGCCCAGTAATGGAATCTTTGCGTTTTCTAACATGCCGGTGTCTCACTGAGCTGTTGTTCCAGTTTTATTAGTTCTTCGGGTGTATTGATGTTCAGAGAAATATTTTTATCATCAGAAAAATCAGCCAGAACGGTTTTATGCTGCTGATACCAGAGATCAATTTTTCTGTCACCGTTATCAAGAAACTGTTGCAGGCTATCCGCCAGTTCAGTTTTTATCAGTGCAAACACCGGCTGCATTCTTTCACCGTCGTGTACCACACAAATATCTGCATCATGTGCTGATAATTCGCGATACAAACGTGTGCTTAAATCGGCGGGTAAAAAAGGCCCGTCACAGGGCACCGATAAAATATAGTCACAATCACAGGCTCGCATAGCGCTTAGCATGCCTGCCAGCGGGCCGTTAAAGTCACTGGCGTCCTGATCACTGATGACCGGGTAATTAAAGCTTTTATATTCTTCAAGGTTGCGGTTAGCATTGATCAGAATGTTCGCTACCTGTGGCGTCAGCTGATCAATAATAAGCCGGATCATGGGCTGGTTATTGACTCGTATTAAACCTTTATCCTGACCGTCCATGCGCCTGGCACGGCCACCGGCAAGTATAACGCCGGTTATTTTCTGTGTTGCAATATGAATAGTCATAAATAGTTATGCGGTTTCCTGTACTAAAGATAAGTTACCAGATTTTGCCACATTTGAAACCACATTACCTTTATGATTGATCTCAAGCAGCTGACCGTTTTCCAGCCTGATATGATGCTTCGTTAAAGAGATGATTTGTGTCGCCTCATGGCTGGTAAGGATAATGCCGATGCCTTCATCCTTCAGCTTACAGATCAGATCGAAGGTGCGTTTGCGGCCTTCAATGTCCATATTGGAAAAAGCTTCGTCCAGCAGTAATATTTTGGGTGAGAGTACATAGGCACGGGCCAGTGCGACACGTTGTTTTTCACCGCCTGATAAATGACGGGCATTGTTGTTTTTAAGTGCTTCAAGCTCAGCCCATTGCAGTGCATTGTCGAGTTTACTGCAAATGGTTTCAGTACTAAATCCCTGTTTACGCATGCCATACGTAATATTATCGGCGACACTGGCATCGAACATAAGCGGGTTCTGGTGCAGATAAATAATTTCTTTATGAATTTGTTTGTACGCAGAGCGCCAGTCGATGCTTTTGCCGTTGTGAATGATATCGGCATGACAGGGTTTTTCAAGTCCTGCAATGGTTTTAAGCAAAGTGGATTTACCGCTGCCATTGATCCCGCTTAGCAACACACATTTGCCGGATTCAATCGTCAGCTCTGGAATGGTAAACAGTGTGCGCTTATTGAAATGTTTTTGCAGATGGCGGAAAGTGATGGAGTAGGGCTTCAAATCATTTCTCCTTTACCTTGTAACAGACTAAGGGATACGTTGAGAGTCATTGCCATGATCAGTAAAACAATGCCCAGTGCAATGCCCTGAGAAAACTCACCTTTACTGGTTTCCAGTGCAATGGCAGTCGGAATATTTCTGGTGTGGTGAAGAATGTTGCCACCTATCATCATAGAACAGCCTACTTCGGCGACGATGCGACCAAAACCGGCTATCAGCGCAGCCATCAGGCCAAAGCGAATATCATACATCACCGTCAGCATGGCTTGTATTCTGCTGGCACCTAAGGTGCGGGCTGTCTCCCAGATGCGGCGGTCTGATGCCTGAAAGGTTGCGTGACTCATGATCAGTATTAATGGCATGCAGAGAATAATCTGTCCAATGATCATGGCATCCTGTGTGAAAAGCAACTTCAGGTCACCCATAGGACCGCTGCGAGAAAATAACAGATACAGTGTTAAGCCAATCACAACAGCCGGTACAGAAAGTAATGTATTAAATAAATAAATCAACAGGCGGCGTCCGGGAAAACGCTGATAAGCCATCAAAAAGGCCAGCACTATCGCGACCGGCGCTGCAATTAAAATGGCCTTTAGTGAAACACTGAAGGAGAGCGCAATGATATTCCACAGCTCCGCATTGCCTGAAAACAGCAGTTGCAAAGCATGAACAGAGGCGCCGGAGATACTTTCCATTACTGTATGCTCAATACCGCCATCGGCGTAAACAGTACTTTGTTATTAATGCGGTAGTTTGCAATCATTTGCTGAGCTTTAGGAGAGGTTAGCCAGGCAATAAATGACATGGCACCGAGGTAATTAATATCGTGATATTTATCAGGATTAACAGCAATCACACCATAAGGGTTAAACAGACGCTTATCGCCTTCAAATAAAACTTTTAAAGATGATTTTTGTGCGACCGACAGCCATGTGCCTCTGTCGGTTAAAGTGTAAGCGGATAATTCATCCGCCATTTGCAATACTTTGCCCATTCCCTGTCCTGCTTCTCGATACCAGTTAACATCAGGTTTAGTGCTGGCCGATTGCCAGAGTAATAGTTCTTTTTTATGCGTGCCAGAATTATCACCCCGGGAAATAAACATCACTTTTGCACGGGCGATATTGTTAAGTGCTTGCACGGCATTTGTAGTAGCCGAGATATTGGCCGGGTCATTCTCCGGGCCAACGATAACAAAATCGTTATACATGACACTGCGGTGATTAACACCATGCATGTCTGCAATGAATTTTTCTTCTGCTTTGCGCGAGTGTACCAGTATGACATCCGCATCACCTGCTTGCCCCATATGTAAGGCCTTGCCAGTGCCTACAGCGATCACATGTACTTTGTAGCTGCTGGCTTTCTCAAATTCAGGTAATAGTACTTTTAATAGTCCTGAATTTTCTGTACTGGTGGTGGTTGCGAGCCGAAGTGTATCAGAATTTGCTGAACTACTAATTAATAGTAAAAGTAATAAAAAATGTTTTATATTGGATAGAGTCAGTTTATTATTCATTAATACTTTGTCTTGAAAGAGATTAAAAATGTATTACTGCAAAACTTATGCCATGGCTTTTAGTGACACTGATGCTTGCCCTGCAGCTAGCTTTTGGCAGTTTTATCAGTAAACAGAAAAAATAGCGGCAAAAAAATATTAGACAATATGTCCCAGATACTTATACAGTGGGTCATATTGATCCAGTTATCCGGTAAATGTGGTGGCTCTTTAGGTTTTTTTTCTGTGAAAGATCTATATAACTTTCTTGATTGTAATAATTTGTTACAATTTTTCTGACTTTAAAATTAACATTTGTTAAAGGGGATATTGATGGCTGGTATGACTTCAAATGAAGAAGTGGTTAACGATTTTGATGCTCTTGCTGCTACAAAAACTTACTCTGGTTCGTCCATTTTAATTGTTGATGACGAACCGGGGATGCGTAATTTTCTGGAAAAAAGTCTGAAAAAAGAATGTGGTCTTATTGAAGTAGCTGAAAGCATTGATGAGGCTGACGCATTAAGAAAACGTTGTCACTTTGACTTAATGATAATGGATATTCGGCTGCCCGGACGCTCCGGCATGGAGTGGATACAGGACTTGCGTGCTAATGGCGTGCAAACCGATGTGATTTTTATGACGGCTTTTGCTGATATGAATACGGCTATTCAGGCTTTACGTACCGGTGCGGCTGATTTTATTTTAAAACCGTTTCGTGTCGAGCAAATGCTATCAGCGGTCAGAAACTGCCTAGAAAAGCAGCAGCTCACCCGGCAAAATTTTATTTTACAGCGTCAGGTCGACCAGTTCTATGAAATGGATGGCATGGTAGGCAGCAGTGATGCCATCAAGGAAGTCTGTAGTGTTATTAAGAGGGTAGCACCATCACCATCGACCTTACTAATAGAAGGCGAGTCCGGTACCGGTAAAGAGCTGGCCGCCAAAGCAATGCATGAGTACAGCGGCAGACGAGGTGCTTTTGTACCGATTAACTGCGGCTCTATTTCTCCTGACTTGCTTGAAAGTGAATTGTTCGGTCATGTTAAAGGTGCTTTTACAGGGGCCCATCAGTCACGACAGGGGTTATTTACCTATGCCAATGCCGGTACACTGTTTCTGGACGAAATAGGTGAGATGCCACTGGCTATGCAGACCAAGTTATTACGTGTGCTGGAAGAACGTGTTATCCGGCCTGTGGGCTCTGAACGAGAGGTCGCGGTAGATACCAGAATTGTTGCTGCAACCAACAGAGACCTGTCAGCTGAAGTTGAAAAAGGTAACTTTCGTGAAGACTTGTTTTATCGCTTAAATGTTATATCCGTTAAGATGCCGTCACTGGCTGAACGCAAAGAAGATATCCCCTTATTAGCCAGTTATTTCTCAGCAACGCTCTCGGCACAACTCGGTGTGCAGTCTATTCCATTTAATCATCAGGACCTTATCGCTTTACAGTCATATCACTGGCCGGGTAATATCCGCGAATTTAAAAACATTATTGAGCGCTCATTGTTGCTGGGGAAAACACCTATTGACTGCATTCAAAGAAGTTCGGTAAATACTTCTGCGGCAGCTGAGGCGGATAAATTCGACTACCCGGATAGCTGGACGATTCAGGATGTTGAAAAACATCATATGATGAGAGTTCTGGAATCAGCTGCCGGTAATAAATCAGAAGCTGCCCGTCGTCTTGGAGTTTCACGAAAAACACTTGAGCGAAAATTTCAGAGCTGGACGTGAAGCTATTATGCCCACAATTTCAGTACACAAAACAGCCGCTTTAACAGCATTGTTTTAGTATCAAATGATTTTTAAAAAAACCCGCGCCAGAATTAATAAAAATCTGCGATATAAACTTCTGATACTGGTCTTATTGCCGGTATTTATTGTTATGCCGGTTATTCTTGTTATGGCGGCATACTGGAGTCAAAGTTTTAGTTATCAGCAGCTTTTTATGAAAGTCAGTACGGATCTTTCTGTTACTCATGATGCGTTTTATCAGCAACAAAAAAATTATCTGTCGCAACTTGAAAAACTCGCTGAGTCTTATGTTTTCAGAAATAGCTTAAATCTAAAGGACTCCCGTACACTTAATAATGAATTATCTGCATTAAAAAATGAAAGTCACTTTGATTTTCTTCACTTGATAGATTTAAGCGGTAACTGGCTGAATGAAGCTGCTTATTTAGGTTACACAAAAAGCAAACACTCGGTGTTATTCAGTTACGCAAAATCGGGTCAGCCGGAAAGCGGAATAGAAATATTTTCTCAGGAAGATCTGGCGCGAGAAAAATCGATTGAGAATAAACAGCTGAGACTGACTCTGATTGATACGCCGCATGCAGTGCCGATTGAACATAAAGTTGAAGATCGCGGCATGATGTTGCGCATGGTTTATCCTGTGCGGGATGCCACAGGTAGTGTGATTGCCATACTGGATGGCGGCGTGCTGCTGAACAGAAATTTCAAGTTTGTCGACAGTATTCGTGATCTGGTTTATGCGCCCGGCAGTTTAATGTCGGGTAGTTTAGGAACCGTGACTGTGTTTATCGACGATGTCAGAATAAGTACCAATGTGCTTGCAGACTCGGGTGAAAGGGCCCTAGGAACAAGAGTGTCGAAGGAAGTCCGCAGTAAAGTATTAGACCTGGGTGAAAAATGGATTGACCGTGCCTTTGTTGTTAATAACTGGTATGTATCGGCTTATGAACCGATTTATGATGTGGGCGGGCAGCGGGTTGGTATTTTATATGCCGGATTTCTTGAAACGCCGTTTAGTCAGATATATCGCAATGCATTACTGATCCTGTTTTTGTTATTTTTTATAGTGACGCTACTGTCCAGCTGGTTCGCAATTCGTGGTGCAAAATCTATTTTCAAGCCGATAGAGCAAATGATGGTTGTTGTCAGGGGTACGCACTCTGGCAAACAGTTACGAATTGGTGACGTTGATAGCGATGATGAAATTGGTGAGCTGGCAAAACAGTTCGATACGATGCTTGACCAGTTGCATGATCATAATTTACATATTCTACATGCTGCAGAAATGCTCGAATATAAAGTGGAGGAACGTACCAAAGAACTACAAACTAAAAATGAAGCCTTAGAGAAAAATATTCAGTTATTAAACGAAACCAGAAAACAACTGGTGCTGGCTGAAAAGCTGGCATCACTGGGTGAGCTTACCGCCGGAATAGCGCATGAGATCAATAATCCCACTGCGGTAATCCTGGGTAATATGGAACTGATGCTGGCCGAAATGGGTGAAAAAATGAACCCGGTTAAACATGAGTCAGATCTCATTATTGAACAGGTATATCGCATACGCACCATTCTAGAAAGCTTATTACAGTATTCTCGCAGCGGTGAGGCATCGGAATATGTCGACTCGGTTAATGTTAATCAGCTGATTGAAGATACCTTGCCACTGGTTAAACACGAAGTTGAAACTCATCACATTGGTATTAAGCTGGATTTAAAAGCGGATATTTCAGTAAAAATTCATAAGCAGGAACTGCAGCAGGTTATTATCAATTTAATCGTCAATGCTGTTCAGGCATCATGTGATGAGAGTGGCCGGCTTGAAATCGAAAGTAATAACTGGGACGATAAAGGTGTTGTTATTATTATACGAGATAATGGAGTCGGTATTTCTGAACATAAACTTAGCAGGGTATTTGATCCGTTTTATACAACAAAGCAGAGCGGTACGGGTCTGGGGCTTTCTGTCAGCTTTGGACTGGTTCAGCGTTATGGCGGTTCAATAAAAGTGGAAAATAATCCGGATGCAGGAAGTTGTTTTAGTATCTTTTTGCTGCATGAGCCCGAGCAGGTAGCAGAACTTCAGGCTACAGAATCATTTTAATGCGACAACCTGCTTAGAGTTTGACTGGTGCAAGCGGAACCTGTACCCAGAAGCGACTGCCTATACCACTCTCACTTTCAAAACCAATTGAGCCATTCATTTTTTCAATTAAATCTTTTGATATTACCAGACCCAGACCGGTACCATTAATATCTGAATTTTCTGCACCTGCCCGATTGAAGGGTTTGAAAATCTGGCTCTTTTGTTCTGGTGTTAGTCCTTTACCGGTGTCAGAAACAGAAAGACACAGATTATATTTATCTGGCAGAACACAGTCGATGATGACTTTTCCGTATTCCTCATTGTATTTGATGGCGTTGGAGAACAGGTTCAAAAGAATCTGGCGAAAACGGGTTTTATCTACATTTATTTCATAAGCTGGCATGGGGTCAACGTTGTTGACTATTTTAATTGAGCGTTCCATCGCAATCGGGCTGATGGTGAGCAGGCAGTCATTCAGTAAATCATATAATTTATAAATCTTAATCGATAACTGCTCGGTACCGGATTCTATTTTTGACAGATCTAATACCTGGTTGATTAATTCCAGTAAATGATTTCCGGCATGATATATCTCTTTCAAGTCATCCTGCTTGCTATTATTTTTTTCTTCGCGCATAAGTAACTGTGTAAAACCAAGAATCACATTCAGCGGGGTACGTAATTCATGGCTCATGGTAGAAAGAAAATCAGACTTAGCTTTGTTTGCATTCTCAGCTGTTTTCATTTTAAATTCTATCTCTTTTGATTTATGTATCCTGGCTGTGTACGCTACAAAAAAAGGTATCGCTGCGAGAATAAAGAGTATAGAAATAACGGAGGCCTTAACTAATTCGTCCTGTAGTCTGACTGCGATGTATTCGGACGGTATATCAGCACCAACCACATATACTGTTCCGTCTTTAGCGGTGAAGGGAATAAAGACACTTCTATAGCTACCCCACTGGTTATTGACTTCATGAAAGCTGGGCTGTTTATTTTCAAATACCTGATAAACATAAGGAGCCGCATCATCATAGTGGTAAAAATAAAACCCACCGTTATTTTTTTCAAGGTCAGCCGCCGTGGCGTTGGATGCTGCAAAATAGATTTTATCCTCTTTCAGTATCATGGAGTATATATAGTGGATATTATTCAGTCTGGCGTATTTATTAAACTGCTTAATAAACTCCAGATCCTGTTCTTTACTGATGCTATTTTTGTCCAGGTCCTTGTGATGGAAATTCTCCGGGATGACGCTAATAAAATTACGGGCGGCTAATTCGAGGCGGGTATCCAGTGAAGTATATAGCTCATATTTATGGTGGTGATAGTCGACAACAACATAGAGGATTACCCAGATAACGTATATCAATGCAGATATCATTATCTTATCGAATTTTACTGCTTGCATGGATTCTCTTTAATTATTACAGTGCTTATAGCGTTGGTATAAGATTAGCGGGTTGGGCGTTTTGTTTATTAAATTATTATTAAATTATTATTAAATTATAAATTTATGTGTGGGGATTATCAGATCCTATCATATTTGAAGATTGGACAATTAATGCACATATATAGTGTTTGAAATACGGGATGAACGGTATGAATTTTACGATGTATTTAATAAATGAGGTGTGGCTGTATTTTAATCCTTAAATGATGTGGGCTGGTGATGACAGTCTCCATCATTTCTGTAAAGATCTAGACTGCAGGCCGGGGTTTTAGCTGGGCTATAAATTAACCGATTTAACAGCTGGACGCTAAAGGCCATCAGAGATACCGTTGCCGAATTAGCCCAATAATGGGGTGTGTATAGCTGATTAATCGGCCGACCAGATAAGTTTTCCGCTTTCAGCAAAATCATAGCCGCCCAGTTGTTCGGCAAGCTTTTGACAGGTGTCAGTCTTTATTTCCTCAAGCAGTGATTGAAAGAGTGTACGGAAATAAACACCGCGATACAGCGCCACATCAAATGCTTCCCAGCCAATGGGTATAAAGCCGAGTGAGAATTCGGTCGCGATGCTGCGGGTTCCTGGGGCTACATCGGCTTGTTTCATTGCAATTCTTGAAGCGGAGTCACGTTCAGACAGCGCGGTGCAACTGATTTTAAGGTTATCTTCTTGTATCATGAAGTGCTGCAGGGTTTCCTGTAAAAAACGTTGTGAACCGGCTCCGCTCTGACGGCTGCACCAGCGAAGATTGGTTTCCAGTATGCCTTTCAAATCATCTGTATCGACGGCTTTAAGCAGATCCTTATCGATTAGCAGGCCTTGCTCGCGTTTAAATAATCTGATAAGTACCCAGTTCTGATGTTGAGCATATTGCTGTAATAAAGCCGGGTGGCGCAAATGACTTTCTTCATAAGGACCCCAATGCATCGCACAGATGTCTGCCTTATGGTGTGAGAGCAGTGACAGGCCAAGTCTTGTGCCGGTGCAGGTATAGCTGACCAGCGCATTCGACTGAATATTACTGGCGATTTGCATGATAACGCGCTGCATAAGTGAATCATCGCTGCCTGCAACAATCAGCCGGTCGGTGAGCAGGCCGCCATGACTCGACTCGATAATCCAGTTATCAATCAGTGCTTTAGGAAACATCCATTTGCCGGTAATTTTCGTTCCCGGAATTTTTCCTTCGCTGACTAAGGCATAGATTTTTTTTTCATTCAACTGTAAATAATTTGAAACCTGTTTTACATTCATGAAGCGTGGCTGGTTTTCATGCTCAGTTGAAAGGTTTTCTATCGTTTTGACATTGCTCATGAGTGACTGACCTGACGGGTTTTATGACTGTGAGGTTTTTTATCAGGTGTCTGATCAAAGCTGATATTCTCTGAGCCGTTAAAAGCCAGAAAATGTTTACCCTTGGCACGGGCAATCAGTGTAACCCCCAGCTGCTGTGCCAGAGAAAAGCCCATGTGAGTCACGCCGGAACGGGATAAAATAACCGGTACGCCCATTTGCGCTACTTTGATGACCATTTCAGACGTTAAACGGCCGGTGGTATAAAACGTCTTGTTTTCGCCACTTATGTTATCCAGCCACATCAGCCCGCAGATGGTATCGACTGCATTATGCCGGCCGACATCTTCGACAAAAATTAACTGCTGATCGTCTTTACACAGTGCGCAGCCATGCACACCACCGGCACGTTTATAAATTTCATTTTGTTTGCTGATATTGTCGAGCAGGTCATAAATAACAGACTGTTTTATTTGAGTGTTTTCAAATCTTATGTTCTCAAGCTGTTCCATCATATTGCCAAAAACCGTACCCTGACCACAGCCTGAGGTCACGGTTCTTTTGCTGAGTTTTTCTTCCCAGTCATGTTTGTTGTGAGTGGTAATGGCCGCTGATTCTGTTTCCCAGTCAACCTGAACGGATTTTATTTCTGCTATATCGTCGATAAAAGCCTGGTTTCTTAAATAGCCTAATACCAGCGCCTCGGGTTGAGTGCCGAGTGTCATCAGGGTCACAATTTCTTTTTTGTTAACATAAATAGTAAGCGGCCGCTCGCCGGCAATGTGTTTTTCCTGTTGCTCACCGTATTCATCAGTCGCCATAACAGAATAGGTCGGGCTTAGTCCTTCACTGGATAAAACAGGCGCAGGTCTGCTTGCTGTGTTATTTGCATCACTGCTCATTTCAACCTCCGGTCATATTCATATGTCGTAAAATGACAGGGACTCCGCCGTCAGTGTTAAAGTCGTGGCCCTCTGGTTTGATGTGCATTGATTCGATCAGGGTGGTGCGCAGCATATCGGCATCGCCTGGATAACGGCGCATGGTGTCGCGTAAATCCACAGAGTGCTCCTGACCCAGGCATAATAAGAGCCGGCCTTCAGCGGTAACGCGCACACGGTTACAGCTTTCACAAAAGTTATGACTGTGTGGTGAAATAAAACCAACCGATGACTCTGTGCCTTCAATGTCATAATAACGCGACGGTCCGGCCGATGTTTTTGCAGATGATGTTAATAAAAAACGTTTTTCAATATCGCTTTTCACATCGTCACTGGAGTAATAGGTTTTATCTCTGTCATGAGAGCTGACGCTACCCAAGGGCATCTCTTCGATAAAGCTGATGTCGATACCACGGTTAACCACAAATTCAGTCAGATCCAGTATTTCATCATGATTGTGATTTTTCATGATCACGGCATTGAGTTTTATTTGTCTGAAGCCTGCTTCAATAGCAGCATCTATTCCACCCAGTACCTGATATAAGTTACCGGTGCGGGTGATGTCATGAAATCTATTTTCCTGCAGGCTATCCAGGCTAATGTTGATGCGGGTGACACCGGCATTTTTTAATTCGCTGGCATATTTTGCAAGCTGGGAGCCGTTAGTGGTTAAGGTCAGATCTTTTATGCTATCTATTTTTCCCAGTCTTTGAAACAGTAGCATGATATTTTTTCTGACCAGCGGCTCGCCGCCGGTAATTCTTATTTTGTTAACACCCAGTGATGCGAATGTTTCACCCAGCAGGGACATTTCTTCCAGTGTTAACAGTTTTTCCCGGGGAAGAAACTTCATATCTTCAGACATGCAGTATTGACAGCGAAAGTCACAGCGGTCGGTTATTGAGAGCCTGACATAAGTCACCTGACGGCCGAATTTATCAATCAAGAGATTAGTGTCTTGTGCCTTTAAGATATCCATGAGATCCCGGATTAGTTTTTTATTTAGTTAAATAATGTATATGGCAAGAATAAAGCAAGAGTCATACCTTTATTTAATTATGGCTCTGAGGCCGGCGTTAACTAAAAGAATTAAAGGCCAGAAAAGGAATTTGGCGGGAAATATTACCAATGATGTGGGTCAAAATGATACATCCTGTGTTGTTTTGTACCAGAAAGCGCAGTGCAAGGAATCATCATGCAAACATAATATCCCGCTCTTAAAGCATTAAGTGCTATTGGTATGCTAATTGCCTAGTGTTACTGGAAGAGTTAACAAGAAATCTATTATCTTTTTATATGGAAGACTAATGACTGAGCAAGTAGATGATATCGCGTTAGTTGAGAAATTCCCGGTCTCAATCATTATGCAGCACCGCACCATCGAGAATAATATCTGGGTCTCTGAAAAATGGGAAGTAGAAGCCGTCGTTGCAGGTGGCGGGACGGCGGATGCTGAACCAGAGCGGGGTATATTAAGAATAGGTGCCGGGGATAAAAAATATATCTGGAGCAATTACCAGATTAGTTTATTCAAAGATGAAGCCGAAAGTTATTACTTTAATATCATTTCTGACACGCCTTTTGTATTTGTTGTTTGTGAGGATGAAGAAGGTAATGGTGAGCTTAAGCCATCTACTGTCAGTGTTAACTATGATGAAGCGGGTTCTAATCTGGAAGTGGATAATGAAGTTTTTCAGGTGCCCATGCCGGCTGAAATTTATAAATGGCTAGAAGCATTTGTACTGAAACATTATGCACCGGAAAAAAGAAAAAAAAGAAAACGCGTGGACTGGAAAGAAGATACCAATAAGGCTAATCACTAAATGAGTGAACATGATGATATGGCTGATGAGAGCGGCTTTTTAAGCCGCTGGTCGCGGCAAAAGAATCTGCAGGCAGAGCAGGCTAATAAAAAAGAGCAGCCACTTGTTGCTGAAGCCGAGCATGAATCTGTACCTGAAGCAGCGTTAAAAACGGATGAGGATATGCCGCCGTTTGAAAGTCTTTCAGAGGAATCTGACTACACGGGCTTTCTTTCTCCAAAAGTCAGCGAAGTATTGCGCCGGCAGGCTCTGCGTAAGCTTTTTCATCTTCCATCCTTAAATGTCGTTGACGGACTTGATGATTACGCCGAAGACTTCACTGACTTCGAGCCTCTGGGTGATCTGGTCACCGAAGAAATGAAACGCATGTTAAGCCGCGAAAAGAAAAAAGAAGAGGAAAAAGCCGAAGCTGAAGCTAAAGCACGGGCGGATCAAGAAGCAGATGAACGTCCTGAAGGCAGGGATGATGCCGAACCTGAAGAGGTGCTCACTCGTCAAGTTCAGGAGTCAGAGGAGGAAGCTCAGCAAGTGGCGATTGATACTGAGGTAACAGATAAAGATGCCGAAGCAGAAGCGCTGGAAATAAAAGAGTTATTAAGCAATAAAAACAATCTCAAACATGAGTAAATGACTGGATAGTGGGAGTAATTAGCACAATGCTAACAAATAATAGTATCGCGATTGAGGCTGCATTGAATGCAGCTTGTCTGTTATCGGCTGAATCAACCTCACTGGTATCTTATCAGGCAAAAAACCATGTGCTGATCATCGGCAGCGATGACAGAGTCACTCATGTGGTTAATCGGTTACATGAGTCGATGTTGCTGGTTGTTCTGATCACGCGAAAAAATGATGCTGTCAATTTTGATTCATTAGATCAAAAGGCAGCGCTGGCTTATGGTGAGCTAAGTGGTTTAACGGGGCATCTTGGTGCTTATCTTGCCGAGCTGGAAGTGGCTGGTAAAACCGTTAACCTGATACAGGTTTATCACTCGGAACAAAGCACCTTTGATATGGTGATCGACCTGTCCGCAGAGCCTGTAATGAATACCAGTCTGCTGCCGTTTGGTTACTTCACAGCAAAAAATGATCTTGAGCTGGAAGAGGTGATTAAAACCGTTCCGGATATGACCGGTGAGTTTGAAAAGCCTAAATTCTTTGAATATAACGCCGATATATGTGCCCATGGCAACAGCGGTTTAAAAGCTTGTCAGCGATGTATTCAGGCCTGTCCGGCTGGTGCGATCAGCTCGCTTAAAGATAAAATCGAAGTGGATCCGTTTCTCTGTCAGGGTGGCGGTGTCTGTGCAACGGTTTGTCCTGCCGGTGCTATTCAGTACGTTTATCCACGTTTGCAGGATACGCTGAAAAAATTACGTTACATGCTGAAAGCCTATCACGAAGCCGGTGGTCAGCAAGCGGTTATTGTTTTTTATGGTGAGCAGGAAACCCCTTTAATGGATGCCCTGGGGGCTCAAAGTTTTATCCCTGTTCAGTTAGAAGAGACGGCTTCGGTGGGTATCGAAGTATGGCTGACAGCTTTTGCTTATGGTGCACATGAGGTCGTTTTATTAACCCACAAAAACACCGCCAGTGAAGTGATAGCAGCACTTGATAATCAGCTGATATACGCACATGAAATAATTACCGGCATGGGGCTGGATGCAAACTGTCTGCAGCGACAGTCCATTGACAATGATACAAGCCCGCAGATTCAAGTTCACAGTAATAGCTTTGAAAGCGTAACACCAGCCACGTATATGGCGCTAAATGACAAACGCAGTGCTTTGCGTCTGGCGGTTGATCATCTTTATAAATTTGCGCCTGCTCCGGCGGAGGTAGTGGCTTTAACCGCTGGTGCACCGTTTGGTGAAATACTGGTTGATAAAGAAAAATGCACGCTTTGCATGGCCTGTGTTTCTGTGTGCCCCGGCTCTGCACTGGAAGATGGTAAAGACCTGCCGCAATTAAAATTTAAAGAATCAAATTGTGTACAGTGTGGACTTTGTAGCTCAGCCTGTCCTGAAATAGCGATAACACTGTCATCAAGATATAACTACAGTCCTAACCTGCAGCGTCAGCAACGCCTGCTAAATGAAGAAGCGCCTTTTTGCTGTATCGGCTGCGGCAAACCTTTTGCTACACATAAAATGATCAGCAATATTACTGAAAAATTAAGTGGTCACTCTATGTATCAGTCCGAAGAGGCGATGAACAGGCTGAAGATGTGTGAAGACTGTCGGGTAAGGGATATGTTCAGTAATGAGCTGGAGCAATCGCATTAAAAAACAGGCCAAAATGGCTGGGTCGCGTCATTTTGGCCTGAGGGATGAAAATAAAATAAGAGTTTTGAGTCTCACTCTCCCTATTTTCCGTTTAATGCCCCTTATTTTCCTGAAAAACATGGCTCAATATGTGCAATATACAACGTAATAAGGAATAAAAACATGTCGAATCAAACATGTGTGGAACAAGACACAGCGCAAGACACAGCAGATAAACCACTGGAAGAAAGCCAGCAAATCCGCGCCAACAGTTATGCCTTGTTGGCGGCCTTACTGGCAAATTCACCCAGTCAGGAATTGCTTGCTCAGCTGGGTGGCATAGATGCTGAGAAGGATGATGAGAAGCATATTGTCAATGCCTGGAGTATGTTGAAGCTGGCAGCAGAAAGAAATAATGCTGAGGCGATTGCCGATGAATATCAACTCTTATTTATCGGTGTAGGCAAAGGTGAACTGGTACCGTTTGGGTCCTGGTATTTAACCGGATTTTTAATGGAAAAACCACTGGCTCACCTCAGGCAGCGATTACTGGAGCTGGGTTTTGAACATCAGGAAGATGTACACGAACCGGAGGATCATGTTGCTGCTTTATGCGAAGTCATGGCGCAACTGATTATCGATGATGAAACAGATTTTGAAACTGAAAAAGCATTTTATACGGATTTTATCAGCAACTGGATGAGCCGGTTTTTTCAGGACTTACAGCAGTCAGAAACATCCGGGTTTTACCGGGCTGTTGGCGAATTAGGGGATGCGTTTTTAGAAATTGAAAACCGCTATTTCTCAATGATGGTTTAGAAATATTAAATGTGTAAGCACAAAATTAAAAGAGAGTGGAGAGACTGATGAAAGAAAAATCAAACAAGTCACGTCGTGAATTTTTAAAAGGCGCTGTCGCAACCGGTGGCGCAGTGGCTATTGTTGCCGCAACAGGTCAGAGCGCGATAGCTGCAGAAGCTGAAGTTACAGCTGTAGATAAAAAGTCAAAAGGTTATGAAGAAACACAGCATATACGCGATTATTACAACAGTACCCGCGGCTAACTTTTAATGAATCAGACAGTAAAATTCGAATTTATAGTGAGGGGCTTTAGATGAAACTGAGAAAAAAACAAACTCAGACCCAAGTCGTAGGTCAGGCCGTAGAAGAGGCGAAGGTAGTTAATACTACTAATCGTCAGTCTAGCGGTAATGGTATCGACCGACGTACATTTTTATGTCGTTCAGGACTGGCTGCCGGTGGTGCGGCTCTGACAACAATGCTGTCACCGACGATGATGAAAAAAGCGAATGCTAAGTCGTCAGCAACAGGTGGTGATGTAAAAACAATAAAATCAGTTTGTACGCACTGCTCAGTCGGCTGTGGTATTTACGCTGAAGTTGAAAATGGTGTGTGGACAGGTCAGGAGCCTGCCTTCGATCATCCGTTTAACTTAGGTGCACACTGTGCCAAAGGTGCCTCAGTACGTGAACATGGTCATGGCGAGCGTCGTCTTAAGTACCCTACTAAATTAGTTAATGGTAAGTGGCAGCGAGTGTCATGGGATCAGGCGATTGATGAAATCGGCGACCAGATGCTGGACATCAGAAAGAAATCGGGTCCTGATTCTGTTTACTGGTTAGGCTCTGCAAAATTCAATAACGAGCAGTCCTATTTGTTCCGTAAATACGCGGCTATATGGGGCACGAATAATGTCGATCATCAGGCGAGGATCTGTCATTCAACCACGGTAGCTGGTGTTGCAAACACCTGGGGCTACGGTGCAATGACCAACTCATTTAATGATATGCATAACAGCAAATCGATTTTACTGATTGGTTCTAATCCTGCTGAAGCACACCCTGTTGCCGTTCAGCACATTATGCGAGCTAAAGAAAGCGGCGCGAAAGTTGTGGTGATCGATCCGCGCTTCACCCGTACTGCGGCACACAGTGACCTTCATTTAGCCATTCGTCCGGGTAGTGATGTTCCTATTATCTGGGGTATGTTGTGGCATATCTTTGAAAACAAATGGGAAGATGCAAGTTTCATTAATCAGCGTGTTTATGGTCTTGACGAAATCCGCAAAGAAGTCGCAAAGTGGAATCCAAAAGAAGTAGAGCGTGTTAGCGGTGTTGCTGAAACTGAAGTAAAAGCTGCTGCTGAAATGATGGCAAAAAATCGTCCGGGTACTTTTGTATGGTGCATGGGTGGTACTCAGCATCACACAGGTAATAACAATACACGTGCTTATTGCACTTTCCAGTTAGCACTGGGCAATATGGGTGTTGAAGGCGGCGGTACAAATATCTTCCGTGGTCATGACAATGTTCAGGGTGCAACTGACTTCTGTGTTCTTTCACACAGTCTGCCGGGTTATTACGGTTTATCAGCAGGCGCGTGGAAGCACTGGTCAAAAGTCTGGGATCTTGATTATGAATGGATGAAAGGCCGTTTTGATCAGGGCAGCTTTGAACAGTCGAAGGGCAAAGATGTTTCACCAATGAACACCAGTGGTATTCCTGTATCGCGCTGGATTGATGGTGTGCTTGAAAATAAAGACAACATTGCACAACGAGACAATGTAAAAGCCATGGTACTTTGGGGGCATGCGCCAAACAGTCAGACTCGTGGTCAGGAAATGAAAGAGGCCATGGAAAAACTTGACCTGATGGTTATTGTTGATCCGTACCCAACTGTATCTGCCGTTATGCACGATCGTAAAGATGGTGTTTATTTATTGCCGGCTGCCACACAGTTTGAAACTTATGGTTCAGTCACAGCATCAAATCGTTCACTGCAGTGGCGTGATAAGATTTTCGATCCGTTATTCGAGTCATTACCTGACCATAACATCATGTATAAGTTTGCGAAAAAACTGGGCTTTGCTGATCAGTTATTCAAAAATATTAAAGTTGAAAATGGTGAGCCTGTTATCGAAGACATTACCCGCGAATTTAACCGTGGCATGTGGACGATAGGTTACACCGGTCACAGCCCTGAACGTCTCAAAGAACATCAGAAAAACTGGCATACTTTTAATACGACCTCGCTTAAAGCTGAGGGTGGCCCAATCAATGGCGAGTATTACGGTTTACCCTGGCCTTGCTGGGGTACACCAGAGCAGAAGCACCCAGGTACACCGATTTTGTATAACACAAATATGCCGGTTTCAGAGGGTGGTTTAACCTTCCGTGCTCGCTTTGGTGTTGAGCGTAACGGTGAAAGCTTGCTGGCGAATGGCTCTTATAGTAAAGGCTCTGAACTGAAAGATGGTTATCCTGAGTTCAGCGCAGACTTGCTGAAAAAGTTAGGCTGGTGGGATGATTTGACAGCTACTGAGAAAGCCGCGGCGGAAGGTAAAAACTGGAAGACTGATATGTCCGGTGGCATTCAGCGTGTAGCCATTAAACATGGCTGTGCACCGTTTGGTAATGCCAAGGCAAGAACTGTTGTCTGGACATTCCCTGATCCTGTGCCGGTTCATCGTGAGCCACTTTATACTTCACGCCGTGACCTGGTAGAAAAGTACCCAACTGTTGCAGACCGTAAATCACATTATCGTTTACCGACTCGTTATGCTTCAATTCAGGCCAAAGATTACTCCAAGGAGTATCCATTGATCCACACCAGTGGACGTCTGGTTGAATACGAAGGTGGTGGTGAAGAGACGCGTTCAAACCCATGGCTGGCAGAACTGCAACAGGATATGTTTGTTGAGGTGAATCCGGCTGATGCCAATAACATTGGCATTAAAGACGGTCAGGATGTCTGGGTTGAAGGGCCTGAAGGTTCTCGCATTAAAGTCAAAGCGATGTTAACCCGGCGTGTATCGCCAGGTGTTGTGTTTACGCCGTTCCATTTTGGTGGTGTGTTCCAGGGTAAAGATCTGCGAGATAAATACCCCGAAGGTACGCAGCCATATGTAGTCGGTGAAGCAGCAAATACTGTCTTTACTTATGGCTATGACACAGTGACACAGATGCAGGAAACAAAAGCATCACTCTGTAAAATAACACGCGCTTAAACAGGCCGCGACAAAGAAAACAACGAGGAGAATAAAAAATGGCTCGTATGAAGTTTTTGTGTGATGCAGAACGGTGCATAGAGTGTAACGGTTGTGTCACAGCATGTAAGAATGAAAATGAAGTGCCCTGGGGTGTTAATCGTCGTCGAGTGGTAACACTTGGAGACGGTGAGCCCGGGGAAAAATCAATCTCAGTAGCCTGCATGCATTGTACCGATGCTCCATGTGCTGCGGTTTGCCCGGTCGATTGTTTCTATACAACTGACGACGGCATCGTGCTGCATGACAAGGATCAGTGTATCGGTTGCGGTTATTGCTCTTATGCCTGTCCGTTTGGTGCACCACAGTATCCACAGCAGTCTGCCTTTGGCGTGCGTGGAAAAATGGATAAATGTACTTTCTGTGCCGGTGGCCCTGAAGAAGATAACTCTGAAGCTGAACGCGAAAAATACGGTCGTAACCGTATTGCAGAAGGCAAGCTACCATTATGTGCTGAAATGTGTTCTACCAAAGCATTGCTGGCGGGTGATGGAGATATCGTCTCAGGTATTTACAGAGAACGTACGCTGCGCCGCAGTGACCGCCCTCAAACCTGGGGATGGGACAAGGCTTACGGCAAATCCTAAAAGTGAAACGAGGCTGTTGTTAAAGCAGTCTCGTTTTCATGAGACAACTAATAAACGGGGACGTAAAAATGCTAAGAGTTTTCAGCATCATGATCATGTTGCTAAGCAGTGTCTTACTAACGGCTTGTTATGACGATGTCGTGACTGGGATGCATGCACCGGGTGTTTATAAAGGGCCTATCGATCCTTTACTAAGCGCATCAAAATCCAGTGCACATAAAGAACGCTTACGTGAACGTTTTGATATGGTTCAGACCGACCGTTAAGGTGGAGAGTTATAATGACTAAACAGATAAGCAGCAATAAGGACTCCCGTCTGTCACGCCGCAAGCGCATGATGGGCTGGTCATTTCTTATTATGGTTTTATCAGTAGTGTTAATGCCTTTAGGTGGTTACGTCTATACAGATGTAATATCTACAGCGAATGCAGCTGATCAAACTGCAGAATCAAACCCGCGTGCCAATTACTGGCGTGCTGTTCGTGGCGGAGAGGAAGGTTATACAGACATAAACAGGCTGGAAAAAAATGTACTGATTCAGAGTGCAGGAGAAAACTGGCGCCGGCTGCGTAATGGTGCCGTTGCCACCATTGGTGGTTATCTGGTGCTAATCAGTCTGCTGACCATTCTTTTGTATCACCTTAAATCGGGTGGCATGAAACTGGATAATGGACGTTCTGGTAAAACAATCACACGCTGGAGTATTTTTGATCGTATCATCCACTGGACCGTGGCGTCGTTATTCATCATTCTAGCGATTACAGGCCTTAGCATGTTGTTTGGCAGATACGTTTTAATACCGGTATTGGGTGGTGATGGTTTTGCTGCTTATGCGTCTCTTGCAATGGCGGTGCATAATTATCTCGGTCCATTGTTTGTCGCGGTACTGGTTATTTTAATTCTTAGCTGGATTAAACATAATATGATTAACGACAATGATATCAAATGGTTTAAAGCCGGTGGCGGCGGCATCATTGGTAATCAGCACGTTAGTTGTGGGCGCTTCAATGGTGGTGAAAAAGTCTGGTTCTGGATCGTTACACTGGTTGGTCTAACTGTAGGCATCAGCGGATTAATTCTTGATTTTCCAAACCTGGAACAAGTTCGCAGTACTATGCAAAATGCAAATCTGGTACATGGTGCATTATCTATCATCTGGATATCGATTGCTTTTGGTCATATCTACATCGGAACCCTTGGCAGTGAAGGCTCACTCGATGGAATGCTTACCGGCGAAGTAGATGAGAACTGGGCAAAACAACATCATGATCTCTGGTATGATGAAGTTATGCAGGATAATGATGATATGGATGTTACAGGTGCAAAATCATCTGCATAAATAGCTGATATTATTTTAGCCAGGAAAAGCCAGATTTATCTGGCTTTTTTATGCATAAGAAATATGACTTTATGCGCAGTAGTAATGAAATAGTATAAGGTGTATTTTTTTTTGTGTTTATATCAAGCGGTGTACAGAAAGTAACAAAATCAACTCTGATGATCATTTTGTGGTTGTTAAGGCCGGCTTATAAGTAAGGTCTATGGCTCCTATAAATATAAAATATATGCACTATATATTTCAGGTATGATATTTTTATAAATCATAATATTTCACATATATAGTTTTTGTTTTTAACAAAATGTAATATGATTGATGCATATGGTTTGCCCTCGTTAAAAATATAGAGAGTGCTATCTAAATGGATGTTGATATAGATCTCCCTGTGAAACAGTCTGATATTCTAAAAACACTACGACAATCCCGTTTTTTTTCACACGCTGGTGAGTCGACTGTAAAAAAGATTTCCTTGTTAGTCGATGTTCTCGTTATTCCTCCAGATAAATTAGTTTTTGAAAAAGGGCAAACTGGCTCTTCTATGTACATCGTCCATACTGGTTCAGTAAAAGTGCATGATAATGATATTGTATACAACAAGATAGGCGCAGGCGAAGTGTTTGGTGAAATGGCTATACTGGATAATGATGTGCGCAGTGCATCTATATCTGCTGTTTCTGAAACAATATTACTTGAGATTACCAAGCAAACATTGCACGAACTTATGAGAGAGACACCTGAGATAACAACGTCTATTATTTCCTCCTTATGCAGCTCAATGCGCAGTCGGGTAACTGATATATCAAATGATTATTTGCAGATTCGGGAGTTAGAAACCGAGTTAAAGATTGGTCGTAAAATACAGTCAGGGTTTCTCCCTGAAAAATTGCCGGAGATAGATGGCTGGGAGCTGGCCGATTATTTTCATGCGGCTCGTGAATGTGCCGGTGACTTCTATGATGCTTTTATTGTCGATCGAAACGGCCAGCTTGCATTCATAATTGCCGATGTGGCTGATAAAGGTGTCGGAGCTGCTTTATTTATGACATTGTTCAGGAGTCTGTTACGTGCCTCTACCAATGCTGAAAAATACTTCGATTCGAATATTTTCATTGGAGATAAAAATACCGCCAATATGCCCGAAGAATTGCTGTTAAGAAGTATTTCACTGACTAATAATTATATCTCCATGACACATGGTCGTTCAAATATGTTTGCAACAGTATTTTTTTCCATGATTGATTTAAAAACTGGTGATATAAGTTATGTGAACTGTGGGCATGAAACAGTCGAAATTATAGGTGATAAAAAAATCAAGTATGAGCTGGGTACAACAGGTCCGGTAGTTGGATTGTTTCCCGGTGCGCACTTTGAAGTAAAGAAAGCCCATCTTGATGAGGGTGATATTTTGTTAGGTTATACAGATGGTGTAACCGAGGCAATGAATATATATAATGAACAATATGGAATGGAAAGGTTACAAAATTATTTGTGCAATAGCACTCAATCGACAGAAGATGTATTGAGTGGAATAGAAGCAGATATAAGGAAGTTTACTTTAGGTGCTACACAGTCGGATGATATTACTATGCTGGCACTTAAGAGACAGGCAGGGATGAGTATTATTCAATAGTTAATTTTCTTGGCCATAAAAGCCAACTGGAGGATGGAATGTCAAGTTTGAAAATAAATGTTGTTAATAAAGAAGGTCGGGTACCGGTTACCGTTTTGCAGCTCATCGGTCAGGTGGATGCCAGTACCTATACAAGCTTGCAAGAAAAAGCAGAAGAAGAGAAGAAAGAAGGAGCCGACTATATGCTACTGGATATGACAGAGGTAGGGTATATGTCCAGCGCCGGATTTAAAGCCATGCATTCAATCTATAGTATGCTTGGTGGTATAACTGATGGCGGTAAAACGCCTCATCTTGGGCTGCTTAACCCGACAGATGAAGTCAGTAGAATTGTTAAAACACTGGGTTTTGACAGTTATATAAACATCTATTCTGATTTAGATGAAGCAATTTCTGCATTCTGATATTTAAAATAGAACTCTAATACCAGAATGGCTAGGATTGTAATACCTGCTGATTACGAGCACTTATCACTGGCGTATGAATTTGTTGAGGCTCAGGCAAAAGCGCTGGGTCTCAGCAATGCTGAGATTTATGATATTAAATTAGCTACAGATGAGGCAGTTACAAATATTATTCTACACGGTTATTGTGGCTGTGAAGGTGAAATACAAGTAGATGTCGAGCAACATGAAAATGCACTGATTGTTGTGCTGACTGACTGTGGCCGGTTATATGATCCAACAAAAAAAATAGCTCCGGATCTGAATGTTCCATTGTCCAGGAGAAGCAAGGGTGGAATGGGCGTGTACTTAATGAAAAAAAATCTTGATCAGATGAGCTATCAGCAAACAGATGACGGTCGTAACAGATTAACCATGGTTAAAAAGAAAGCACTAGCCTGATACTGGTTTAGCAGTATGATTAGCTATACTTCATTGAAGAGTTCCATTTAATATAATACTATTTCTCTAGTTCACTATTGCACTGCTGTAGCATAATGGTTGTTTCTCTTAATTTTATGCTCAGGCTCTTAAGGATTCCGAGACTGAGCTCAGGGTAATTAACGATAAGACCATGAAGTTTTTCTTTATGTAAGCAAAGTAAAGCTGCATCTTCAATGACGTGTGCTGTCGCTGACCGTGGTAATTCATCCAGTAAGTTCATTTCACCAAAACAGTCGCCGGCTTTCAATGTCACGATAAATTCCCTTATAGTGGGGTCATTATGTGTGGAGATACCAATGCAACCTTGCTGGATTATATACATAAGATCTCCGTCGTCGTCGATGTCAAAAATCCTGTCACCTTTAGAGTACGATGCTAATTCAAGTGATTGTGCAACTATCTGGAGGTCTTCAGTCTGTATTTTACTAAAAACAGATGACCGTTTAAGTAATAGAATTCTTTCAAATATATCAGTCATATATGTTTCGTTTAATCTTATTATTGTACATATAAATCTTTAGCATTAAGAGAGCAGCACTGTAACCAGGGATCCAGTCTTTTACTGCACCATAATAGTATATCCAGAGTGCAGCTAAAATCTTTTGCTTCATTATATGATATCTCGTTCTTTTTATGATTTAGATCTTCGAATATATCAATTAATATGTCTGCGATCTCTCTTTCGTTCAAATTCAGAAGTACTTCACAAGCATTCGCTATATGTCGCGGGTTATGGCTTTTTATACCTGCTCTTACTACATCGATGTTATTTGGATCTTCAAGTGTATGCATGGCAAAAAGTGTCAGGTCAATGATTTGCTGTCGTCTGTCAGTTAATGTGTAGTTTAGTAACTCCAGCGATGGTATTGATTTTTTTCTCGGGTCGACACTAATAATTCTGATCGCCTTTGTTATTAACTGTGCATCTTTAGCTTTAGCAATAGCAATATCTTTCATTAACTGTTTGGATGTATTGTGCTGCTGGAGTACTTTTAGTACCGATAATTGAGAACGTGGTGAGCCCTTATTGTAAGTAGTAATCCATTTAACCAGGTCTGTCGGACTGTATGATTCAGATGTGATAAGTTTTTCTACAGCCTGATCTCTTACCAGCTGGCTGTTGTCTTCAAGGACCTCCTGCATAAATAATAGCTGCATGTAATCTGACATCAGGTGGCATACTTTTATACAAAGTAACCTGATGCAGGGAGGTGTCCGTTTATAAGTCTCATATATTAGCTCACTGATTTCATCAAATTTATCTTCAGGCCAGTTTTGCAGGTTTATAAGGGTTAATTTAAGTGCTCTGTATTGCTCGCTTTTCAGCAAATTACTAATAATGATTTTATAGTTATCGAGTATTAAGGTGTGATCTGAATTGCTAGTATTAATGCATTTTATTAACTCTAGCGATGCCAGTCTTGAATTTATGTGATTACATTCGGTCAGCTCTGTCCATACTGAAATGGCCTTTTCGTAGCTGTTTTCATCATCAAATATAAGGCAACCGTATATACCTGCTGCTTGTAGTCTTGGGCTGTCACTGTTCAGGCTGTCTGTTATTAAGCTGAAGCTGTCTGTATTTCTTGATTCAAAAAGTGTTGTTAGTATTGTATGTTTAAGATGTATGTCAGTCGTATTAATTTCAGATTTCAAATAAAAATGCAGCTCTTTGGTGTAATTTTTACCGAGTAAATGAATTATTTCATCTTTAGTTGCTTTGTCAGTGTTGTCAATATTATTAAGAATCAACTGATTCGCATTGAACGGAAAGTAAGTCGTGATATAACGTGCCAAATCGACTGTTAGTGTATTCTTTTTTGTAAGACTAAGAGACAATTCTTCAAGCAGTTCCTTGTCATGTGTTCCGGTATTTATTCTCTTATCAGTTTCAGGTATGAATAGTTTTTTCTTAAGATGTAACACCATTTCTGCTACATAGGCTTTGTTGGTTTGCCTGCAATAATATAAATATAAAAGTGCTGAACTAATACCTAAAGCGATTAAATATACAGGATTTTCAAATGATTGCATTATCCAGATAAGAGCACCGGTTAATGACAGTGCTATTGGCATTACTACCACTATCGAGGTTGCTCTGGCTCGCCCCTGAATATTGTCAGGCAGGGCGCTAAAAAATATATTTCTTACTGGATTGCGCACCGCTATCATTAGCGCATCTTTATTGAAACTTGCCATAATTGCACTGGGCAGTGCAAAGCTAATTAATAATGCCAGATAACTGAATATACTGGTGATTGGGAAAATCAGGTTTATCTTCTTTGCACCAAATCGCCTAATTAATCTGTTTGTTATAAACAACTGAATGAACAGGGCAGCAACACTATTAACCGCACTCAGCACACCAAAAAATGCTGTTAGCGATTCCTCTGAAGTGAATGTATCGGTATATATTCTGTTAACTGAATAGGACATTACATAAAATGTAATGACCATGAAAAAAAGTGAAAATGACATGGCCCTCAGTAAATTTGAGTGTTTAAGTAATGACAGGCCTTCTTTTATATCACTGACTGACTGTTCAATCTTATTGTTGCTTTTGTAGCCAGCTCTGTAATAAGGAGAAGGTCCTGTCTGGCGGTGCCTGATGGTAATGATCAATAGGCTTAGACTCAGCAGCAGGCACCATATAAGAATAATATTCTGTACTCCTACGAGATGAGATGCAGTAGCGAGAAAAATACCGCCAAATATAGCACCAATTTGTGCACCGCTCATAATAACTGGTGAGAGCCTTTTGGTCTGTAAGGTATCAAAATTTTGACTAAAGTAATGCGCTGCATGGATAACCAGTAATTCAGATGCTACCTCGTAAATTATAAAATAGAGCGGGTAAGAAAGACCGCTATCTGTTTCTGAGATCGCAAGCCAGTTTCCAATAAGGAGGATAGCTAATATAGAAAACAGATACTTAAAAAACTTTTCTGCGGGAATTCTATCAGCGAGTGCTGCATATAAAAGACTAGATAAACAGAGTGTTACACTGACAATGATATACATTACAGGCAGATAATCGATACCGTACCGCTTAAAAAATAGTGCATCAGCGGTTCCTCTTCCGAGGGCCATTCCGGTTCCAATTAAAAAATACAGGCAATAGAAATAGAAGACTTTTGGCAGCTCGCTGTCGCTTATAAGAAAGAATTTTCCTGTTTCTTTTAGCAGCAATTTAAAATCTATCCATGTCGTTTATTCATGATTATTACCAGTAATGGTTTTGTTTTATCATGTTTTGTATTAATTAAATATTTAATATTAAGGATTTATAATTATTAATTATAACTTAGCATAAATATACTTATTGGACATGTAAAAATTACTGTTATATAAAACTCCAACTGTCTACAGATATATACCGCTATACAACTAGTCAGTTATCTTTACATATTTTGTTTCTTTATGTCAGCGGCTTGTATAAGTCTTTGTTTAGGTACTAATAATTTATTTTGGCATCAAATATGCTTCATAAATATTTACGGTAATTTATATATTATTTTGACCACAACAATTAATTGGGTTTATGGTTGTAAACCATTTTTTGGATAAATCTCGTTGTAAAAATACTTTTTTTTAGTCTTAAGTATTTTTATGGTATAAACTTAAATTTTCATAATATATCTGTTGTCTTGTTAATTATTCTTCAGATCTGCACTCTTGAAAATAATCAGCTATTTAAGTTTATACAGGTGGTTTTAACACATTCTTTATCATGAATTAACGGATTGTACTGCATAAAAAGGAGTGATCGTTATGCGTGTCTTTATTATAGTTTTCTCTACTTCTTTTTTGTTTTCCTTAAGTCAATCACTATATGCATCTGGTCTTGTTAATTCGGGTTTCGAATCAGGGCTTTCAGCCTGGGATGTTACACAATCAGACAGTGTCATTGTTACAAGTCAAGATGGTCCTGCTGACTCATCCACTTATGATGATATGAATATTACGGTGTTGCCTTATAAAAATCAGCATATGCTAAGACTTGGCTCACCTAAGGCAGTATCCGAAAAACAACCGAGTGGCCTCAATTCTGTAGCGCAACATTTCTACTCTGTGCGCGATCACATTCTCTTAAGCTTTAGATTATTTTCATGGGAACACAGGGGATATGATCACTTTACCATCAAGCTCACTGGTCCATCTGTAGAGTCTGCCACTATCAGTGACGAACAGGGTAATCCGTTAGTGTTTACCATGCCCGACGGACAGGTCATGACATGTTCTCAACTGCCGTGTGATATTGTGATTGATGTCGGTAAGCGTGGACAGTTTCTCGATACTGGCTGGGTTGTCGCTAAATTATCAAATTTACCGGTTGATGGCTCTGAGCTGACTCTGGAATACGGGCTGTCAGGCGACAGTAATGAAGCACATTCCTCGTGGGCGTATTTTGATAATGTCAATCTGCCACCTGTTGCCAGGTTTGAATTCTTACCCAATCAGCCGGTTGAAGGTGACTATATTCGCTTTACTGATCTGTCGTATGACCCGGATCCAGAAGACAGTATTGTTAGCTGGCAGTGGATAGTTAATAGTGCTGAAATTGGTGAAGAGGTCTTTAATGAAAAAGAACTCACTTATATCTTTCCAAATGAAGGAACAGTCAGTGTTAGTTTAACGGTTACAGATTCTTATGGTGCTACAAATACAATATCTACCGGTCAGACAGCAACAGATAATACCCCCGTCTCT
>JAOULC010000068.1 GCA_029882215.1 Gammaproteobacteria bacterium | reverse complement strand
TGGCAATGGGTGGTACTCAATTTGCTGACTTTATCGCTCCATTAGGTGGTACTCAATCAGCGGGTACTGCAAGCGGTACAATGGTTGATGGCCTAGTAGCGGCTTTCGGTACAGTTATTACGGGCATGAATAGTGTTCGCTTTGACTTTTCAAATGACAGTGATTATACAGGGGAAGCGACTGGTGCAGGCATAACAGGTAAAATTGGTCTTACTTATAAAGTAAATAATAATCTGACGGTTGGCGCGACATACCATGCGAAAACGGCCATGGATGACTTGGAAACGAATAATGCGACTGTTTCGATGGCTGTTACTGCTGATGTGGGTTGGGCAACGACTGGTACGCCAAGTGGTACATTTGCTGATATGACCTTGCCATTAACAGGTAAACTAAGTGTTAATGACTTCCAGTTCCCTGCTCAAATTGGTGTAGGTATGGCATATACGCAGGATAAGTGGATGTTTGCGGCTGATGTTAAAGTTATTCAATGGGCGGATGTCATGGATTCTTTCCGTATGTCATTCACTGCTGATGCAATCCCTTCTAATGGTGGGTTTGGTGGCGCTGCGTTTGATGTAGAAATGTACCAGAACTGGGAGGATCAAACTGTTGTACAGCTTGGTGGCGCATATAAATTAAGTTCAGCGACGTCATTACGCGCTGGTCTGAATAGCTCTTCTAATCCAGTACCTGATGCATATGTAAATCCAATGTTCCCGGCAACCATTGAAAATCATTACACACTGGGTGTGGGTCATGCACTTGATAAAACATCAGGTATTGATTTTTCTTTGACGATTGCACCTGAAGTATCAGTAACAGGCGGTAGCGGTGTAACAACAACACATGCTCAAACTAACTGGCAGTTTATGTACTCTAATAAATTCTAAAATTAGGTTACTATAGAGTTTGTTCGCCGGATTGGGTGTTCACCCTGTCCGGCATTTTTCATTTTTTTCGGAGATTTCCATATGGAACTTTCGTTCAAAAAAGCGTCATTCAAATTCCTGCTTGCTGTTATCTCGCTCAGTTTGTCATCACTGTCATCTTCGTATGCGGCAGATGATGTGCTGTATAAGCCATTTGTTATGGCTAAAACACCAGCCGGCGACTTTTCGGCGGTAATAGCAAGTACAAAGAGCGCATTAACTAAAGCGGGTTTTGATATTGTTGGTGATTATTCGCCTTATGAAAATGCGCATGTTTTATCGGTGACCAATAAAACCATTTTAAATATTGTGAAAGATGAAGAGCGTGGTGCTTATGGTGCTGTACAGCGTGTTTCGGTGAGCAATGTTAATGGTAAAGTGCAGGTTGCTTTTGCAAACCCTGAGTATATGGCTTATGGCTATCGCTTTAAAAATAACTTCAAGAGTGTTCGTGCTGACTTAATAGCGGCACTGGGTTATGAAAAAGACTTTGGTTCGCAAGGCTTAAGCGAGAAAAAGCTGCGTAAATACAACTATGCGTGGGGCATGGAAGAGTTTGATGAGCCCAATTCAATTGCCGAGCATAACTCTTACAAGGCGGCGATAGCGGAGATAGAAAAAGGCTTTAAGTCAAATAAAGTGGGTGCTACCAAGGTTTATCGCGTGGATATACCGGGTAAAGATGTCACTATTTACGGAGTGGGCCTTAAGTCACCAAAGATGTTTAATAAATATCAGGATGACGGGTATATTATGAGTGTGATCGACTTTGACAAGGAAAAGCATTTAGCACACCTGCCTTATGAGATGGTTGTTTTTGGGAATAAAATAGAAGCCTTAAACGGTCGTTTTCGTATTGCCTTGAGTTTTCCTGATTTGAGTATGGCTGGCGAGAACAGCTTTATGAATATCATGGGTGCGCCTGGCGGCATTAACAGTGCATTAAAAGCGGTGGCGGGTGGTAAGTTAAACGACTTTTAGTCAGGCGTTTAGCAAGTTTGTAAAAACCCCGGCTATGCCGGGGTTTTTTTATGCCGAATGTTTATACAGTGGCTTAATTGCTGTTGATTCCAATGTTTTTTTGAGATGTTTTAAGGCATAAGTATCAAAATACTGAATTTTGCTAATTTTTTACGTGAATTTTACATTCATCCGTATTAGACTCACCTGTTCGGCTACTATTGTGGCTAAAAGTGTATGATTTTTAAGGTTATTCAAGACTTTTTAACTAATTAAGTAAAGACTCTGGAGTTTGATTACGTGGAATTAACAGGTGCAGAAATTCTGGTTCGATGCCTTAAAGAAGAAGGTGTTGAGTATCTGTTCGGTTACCCAGGCGGTGCCGTCCTGCATATTTATGATGCATTGTATAAGCAGGAAGATGTCAAGCATATCCTGGTTCGTCACGAACAGGCTGCCACTCATGCGGCTGATGGCTATGCGCGTGCTACCGGTCAGCCGGGTGTTGTTCTGGTCACCTCGGGCCCCGGCGCGACAAATGCGGTGACAGGCATTGCGACTGCGTATATGGACTCTATTCCAATGGTGGTCATTACAGGTCAGGTGCCAACTCATTTGATTGGTAATGATGCGTTTCAAGAGTGTGACTCTATCGGTATTACACGGCCGATCGTTAAACATAACTTTCTGGTTAAGGATGTTAAAGATTTAGCCGAGACTATTAAGAAAGCTTTTTACGTGGCATCTTCGGGTCGCCCCGGTCCGGTTGTGGTGGATGTGCCTAAAGATGTGACGGCCCAGAGTTTTGAGTTTAGTTACCCGAAAAAAATCACGATGCGTTCTTATAGTCCTGTTACAAAAGGCCATGTAGGGCAGATCAAGAAAGCGGTAGAATTAATCTTATCGGCTAAGAAGCCAATGGTTTATACCGGTGGTGGTGTTATTTTAGGTAATGGTTGCCAGCAGTTAAGAGAGTTCACGCAACATTTAGGTTATCCGATTACTAATACCTTAATGGGGCTGGGTGCTTATCCGTCAACCGACAAGCAGTTTGTTGGTATGCTCGGCATGCACGGTACTTACGAAGCGAATATGGCCATGCATCACTGTGACGTGTTGATTGCGATCGGTGCACGTTTTGATGACCGCGTTACCGGTAATCTGGAAAAATTCTGTCCGGATGCAAAAATTGTGCATATTGATGTTGACCCGGCATCCATTGCCAAAACGGTTCAGGTTGATGTGCCGATTGTGGGTGAAGTGGCTGATGTGCTTGAGTCACTGATAAAACATATCAATGAGTCAGAGGCTAAAGTCGATACGCCGGCACTTGAAAAGTGGTGGCAGCAGATTGATGTATGGCGTGCTCAGGATTGCCTGAAATATGACACTGAAAGTGCATTGATAAAACCTCAGCATGCAATCAAAAGAGTGTATGAAATAACTAACGGTGAGGCCTATGTCACATCGGATGTTGGTCAGCATCAAATGTGGGCTGCGCAATATTATAAGTTTGATGAGCCGCGTCGCTGGATTAACTCCGGTGGTTTAGGCACGATGGGCTTTGGTTTACCTGCGGCGATAGGTGTGCAGTTAGCGCACCCGGATAAAACCGTGGTTTGCGTTACCGGTGAGTCCAGTATCCAGATGTGTATTCAGGAGCTGGCTACTTGTATGCAATATGGCTTACCTATTAAAATCCTCAATCTCAATAACGGATTTATGGGAATGGTGCGTCAGTGGCAGGAATTTTTCTATGACAAGCGCTACTCACAGTCAGTAATGAATGTGTTGCCAGACTTTGTTGCGCTGGCTGAGTCGTATGGTCATGTTGGTATTCGTGTAGAAAAACCGGAAGATTTAGATGCCGCTTTAGCAGATGCATTTAATAAGTATAAAGATCGACTGGTATTTCTTGATGTGGTTACCGACCCCGATGAGAATGTGTATCCAATGGTGCCGGCCGGAGCTGGCCTTAATGAAATGGTGTTAGTGTAATCATGCAGCATATTGTATCAATACTGATTGAAAACGAATCAGGTGCATTATCACGGGTGGCAGGATTGTTTTCTGCCAGAGGGTATAATATCGAGTCATTAACCGTGGCTCCTACCGATGATTCCTCGCTTTCACGAATGACATTAGTGACTTCAGGTACTGACGAAATCGTTGAGCAAATTTTAAAACAGCTGAATAAGCTGGTAGACGTTGTAAAACTTGTTGATTTGACAGAATCAGCTCATATTGAACGTGAGATGATGTTGATTAAAGTCGAGGCGGTGGGCGAGTCCCGCGCAGAAGTTAAACGGCTTGCGGATATTTTCCGTGGCAACATTATTGATGTTACCGATACAACTTATACAGTAGAACTGACCGGCCCGGGTGAAAGACTGGATGCATTCTTGCAATCATTATCCAGTATCAGCATTCATGAAGTGGTTCGCTCAGGCGCGATGGGTATTAGCCGTGGTGAAAAAGTACTCGGCCTTTAAGCAAATTTAATTTTATTTATAATTTTCGATTCAGGAATTAACTATGAACATTTATTACGATAAAGACTGTAACCTTTCACTGATTAAAGCAAAAAAAGTTGCCATCATTGGTTACGGTTCACAAGGCCATGCACATGCACTTAACCTGAAAGACACTGGTGTTGATGTAACGGTTGCACTGCGCGCCGGTTCAGCGTCTGCTATTAAGGCAGAAAACGAAGGCCTGACTGTAAAATCAATTACTGATGCTGTTAAAGCCGCTGATGTTGTTATGGTGTTAGCACCGGATGAATTTCAGTCTGCAATATACAAAAATGAAATTGAGCCAAACCTGAAAGAAGGTGCAACACTGGCATTTGCACACGGTTTTGCGATTCATTATAACCAGATCGTTCCGCGTAAAGATCTGGACGTTATCATGATTGCTCCTAAAGCACCTGGCCACACTGTCCGTAGCGAATTTGTTCGTGGCGGCGGTGTACCTGATCTGATTGCTGTGTATCAGGATGCTTCTGGTAAAGCGAAAGAGCTGGCTATGTCTTATGCCTCAGGTGTTGGTGGCGGTCGTACCGGTATCATTGAGACTACTTTCAAAGACGAAACTGAAACTGACCTTTTTGGTGAGCAGGCTGTATTATGTGGTGGTGCAGTTGAGCTGGTTAAAATGGGCTTCGAAACACTGACTGAAGCGGGTTATGCACCGGAAATGGCGTACTTTGAATGCCTGCATGAGCTGAAGCTGATTGTTGATCTGATGTTTGAAGGCGGTATTGCGAACATGAACTACTCAATTTCAAACAATGCTGAATATGGTGAATACGTAACTGGCGATAAAGTTATTAACGAAGAAAGCCGTAAAGCCATGCGTGAAGCACTGAAAAATATCCAGAACGGTGAGTATGCTAAGCGTTTCATTATGGAAGGTGCAACTAACTATCCTGAAATGACTGCTCGTCGCCGTAATAACGCAGCACACCCAATTGAAGTTGTGGGCGGAAAATTACGTGAGATGATGCCGTGGATTGGCGCCAACAAGATTGTTGATAAAGCTAAAAACTAAGCTTTTATTTATCTGACGATCTAGAGAAAGGGCCTTATGGGCCCTTTCTTATTTGTGGTATCCTATGATCTTATTTAAACTAGCATTTACTCTTAATTAGGCCGCTTAACAATGTCGGAAACTATGGAAACAGAACAGCAGCAAACCAAGCGCCGTAAAGGCATTTACCTCCTACCTAACCTGATTACCACGGCGGGATTATTCGGTGGTTTTTATGGCATTGTTGCTGCAATGAATGGTCGTTTTGAGCATGCTGCAATCGCCATCTTTATCGCCATGATTCTGGACGGTCTGGATGGTCGTGTCGCCCGCCTGACGAATACTCAAACAGCTTTTGGTGCAGAGTTTGACAGCCTGGCTGACATGGTCTCATTTGGTGTTGCTCCGGCGCTTATTATGTACACATGGTCACTGTCATCAATGACCGAGTTAGGCTGGCAATGGGGTAAAGTGGGCTGGATGGTTGTCTTTATCTATACCGCCGGTGCTGCGCTTCGACTGGCGCGCTTTAATACGCAGGTTGGAATCGCCGATAAGCGTTATTTCATGGGGTTACCAAGTCCTGCTGCTGCTGCCTGCGTTGTCGGTTTTGTCTGGGTTTGCGTTGATCAGGATTATGCCGGCAAAGATATGATTATACCGGCTGCAGTGATTACTTTGCTGGCTGGCTTGCTGATGGTGAGTAATTTTCTTTTTAGCAGTTTCAAGGAAGTGGACTTTAAACATAAAGTGCCCTTTACCGTTCTACTGGTGGCCGTACTGGTATTGATGTTTGCTTCATTCGATCCGCCAAAGGTATTGTTTGCTGGTTTTGTGTTTTATATGTTGTCGGGGCCTTTATTATCAGTGGCTCGTAAATTCAAAAGCCCGAAGAAAACTAAACCGGCTAAAGCAACGCAAGAAAATAAATAATTTGAAATAAAACCGGCTGACAGGCTTGGCAATCGTTAGTTAAGGCGCTATATTCCTAGTATCTATGAAATATTCAATGAAACAGTCTTTTTCTCAGACAGCATTTAACGCAAATGCTGTTTCATTGTGCCTGCCTAAAACACTCCTGCTATCAGTTTTATTTCCTCTGCTGCCGTAAGGCAGACTAAAAAGTCCTGACGAGGCTAATACGTATCGAATTTATAAAATACTCTCACAACACAATGTGTTGTTAGCAAATGAATAGTCTCCGGCATAACTGTCCGGATGATGGAGCAGACAATGAGTTCAGATAAGCTGATTATTTTTGATACAACTTTGCGTGATGGTGAGCAAAGTCCCGGTGCATCAATGACGAAGGATGAAAAGGTCCGGATCGCCAGAGCACTTGAAAAGATGAAAGTTGATGTCATTGAAGCGGGTTTTCCAATCGCCAGTATCGGTGACTTTGAAGCCGTAAAAGCCGTTGCCGATATCATCAAAGATAGCAGCGTATGTGGTCTGTCGCGGGCACTGGAAAAAGACATTGGTCGCGCCGGTGAAGCATTAAAAAATGCCGCTAACCCCCGCATACATACCTTTATTGCAACCTCGCCGATTCACATGCAAATGAAGCTGCGTATGGAACCTGATGCGGTACTTGAACAGGCAGTGAACGCGGTTAAAATGGCGCGTAACTTAACCGGTAATGTCGAGTTTTCGCCGGAAGATGCCGGGCGTTCAGAGCTGGACTTTTTGTGTCGTGTGATTGAAGCGGTAATTGATGCCGGTGCAACGACGATTAATATTCCCGATACGGTTGGTTACAATGTGCCGGATCAGTTTGGTTTGCTGATTAAAAACCTGATTGAGCGTATCCCTAATTCTGATAAAGCCATTTTCTCTGTGCATTGTCATAACGATCTGGGTTTAGCGGTGGCTAATTCACTGTCGGCTGTTCAGTATGGTGCGCGTCAGGTGGAGTGTACGATTAATGGTTTAGGTGAGCGTGCCGGAAATGCATCATTAGAAGAAGTGGTGATGGCAATTCGTACTCGTCAGGATGTTTTTAGCTGTAATACGCAGCTGGATACAACGCAGATAATGAATTGCTCCCGACTGGTTTCAGGTATCACCGGTTTTGCCGTGCAGCCAAATAAAGCCATAGTTGGTGCAAATGCTTTTGCTCATGAGTCCGGTATCCATCAGGATGGCGTTTTGAAAAATCGTGAAACCTACGAAATCATGAGAGCTGAAGATGTCGGCTGGAGTGCAAACCGTATTGTTATGGGTAAGCATTCCGGTAGAAATGCATTTCGTAGCTGCTTAAAAGATCTGGATATAGAAATAGAGTCTGAAGAAGAATTGAATGCCGCCTTTGCCCGCTTTAAAGAACTGGCAGATAAAAAGCATGAAATTTATGATGAAGATTTACGCGCGCTTGTCAGTGAAACAACGTCTCACCTTGAAGATGAAGTGTATAAACTGATCAGTCTGAAGGTTTGCTCTGAAACAGGTGAAACACCCGAAGCATCTATTGTTATATCGGTTGATGGCAAAGAACAAAAATCAGTCGCAACAGGCAGTGGCCCGGTAGATGCAACATTTAAAGCGATTGAGAAAATTGCCAATAGTGGTGCGGGCCTAAAATTGTATTCGGTTAATAACATCACAACAGGGACAGACTCTCAGGGCGAAGTCACCGTCAGACTCGATCTGGACGGACGCATTATTAATGGTCAGGGAGCCGATACGGATATTGTGATTGCATCAGCAAAGTCATATATTCATGCACTGAACTTGCTAAAAAATCCTTCTAATCGCGCCCATCCACAATATGCTGACCTTTGACTTGCTATCGGCTGATCAGTCGGGGCTCTTATGAGCCCCGAGTTACAGCAGCAATACCTGCAAGCGATGGGTATTCAACTGTGGCAAAGCCGGCATCAGTCAGTAGCGCAGCCTGTAGAATTATCCGTGCCGGCTGTTGCAGAAGAGCCGGTGATCACGACAGAGCAAGTCACTCTTACTCCAGATCAAATTCCACAGGATCAAGCTCTATCCGACTGGTCACTATTGGAGTCGACGGTTCGTTCCTGTGTTGCCTGTGAGCTGCATCAGAGTCGTAGTCAGACAGTGATCGCGGAAGGCTCCGACAGTGCCGCATTAATGATTGTGTCTACCGCGCCGGCACTGAACGCGGAGTTCGCAAGCAGCTTGCTGTCAGCCGATTCGAGTCTGCTGTTGAGCAATATGTTAAAAGCGATTGATATTCAGCGCTCTGATATTTATTTCACCAGCCTGCTAAAGTGCCAGTTACCGGCGGGTCAGGCACTGCGTACAACCGCTGTTTTATGCTGTGAACCTTATTTGAATCAGCAGATTGATATGGTGAAGCCGGATTTAATCGTAGCACTCGGTGAAGTCACAGCGCAGCAGTTAGTGGTGAGCAAAAAAACACTGCCAGAACTGCGCGGTAAAGTGTATCAATACCAGTCTGTGCCGTTAATGGTGATGTCACACCCGGACGAATTACTGCTCAAGCCTGAAACAAAGCGTCAGGCCTGGCACGATCTGTTGCAAATTAAACAGAAACTTAGTGACTGAGGCTATGTCTGTGCACAGCAGCGGCAGTGAAACCGAGCACTCTCAAAGTAATTTTAGGCTGATGCGGGCGGAAGATGTAGACAGGGTGTTTGCGATTGATAAAGACATTTATCCCTTTCCGTGGACTGAAGGTATTTTTAGCGACTGCATTAAAACCGGGCATTTGTGCGTCGTCAATGAAGCTGACAGTCATATTATTGCCTATGGCGTTGTCGGCATGATTGTTGATGAAGCGCATATTCTAAACTTAAGTGTGCGTGGTGACTGTCAGGGGCAGGGTTATGGCAGGCAGATGTTATTGTATTTGCTTGAACTGGTTAAAAGAGCCAGTGCCACACGTGCTCTGCTGGAAGTACGGGAATCTAATAAGGTGGCAAGAAAGCTGTATGCAAGTCTGAGTTTTGAGGAAATAGGTACACGTAAAGGATATTACCCGGCTGATGGCGGCCGGGAAGATGCGATTGTTCTGGCCAAAACCCTGCCTTAAATTCTATTTCCGTGAGCGCTCTGAATAAACCCAATCCTAATGTATCAGCAGCTTAGTCTTATGATCAGTTTTAAAATCAAATAAAAAGCCAGCGAGTATTTTCATAGCAGAAATACCACAGAATGATTCAGAGTCCTGCCTGCTTACGCTATAATGCGCTTCTCCAACTAAATTGAACCTGAATACCGATGAGTGAATTCCTCGAATCTCTGCAAAAACGCCGTACTTTTGCCATTATCTCGCACCCTGATGCGGGTAAAACAACACTGACAGAAAAGTTATTGTTATACGGCGGAGCTATTCAGTCAGCGGGTACAGTGAAAGGGCGTAAAGCTTCGAAGCACGCGACATCTGACTGGATGGAGCTGGAAAAGCAGCGTGGTATTTCTGTCACTTCTTCGGTCATGCAGTTTCCGTATAAAAACTGCATTATGAACTTACTGGACACACCGGGGCACGCTGATTTCTCGGAAGACACATACCGGACGCTGACGGCGGTCGACTCTGCACTGATGGTTATTGATGCGGCAAAAGGTGTTGAAGAGAGGACTATTAAGTTAATGGAAGTGTGTCGTCTGCGTGATACCCCCATCATTACTTTCGTTAATAAAATGGACCGGGAAGCACGCGAGCCGATTGATATTCTGGATGAAATTGAAGACATACTAAAAATTCAGTGCGCACCGATGACATGGCCGATTGGCATGGGTAAAGGTTTTAAAGGTGTTTTTGATTTATACAATGACTGTGTTTATCTGTTTAGTGCAACTCATGGTGGAAAATTATTAGCCGGCGATTTAATTCAGGGCCTCAATAGTCCGGAGCTTGATGAAAAATTAGGTGCATCAGTCGCGGCAGACTTAAGAGACGAAATAGAACTGGTTAAAGGTGCCAGTCATGAATTTGACCTGGATGCATATCTGCAGGGAAAACTCTCACCGGTTTACTTTGGTTCCGGTATTAATAATTTTGGTGTGCGCGAATTGTTAGATGCGATTGATAAGTTTGCACCGCCACCAAAATCGCGCATGACATCCAGTCGTAAAGTTGAAGCCAATGAAACTGACTTCAGTGGTTTTGTATTTAAAATACAGGCCAATATGGATCCGGCTCATCGTGACCGTATTGCCTTTATGCGGATATGTTCAGGCGTATTCAAAAAAGGCATGAAGGCGCATCACGTACGGATTAAAAAAGATGTGAAATTCAGCGATGCGGTTACCTTTATGGCATCTGATCGTGACCATGTGGAAGATGCATACCCGGGTGATATTATCGGCCTACATAATCATGGAACCATTCGTATCGGTGATACTTTTACCACCGGTGAGCCGCTGGCGTTTACCGGTATTCCAAACTTTGCACCTGAGCTTTTCAGGCGCGCACAGCTGAGAGATCCGTTGCGCATGAAAGCTTTATTAAAAGGTTTAACGCAGTTATGTGAAGAAGGCGCAACACAGTTATTCAAGCCCTTACATAACAACGACCTGATACTGGGAGCCGTGGGTGTGCTGCAGTTTGATGTGGTTGCCTATCGCCTGAAAGATGAATACGGTGTTGAATGTACCTTCGAAAACATCAATACCAATACGGCTCGCTGGATAGAGTGCGATAATGAAAGTAAATTGACAGAGTTTAAAAATAAAAACCAGACTAATCTTGCGGTTGATAATGCGGGTGATCTGGTTTATCTGGCACCAACCCGTGTTAATCTGCAAATGGCGATGGAAAGATATCCGGATATTCGTTTCGTTGCGACGCGCGAGCACG
>JAOULC010000086.1 GCA_029882215.1 Gammaproteobacteria bacterium | reverse complement strand
ATTTTTTTTAGCAAAAAAAAATCAACAGATTCATCGGATCTTCCTACCGTATTTCGGCCAATTGTAACACTTTAGTTAAGTTTTTTTCAAAAGCTGATAAGTTAACATTTCGGACATAGTTTCTTAATGTAAAACGCACAATAACTGGCTATTATTTTATTTGCGGAGACACTGCTAGTTTTAATTCCAGTGAAATATATAAGGTTTATTATTATTTTCACGCGTAAAACTACCGCTGTTTTCAATGTAACTTATGGTGTTATTGAAGGTTGTTTTATGGTTACTGATAAAGACATTAAGGACAGCCGGATTCTTATCATCGATGATGAAGAAGCAAATATTGTTCTTATTGAGAAAATTCTTTCTCTGGCTGGTTATCATAATTACTGTTCAACAACCGATTCGTCTAAAGCCGTTGAATTGTATAAACAGCATCAATCGCATCTGATACTGCTGGATTTAAATATGCCGGATTTTGATGGTTTTGATGTTATGTCTCAGCTTATGCTTTCTGAGTCGAGTGATAATCTGCCGTCCATTCTTGTACTAACCGCACAGACTGACCGGGATACCCGTATACGCGCTTTAAATAGCGGTGCGAAAGATTATGTGCACAAACCTTTCGACAGGGTAGAGCTACTGTGCAGAATTAAAAATCAGCTTGAAGTTAAACGGCTGCATGAAACAGTGCAGGAACAAAATAATTTTCTGGAAGAGAAAGTCACAGAACGAACTAAGGAATTACAGAAGACACGCCTTGAGGTCATTCACCGGCTCGGTCTGGCAGCAGAGTATCGTGATAACGAGACAGGTCTTCATATTGTCCGCATGAGTAAAATATCAGCGGAACTGGCCCGTGCGGCTGGTATGTCTGCAATAGAGTGTGACCTGTTACTTAATTCAAGCCCGATGCATGATATTGGAAAACTGGGTATACCTGACTCCGTTTTACTCAAACCAGGAAAACTGGATGCTATTGAATGGGAGGTTATGAAAAGCCATACTATCATCGGTGCAGAGATTCTTTCAGGTGGTGACAGTGAGCTATTGCTTCAGGCGCAGCTGATTGCAATGTCGCATCATGAAAAATGGGACGGATCAGGCTACCCAAAAGGCCTGAAAGGAGAGGAGATTCCTTTAGTGGGGCGGATTGTCGCACTGGCCGATGTCTTTGATGCGCTGACATCAGAAAGACCATACAAAGATGCATGGGGTGTTACGGCCGCTAAAAAGTATATTGTTGAAATGAGCGGTAAACAGTTTGATCCGAAACTGGTTGAAATATTTCTGCGGATACTGCCTGAGATCCAGAAGATCAGTGATCGCTACCGGGATCCGGTGGCGAAAGTTGAAAAAATGGCTTAGTAAGACTGTGCAAGTTGCCGTAAGCGCTCGAAGTTAGCCGGCGAAACATACTGCAAAACTTCTTTTTGATCTTTGTTATAGGTAATGCTCAGGCCTAAGTTGGGGTAGAGAAGAATGCTAGTCATGTCACTGACTGTAATCGTTTCTGCCGCTGTGCCAAAACGTTGTAAAATTATCTCATCATCAAATTGTGCGTAGGGTATATAACTGATACTGCTGACAGGTGCCTGCATTGCCTCAAGAATATCCTGTTCATTCAGACTGTATTTAAAAGCGCCACTGGGAGTACCTTCTTTCTTGATACTGTCCTTTATATATCTGTCCATATCTTCTTTGCTAACACTGTACTCCAGTATCATTTTTGCACTTAAACCACTCAATGAAACAGAGCTGATATAAGCTTCCAGATTTCTGCGGCCGTTATTATGTACAAAGGCTGCGATTTCAGGAAATGTTTGTAATATGGTTAAGGCCTCACGCATTGTCGTCTGATCTAAAGTGATACCAAACACTTTACTCTGAGCATTTTCAGAAATCTCAATTTGCCATGGCAGCTTATCGGACGTTATATTGAAGTGCTTATCATTGATCGAGCTGATTAAGATGATAAAGCCAAAAATAATCATAAAAAGATAGCACTTCTTGCAATGCTTGAGCCCAAATTTTTTGATCATAGTAAATCTCTTTATATTATTTTAGTGGCTATCAAGTTTAGCAAGTTCGTTAACAATACCGACAATTAACGATTCGCCCTGCGGTCCCATTTTTGCCATTAAACGATCGACGTCCCGTTCACCATCAATCAATGGTTTAATGATGGCACTAAGCTGCGCCATATCACCGCCGGTTTTAGACATTTGTTCGGCCATCTGGCTGATCAGCGTCAGTGCATTCACATCACCGCGTGACGCCTGATGAATCATTCCTGCCAGCATCGGCGCAGCCTGACTGGCATCGACTTTTTGTTCCGGGTCGGGCAGGCTGGCAGGGTTTTGTAAACCCTGCAAAATAGCAATCACGATACAGGCATCTTCATCATCAAGCCCTGCCGCCAGATTTTCTGCCCGGCTGCCGTCAAGAATTTTGCGGATGGCCTGTACCAGATCACCCCAGCCGTTTTGCTCGGATATGAATAATGCTTTATCAAATTCCGGGCGTAATGCCGGATTATGTGTACATTGTACTGCCGCCACAATCAGCGGGGCATGTGCCTGTTTAATCTGATCAAATAGTTCAGGTGTTTGCATAATGGCTCCGCTGTTAATAGCTGGCTTAGTGATTCAGCCTAAATGGACTGAATTTTTACCAGTTGTTCGTTTAATTGCTTTAACGCTGTGTGCATTTCTTCAATGCGCTGACGCTCTTTTAGTACAACGGCTTGTGGTGCTTTATCCACGAAACTGGCATTGTTCATTTTGCTTTCGCACTTTTCAAGGTTGACAGAAATTTTGCCGATTTCCTTTTCTAAGCGTGCCATTTCTGCGTCTTTATCAATTAAACCGGCCAGCGGGATCAAAATCTTCATATCACCGATCAGAGCGGTAGCTGATTCCGGTGCCGGCTGATCAAGCAGCCATTCGATGGATTCGATTTTTGCAAGAGACTTTATAAACGACTCATTCTCTTTGAATAAAGTCTGGTCAGAGGCAGAGTAGTTTTGCAGTAATACAGGCAGTGCTTTGCCCGGTGCTATATCCATTTCTGAGCGTATGCGACGCACACCGATAACAAATGCTTTTACCCACTCAAGATCATTAACCGCTTTCTCATCTAGCTTGCTGGCATCAGAGACCGGGTATGGCTGCTGCATAATTGTTTTGCCATTAACTCCCGCCAGTGGCGCGACAGTCTGCCATAATTCTTCGGTAATGTAGGGAATGAGCGGATGCGCCAGACGCAGAATGGTTTCCAGTACGCGCACTAAAGTACGGCGCGTGCCGCGTTTTTCTGCCGCAGAGGTTGTATCGGAATTAAGAATTGGTTTGGAAAGTTCCAGGTACCAGTCACAATATTCTTCCCAGATAAAAGAATAAATTTCATGGCTTGCGTGGTCAAAACGGTATTTATCAAAGTTGTCTGAGACTTTTTCTTCAACTGTTTGCAGGCGCGAAATAATCCAGCGATCTGCTAAAGACAGGGTCACATCATCGTTATCAAGGCCGGTGTCCTGATCTTCGGTGTTCATTAATACATAACGGGTCGCATTCCATAACTTGTTACAGAAGTTACGGTAGCCTTCGATGCGGTTCATGTCCATGCGGATATCGCGACCCTGTGAGGCCATGGCTGCAAAAGTAAAGCGCAATGCGTCAGTACCGAAGGCCGGGATGCCGTCAGGGAAATGTTTGCGTGTGGATTTTTCTATTTTAGCGGCCATTTTAGGCTGCATTAAACCGCCGGTGCGTTTGGCGACCAGATCTTCAAGTCCGATGCCGTCAATTAAATCAATCGGGTCAAGTACATTACCTTTTGATTTCGACATTTTCTGGCCTTCGGCATCACGCACCAGACCATGGATATAAATCTCTTTGAACGGTACTTCGCCGATGAACTTAATGCCCATCATGACCATGCGGGCAACCCAGAAGAAAATAATATCAAAACCGGTTACTAAAACGCTGGTTGGATAGAATGTTTTTAAGCGTTCGGTATTTTCTGGCCAGCCCAGTGTTGAGAATGGCCACAGAGCAGAAGAGAACCAGGTATCAAGAACATCTTCGTCCTGTTTTAATTCCACATCCGCGCTTAAATTATATTTTTTCCGTACAGCCGCTTCATTGTCGGCAACATACACTTTACCGTCGTTGTCGTACCAGGCAGGAATCCGGTGGCCCCACCAGATTTGACGGGAAATACACCAGTCCTGAATATTGTTCATCCATTCATAATAGGTTTTATCCCAGTTGCCGGGCACAAATTTAATATCGCCATTTTTTACCGCATCGATGGCAGGCTTTGCCAGTGACTCAACCGCCACGTACCACTGATCGGTCAGGTAAGGTTCAACGACTGAACCACTGCGATCGCCGCGTGGCACCATTAATTTATGATCTTTTACGGCTTCCAGTAAACCGGCGGCATCCAGATCGGCTACGATTTGTTTGCGCGCCTCATAACGGTCAAGTCCGCGGTATTTTTCAGGCGCTTCATCGTTGATGCAGGCGTCTACCGTGAGGATGTTTATCATTGGCAAATCGTGACGTTTGCCCATTTCATAGTCATTAAAATCATGAGCCGGTGTGATTTTTACACAACCGGTACCGAATTCCATATCCACATAGTCATCCGCAATAACCGGAATTAACCGATCGGTTAACGGCAGTTTGATGTTCTTACCGATCAGGTGTTGATAGCGCTCATCATCAGGGTGGACTGCAACGGCGGTATCGCCAAGCATGGTTTCAGGGCGGGTTGTTGCAACCACAAGCTGGCCGCTATCATCAGCTAAAGGATAACGCATGTGCCAGAGATGGCCGTTTTCTTCTTCTGAAATGACTTCAAGATCCGATACGGCGGTGTGCAAAACAGGATCCCAGTTAACCAGGCGTTTGCCGCGATAGATGATGTCTTCATCATAGAGCTGGGTAAACACTTTTTGTACGGCGTGAGAGAGACCGTCATCCATCGTGAAGCGCTCATTTTCCCAGTCCACCGAGGCACCCATGCGGCGTAACTGGCGGGTAATATGACCACCGGACTCTTCTTTCCACTCCCAGATGCGGTCGATAAATTTATCGCGACCCAGGTCATGGCGGGTTTTATTGTCGGCTTCAAGCTGACGCTCAACCACCATTTGAGTGGCGATACCGGCGTGGTCGGTGCCCGGTTGCCAGAGCGTTTTTTCACCTTTCATGCGGTGATAGCGAGTCAGGGCATCCATAATGGTGTCCTGGAAAGCATGACCCATGTGTAAAGTACCAGTTACATTAGGCGGCGGAATCATGATGCAGTAAGCACCTTCAGCGGTTTCTGCAGGAGAAAAATAACCGTTATTTTCCCAGCTTTCGTACCATTTTTGTTCGATAGATTGCGGGCTGTAAGTTTTATCCATGGATTTTAAATCTCAATTTTCTGTAACTGGCAATGAAGCCGGATATTATAGCCGAAACTGGCCCGATGATCAGGTATGAGAGGAGGCTTTTAGTGTTTTATTTGGCAGTCAGGGCGGCTAACAGTTCCTGCTGCAATCTGTGTTTTATCACCGGCATGGCGCGTTCAATAGCGCTGTTTATCTGCCGCTTGAGAACTTCCTCATCCTTCGTTGGAGTATTGTTATTAACGTCCCGGTAGAGGTTTTTTTTGCTGCTGTCACCGGCTTCAATAATATCGGTTAAAAGGACAGTATGTGAGACCATTATGAAGTGCCTAATTCGTGATAGTTCAGTTCGGATTGATTGTTCTGACAAATGACTTTGTAGTCTTTATAGCGTTTTCGACCCGGTGTTAAGCATTCGTCGGCCTGATGCAAAATTTCTGCCACGCGCTGATTGTTCTCAACAGCAACCGGCATCAGGTCGGTCAGGTTAATAAACAGATCAAAACCTTTGCCCGGATTGGCATCTTCGCCAATCAGAATCGGCTGTTGCTCAGAAAGCTCATTGCCTT
>JAOULC010000053.1 GCA_029882215.1 Gammaproteobacteria bacterium | reverse complement strand
GGATGATGTGCTCGTCAATATAATCGAAAACCAGATGTTCATAGTAGTTATGTATTTCCGAACGCTCCATTGATTCTCCCCTTTTGTTATAAGCACTATCTAGTGATTATAGACCGTCCTCGCTGTTGTCAACGACTTCACGGATATATTTAAACAGTTTTCTGGCATGTGCCGGTGCTTTTTCCTGCTCCTTTTCTTTAATCGAATTTTTTACCATCTGACGAAGCTTCTGGCGGTCGGCTTGATGGTATTCGCCAATAAAATCATTAACGGCGTTGTCACCGTCTTCTATCATTCGGTCGCGCCATTTTTCCATATCTTTGAAGCGGGCGTTATGTTGTTCTAATGGCTCCTTAAACTTACGCAAGCACTCCTTAATCACTTCCCAGTCGTCTTTGCGGACTAGTTTACCAATGAACAGGCGCTGGCGTTTTAGTGCACTGTGTTTACGGATTCTTTTGTATTCCATAATGGCATTGAAAAGGTTATCCGACATAGGGATGGATTTAAGTTGTGAATCGGATAGCTCCGTCAGTTCTACGCCAAGATCGGTGATGTCTTGGGCATCCCGTTTAAGCTGGCTTTTGCTTACGTAGTCATCGTCATCAGTTATATCGTTGATATTTTCATTCATGCCAGATCAGCTCTTTAAGCCACAATGTGACTCGTAGTTTTCGTTTCTTGTATTGTTCTATTTTTAACGGAACGTAGTGGTTATTCGGGTCGAGGTAGAAAATGATTGTTTTATAACCGCTTTCCGTTTGCCAGAGGACGGTTTTTTTCCACTCGTCTATGCCCAGTTCAATTTCTTTAGTACCGATAAAGGTGAATCTGTATTGCTTTATTATACCTTCATCGAGTGCATTAAATAATAGTGCGCCTTTGCTATTATGAGCCTGCGTCATAAGGGCTAAAAAAACAGAGTGTTTATCCCAGATTGGTGGTGTAAAAGAACTGGTAATAATCGCAGCCTGTTGATTGATGCGGGTAGTAATGTTGTGTTGCTGCCAGTTGATAATGCTGTTTATGCTTTTTTTCTCATCACTGGTTTGTTCAAATTGATAGCTGGCTAATTTGACGACGTCTGCTGAGCTGGTATCAAAGCGACTGGTTTCAGTAATAGCACTGTCATCAAATAGCGATGCAAAACCACTTAGTGTTGTGTTTGCAGTAAAAGTTAATTCGTTTTGTTGACGAAGTAAACTGTATTTTGTTTCAGCGACCATGAAGCCGTTTTTGTAAAGTCCGAACACAGCGTTAAAGTTCGCGGGAAAAGGCGTGCTACCGTTTTCTGCATGTAACGCTGCACAATAAATAAACAAGACCCCTGTCAAAAAATGTTTCATTGCTATTTTGAGCTTGGCCGGGGATTAAGTAAAAGCGGCTTTAATAATTTTTCATGGTCAAAGTAGACAGATTGATTATCGAGTTTTAAACGGCGCTCTGCAAACCACTGGGTGACTTTCGGGTAAATAATATGCTCTTGCTGCTGGACCTTAAGGCGCAGACTTTCGGCGTCATCATTGGTGTTGATGGCTACTTCTGCTTGCGCAATAACCGGCCCCCCGTCAAGTTCATTGCTGACAAAATGAACACTGACACCGTGTTTAGTGCGGCCGGCATCGAGTGCTCGCTGGTGAGTGTTCAAACCTTTGAAATCAGGTAGTAATGACGGATGGATGTTGATCATGCGGCCGTAATAATGGTCAACAAACTCATTGCTCAAAATCCGCATAAAACCAGCCAGAATAACCAGTTCAGGTTCGTGGCGGTCAATTTCGAGCATCATAGCCTGATCAAAACTGAGACGGTCGGCAAATTCAGTATGGTCGATAACAGCACAATCGATACCGGCTTTACGCGCACGCTCAAGACCCAGCGCTTCGGCTTTGTTGCTGATGACGGCTTTGATCTGAGCATTGACCGGTTGTTTGTACAGGGCATCAATAATGGCCTGCAAATTACTGCCTGATCCGGAGATCAGGACAACAATTGATAACGGTTTTTCAGTCATGAGTGTTATTTGATAATGACTTCAGGCGCGCCTTCGCCGGCTGTGATAGTACCTATCTGCCAGACCGTTTCACCTGCTGCAGTCAGCTCAGCGATCGCCGTATCTGCATCACTGGCATCAACAATCACTGTCATACCGATACCGCAGTTGAAGGTCCGATACATTTCATGTGTCTCAACATTGCCATTTTCTTGTAACCATTTAAAAATGGCTGGCAGCTCGATGTTATTAGCATTGAGACTGGCATTGGTGTTCTCAGGTAATACGCGGGGAATGTTTTCCAGTAAGCCGCCACCGGTGATATGCGCCATTGCATGGATGTCAATGTTGTTGATTAATGACAACAGTGGTTTTACATAAATACGGGTTGGTGCAAGCAATGCCTCTCCAAGTGTCTGGCCTTCAAAGTCTGCCGCTAAATCGGCCTTGCTCACATCGATGATTTTACGAATCAGAGAATAACCGTTTGAGTGCGGGCCAGAAGATGCCATCGCCAGAATCACATCACCGGCTTTGACTTTAGTGCCATCAATAATTTTACTTTTTTCTGCAATACCTACACAGAAGCCGGCCATATCATAATCACCGGCTGAGTACATGCCCGGCATTTCAGCCGTTTCGCCACCAATTAACGAGGCGCCAGATAATAGGCAACCTTCGGCAATGCCTTTAATAACATCAACAGCAACTTCTGTTTCCAGTTTTCCGGTGGCATAATAATCAAGGAAAAAAAGTGGTTCAGCACCCTGAACAAGAATATCATTCACACACATGCCAACCAGGTCGATGCCGATGGTGTCGTGTTTGTTGAGTTCAGTTGCCAACTTGAGTTTAGTGCCGACACCATCGGTGCCTGAAATCAGAACGGGTTCTTTGTAGCGGTCCAGCGGGATCTGGAACATGGCACCAAATCCACCCAGGCCGCCCATTACTTCGGGGCGCTTGGTTTTAGCAACATGTGGTTTGATTTGATCAATCAAATCATTACCGGCATCAATATTTACGCCAGCGTCTTTATAACTGAGAGAAGTAGGGCTGTTGGAGTCATTCATGAGACGTGCAGAACCAGAAATTAAACGAAGTATGGTATTGTACACTCTCTACTACCTTGTAATGAAATTTCTATGCAACTGATTGTTAAATTTTTGAGAAAAAAGAGTATTTTGGGGCTGCTGGCCGGGCTTTTGCTGTTAAATAGCGCACCCGTCACAGCGACTGTGGTTGAGCATTTGTATGAAGCTGAATTTGCTGTCAGTGACCAGACTCGTAAAACCCGTCACGAGATTTTCCAGAAAGCATTCCAGCAGGTTCTGCTCAAGGTTGTTGGTAGTAGCGTGGTGCTCGGTAATCCTCTGATTCATGAGGCGAGAAGCCACGTTTTAAAGTATGTTTCGCAGTTTCGTTATCTTGAGTTACCAAACGATTTTGTACAGCCTGCAGCTACCAGAGAAGCACCCGTGCCCGAGCTCTTTAATAATATATTATGGATCAAGTTTGATATTGGTGAAGTTAATAAATTGTTGAAAAACAGTCAGTTACCGGTGTGGAGTAAGTTACGCCCTGAGACGCTGGTCTGGATTGCTGTGCGTGATGGTGGTCAGCGTTATGTGCTGAGGCAGCGTGATAAATCCCCCATTAAAGATGAGATTGAAAAAGCCGCAAAGTTACGTGGTTTGCCGATTATTTGGCCCGAGTATGATGAAGCGGACCGTATGCGTCTCAGTTTTGTTGATCTGTGGGGAGGGTTCTGGGATAACGTGCTGACGGTTTCACGGCGTTATCAGAAAGAGTCGGTGCTGGTCGGGCGGTATTTATGGGGTGCCGGAGAATGGCAGGTTGAATGGGATTTGTTGATTAATCAACATCAGAAAAACTGGCAAATTCATAGTAATGAACTGGACTTGTTATCAACTAGCGGGGTGGATAAGGCGTCTGATCTTGTGTCGGCTAAATATGCACTGTTTTTACGTGAAACAGGGGCCAGTAATATTTACATTGATATACACGGTGTGAATGACATTGACGGTTATGCGAAAATCGCTGCCTATCTGCAGGGACTGGCTCCGGTGAAGGACCTGAATGCGAGTGAAGTAAGCGCGCAGGGAGTTCGTTTTAAAATTGATCCGCAAGGTAGCGTGGATGATTTAAAACGTTTGATTGCTCTCGGGTCAATACTCAAACCGGTTAATATACAAGTCAGTACACAGCCGTCGGCGCAAGATGATGTCATATTGGCTTATCAGGTGAGATGAGCTGGTGATCAATGATTCACAAAAATGGCTGATACTGATTGTCGTTTTATCGCTGTCTTTATTACTTTATTTACTGGCGCCGGTATTAACGCCATTTATCATGGCGGCTTTTTTAGCCTATCTGGGCGATCCTCTGGTTGATCGCCTGGAAACCTATAAATTAAGCCGTACCCTGGCTGTTAGTATCGTGTTCTCAATTATTTTCCTGATACTGGCGCTGGTTTTTATTTTATTATTACCAATGCTGGAGTCCCAGCTCAGTTATTTACTTAAAAGCCTGCCACGGTATCTGGTCTGGTTACAGCAAGAGCTGTTGCCTGCACTGGCAGCGCGCTTTAATCTGAGCCCGGATGTTTTTAATGTAGATGCATTGCGCCAGTCGATTGTTCAGCAATGGGGTAGCGGTGGCAGTATCGTACTAAAGATTTTCAAATCCATATCGGACTCCGGGCTGGTGGTGATGGCCTGGCTGGCTAATCTGGTGCTGGTGCCGGTCGTGACATTTTACCTGCTGCGCGACTGGGATGTGCTGGTGGACCGCATTCATGAATTGTTGCCGCGTAGCAAAGAACCGGTGATAAAAAAACTGGTGCTGGAGTCAGACAGTGTGCTGGCTTCTTTTTTACGCGGCCAGTTCATGGTGATGATCGTGCTCGGTATTATTTATGCCATCGGCCTGAAAATAGTCGGCCTGAAACTGGCATTATTGATCGGTCTGCTCGCAGGTCTGGTCAGCTTTGTGCCGTATCTTGGTTTTATCGTGGGGATAGTGGCAGCCAGTGTGGCTATGCTTTTACAAACCCAGGATATTATGCAGCTATGGCCGATCTTTATCGTCTTTGGTATTGGCCAGATGCTGGAAGGCATGTTGTTAACGCCATTGCTGGTCGGTGATAAAATAGGCCTGCACCCTGTGGCGGTTATTTTTGCGGTACTGGCCGGCGGACAGTTATTTGGTTTTATTGGTATTTTGTTGGCACTGCCGGTGGCTGCTATCATTGCGGTTCTGTTGCGGCATGCACATCAGCAATATTTAACCAGTTCCCTCTATGAATCAGAGTAATTAAAAAAGAATTCTATGCAACAGTTACCACTGCAGCTTCAACCCAAAGAAAGCTGCACCTTTAGCAGTTTTTTTTCAGGTTCCAATCAATTGGCGGTCGATATTCTGCAGGATATTTTTAGCGGCGGCGGAGAGCAGCAGGTTTTCCTCTGGTCCGCTGAAGGTCTAGGGAAATCACACCTACTACAGGCGGCCTGTAAAATGGCGTCCAGTCATGGTTTGACCGCAAGTTACTTACCGCTGGATGAAATGCCGGGTGTAACAACCGATATACTGCAAGGGGTTGAGCATCTTGATCTGGTAGCGATTGACGGGCTTGATGCGGTGCTGGGAGATTTAGACTGGGAGCTCGCCTTGTTTGCATTGATTAACCAGTCAAGAGAATCGGCTGTCAGCCTGGTCTTTGCAGCAGAAAAAAATCCGGCTGAACTGGAAATGATTTTGCCGGACTTGAGGTCTCGGTTAACCTGGGGGCCGGTGTTTCAGTTAAAGTCGCTGAGTGATGACGAAAAACTCAGTGCCTTACAAAGTCGGGCTGCGACCCGCGGACTGGAACTGCCGGACAATGTGGCGAATTATTTGTTAGAAAACTACCCGCGGGACTTGTTTGTATTATTTGATAATATGGACAAGCTCGATCAGGCGTCTCTAGTGCAACAACGACGGCTGACCATTCCGTTTATTCGTCAGGTATTGAATTCAGAAGCATAAAAAGCGATTACCACAGCAACCGGGTTGCTGTGGTAATGCTTAGATTGAGCTTTTTTCCGCTGCGGCTTTATTGGCTTTGCCCTGCAACCGGGCAAACATAATAGCCGCTACAAAGAATACAAGACTGGAAAGCGTAATCAGCATGCCGATCAGCCGGTCAACTTCCGCACCGGCATACCAGACACCAATGATGAAATAATACAAAGCAAGATAACCTGCCCAGGCATGGGTATAAGCTTTAGCCGCCAGTAGTCCGCGCAGAGGAAATAGCAACGGACCCACATGGAATAACAGTGCAGGCAGCATATTCTGAGGTTCTGGTTTATTAAACACGAACAGCAATAAATACATGCTGGCCATCAGGCAAAAATAACCGGTCAGAGACAGCCAGCGGAAGAATGATATTTTTGTTGTCATAAGGCGTTTTTAACTTTTAAAGAATGGGCTTCACAGACTGAGCGACCTGAGCAACACGTTTGCCGAGTGCTTTACAAAGCGACTTTTCATCGGCAGTCAGTTGCAAATTAACCTGATCACTGGTCAAGCGGCTGGCACCATAGGGGCTGCCACCAGAAGAAGTTTGTATCAGTGCCTGTTCGCTATAAGGCAGGCCAACCATAATCATACCCTGATGCATTAATGGTAACATCATTGATAATAAGGTGGATTCCTGGCCACCGTGCATACTGGCTGTGGCGGTAAACACGGCAGCAGGTTTATTGACAAGCGCTTTTGACATCCATAGCGGGCCGGTGCTATCAATAAAGTACTTTAAAGCGGCTGCCATATTGCCGAAGTGCGTGGGGCTACCCATGACCAGTCCGTCACATTCTTCCAGATCTTGTAATGTGGCGTATGGCGGGCCCTCGGCCGGGATATCGGCAGCTTTTGCTTCGCAGACGGTAGAGACATGAGGCACGGTGCGAATACGTGCCTGCATACCAGTGACTTCCTCAACACCGCGCGCGACCAGAGAGGCCATTTCGGCGGTGGTGCCACCCTGACTATAATACAGAACTAATACTTCAGCCATTTATAATATCTCCAGTACGCGTTCAGGTGGACGGCCAATGGCGGCTTTACCATCTTTAACAACAATAGGGCGCTCCATCAGTTTAGGGAATTTAACCATAGCGTCGATTAACTGCTCACGTGTGAGCGACTCATCTGACAGATTGTTTTCTTTATATTCTGCTTCGCCTTTACGCATTAACTGGCGTGGTTCAATCTTTAGCATACTCAATAAAGTATCGAGTGTCGCGAAGTCCGCTGGTGTATTGAGGTATTCAATCACTTCGGGCTGAATTGATTTTGAATGCAGTAGCTCCATCGTTTGCCGAGATTTCGAGCAACGAGGGTTATGGTAAATGGTGACCTTAGATGACATGATTAGCTCCAAATATATCCGCGGTGAAGATAATCAGCTATTTTAACATTTATATAGTGAAGAGAATAACCATCATTCAGCCGAAGATGCCCTGTCATCGCAGGAATGAGGACAGTTATCGTGGTAATTAGAGATTTATAGTCATATTTAGAATAAACTCGAGCTATTACTTGACAGTATAGAGCTGCATTGATAGTTTGACGAATAATTCTGAACTTTGCTGGAATGAGGTGATACTCAGTCTGGTGGCTTAAAAAATACCTATAATTTTGGAGATAAAAAAATGAGAAGCGTTACTTTGACGAAACTACTGGCTACTTCGCTGGTGACAATCGGCCTTTTAGCTGGCTGTGCAGGATCAGAAACAAAAGACGAGCCAGTTGCTGAAACTAAGCCAGAAGTCGTAGAGCCTAAAGCAGAAGAAGTTGCACCAGCGCAAAACGAAGCTGCAATGGAAGAAAGTAACACAACTAATTCTGCTGCCGACAGCACATATGAAGTGGTAAATGGTGATAATTTATGGAATATTTCAGGTAAGAGCGAAGTTTATTCTGACTCTTACCAGTGGCCATTAATCTATAAAGCTAACCGCGATAAGATTAAAGACGCTGACCTGATTTACTCTGGCCAGACTCTGGATATCGATCGTTCAGCATCGCAAGCCGATATGGATGCTGCTATCAGCCATGCAAAAACACGTGGTGCCTGGACTCTTGGTACACAAGAAGCAACTGATAAAGCGTATTTAGGCGAATAATATCGTTCAAAGACTAAATTATCAGAAGTTGAAAAGCCCGCATTGCGGGCTTTTTTTATGCCTGATAACAATGTATTCTCATAGCAGATTTAATTTGAGAGCAATAAATAATGTCGTTTTTAAGAACTAGCCTGGTACTCATAATGTTTATGACGGTATCAGCAGTAAATGCAGCCAATGATAAGGCTATTTTTGGACTCTCATTGGGGGATTATTCAGAAGAGCTGACAGAAGCAAAAGAGCAGGGTAAGAAAGGCGTGCTGTTGTTCTTTGAAATGGACGAATGTCCTTTTTGTCATCGGATGAAAACAACCGTTTTGAATCAGCCAGAAGTCATAGCCTACTTAAAAAAACACTTTCTGGTGTTTTCAATTGATATTGAAGGTGATGTAGAAATAAACGATTTTGCCGGTAATGCAATGCCGATGAAAGACTTTGCCTTTAAGCAAAATCGTGTCAGGGCAACACCTGTTTTTGCGTTTTATGACCTTGAAGGAAATATAGTAACAAAGTATACCGGGCCGACCTCCGGCGTTGAGGAAATGATGTGGCTGGGCGAATACGTGGTTAATGAACACTATAAAACCATGCGTTTTACAAAATTCAAAAAAATTAAGCGTGAAGAAATAAAAAATAATAAAAAGTAATAAAGGCTAAATAATAATGAGCTTTATCCACCGTCTTATTCTGCTTGCAGCTTTGCTTAACGGTAGCTCTGTCTTTGCAGAAACAGTGCTACCTGAGAAACTTAGCTTTGATCAGGCGATGAAAATCGTCGATCAGGGTAAATATTATGATGTATTGCTGGCGCAGGCTGATGCTGAGTCGGTAATGTCTGATCTGCTAAAAATCAATGGCCAAAATGGCTTTAAAATAGATATGGTGGCGCTGGCTCAGTATGTGGAGGCCTCTGAAGTAGTGGCACAAAGTAGCAATGAAGATCATAAACTATCTGTTTTGATGACAAAAAACCTGCTTGACTCAGGCTATAGTGATAAAAAAGAACAGTCCGCTGAAACTAAGCTCAAGTCTATTCGTTTGCTGATGCAGCAAATTCGGCTAAAGAAAAGAATAGAAGTGGCAGAAAAGTTTTTTGCTATTAAATTATCGGATATGAAGTTTGCACTGGATAATGAAGCCATCTCTACAGCTTATGTAAAGTTTCATAAAACTCAGGAGCGAAACAGTCTTAAACAAAGTTCTGATGTTGATCTGCTCGATGCACAGTTTGAATACCAGAAAGTCAGAGCAAGGCGCTATGAGAGTGAGACCATGCAGCGTATTAGCCGGGCTCGATTTTCAGAAAGTATCGCCCGGCCAAATGATTTACCTGTCGATGTGATTGTTCCGGATCTTTCCTTCCTCAAACGAAAGCGTCCGGAGTATGAGGACTTAGTAAAACTGGCACTGAGTAATAATTTACAGCTACAGGCACAAAAACTTCAGGTAGAGTCCGCCGTGCATGAGCTGGCGGCAAGCAAAAAAGCCGGCGGTTCAACACTGACATCTGAGCTTGAATGGGCGGAATATACTTATGAAACGCCCAGCAGAAATAACTGGCGGGCTGCGATTAAATTTACCATGCCATTATATGAAAATGATGCGGTTAAATCCTTAAGAGCAAGTGCGTTATCTAATCTGCAAAGACAGCGCATTAAGTTAAGACAAACAGAGGCAGAAATAAGGCAGCAGGTGCTGGAAAACTGGCAGCGAATTTATGTGTTAAATGCACATCAGGATACTGATGCGGTAGCCGAGGAGTACCGGGAACTTTATCAGGACAGAAGCCGGGCATTTTATGAAATGGAGTTCAGAACAGACCTTGGGGATTCTTTCGTTCGCGTTTCGGAAGCCAGGTTTGAGAAATTTAAAAACAATTTTGAGCTGTTTGTGACATGGATGAAACTTGCCATGCTAACAGGCACTACTTTAGAGGAATATATTCAGCAATGAAACTTCATCATGCATTAGCACTTATTTTACTCTTTATGTTTCAGCACTCACTCAGAGCGGCTGAATTAGATGCAGTTGTCGGCTGGGCAGATGTCAGGCAGTTGGGAGTACCTATCACAGCACAGGTTAATAAAGTGAATTCCGCTGCGGGTAGTTATGTGAAAGCGGGTGATACTATGGTGTCATTAAGCTGCGGTATTTATAAAGCAAGGCTGTTACAGCAGCAGGCTCTCTCTGCCGGTTTGTTACCTGCGGTAGAGACGGCACTTAAAGAGAAAGAGCTGGCTGATGATCTGTTTGAAAGAACAGTTTTATCTGAAGTTGAACACCGTAATGCTGAATTGCTCTACATAAAAGCTAAGTCCGATTATGAGTCATCGCTGGCTATTGTAGAACAGGCAAAGTTGCAGGCCGGATATTGTGAGTTAAAAGCCGATAGTGCACTGCTGATTCTTAAGGTGCATGTCATGAGCGGTGAAGTGTACAGTCTGGAGTCGGCAAAGCCGGTGCTGGTTACAGTTGCCAGTGGCAAGATGATGCTTGCCAGCAGTAAACAGGCGCTGCCACTGGAAAAAGTATACAGTACAGGTTTGCCGGTAAAAGTAGCGGTTGCTGGTAAACAATACAGCGGTCAGATTCAATCAGTTAATTATCTGGCGGATAATAGCGTTATTATTAATGCGACGTTCGATGCTTTTGATCCTAAACTGCTGGCAAATAACACAGCTAAGATTATTGTTCAATGAGCGACAGCTGTGCTGCCGCACATATAAAAAATAAAGGAAACTGTTATTAATACTCAAGCTGGAAACAAACTGACCATACATGAGGTTCTGCTCTGGCTTGAGGAAGAGGGGCGTGTATTAAAAGATAATTCAATGATGCTGCGGACCATAGCCAGCTCTCGCGAATACCAGTCAAAGCATCCCTTACAAGTCATCGCAGAAAGAAACTGGAAAGATGAAACGCAGCCCAGCCGGTTATTAACGCTGGAGTTTTTAACCACCTGGCTGGCAGAGCGCTTTGAACTCGAATATTATCGCATTGATCCTCTTAAAATAGATGTAAAGTCTGTCACCGATATCATGTCGTATGCTTATGCGGCTCGCTTTAGTGTGCTGCCGGTAAAGGTTGACAGCCAGACAATTACCGTGGCTACCTGTGAACCGAATATTACCGAGTGGGAAGCAGAGCTCAGTAATATTCATCATAAAAAATTTATACGCGTTGTTTCTAACCCTGACGATATTCAGCGTTACCTGCTGGAGTTTTATAGCCTTTCAAAATCCGTACTGGGCGCGAGCAACGAGAATGATCAAAGTAAAAGTAACATCCAGAACCTTGAACAACTCATGGAGATGGGCAGGGCGGGTAAACTTGATGCGAATGATCAGCATGTGGTTAATATCGTTGACTGGTTACTACAGTATGCTTATGACCAGCGAGCCAGCGATATTCATTTAGAGCCACGACGAGACAGCAGTAAAGTACGTTTCAGAATCGATGGTGTGTTGCATGAGGTTTATCAGTTGCCAACAACGGTACTGGCCGCTGTCACTAGCCGGATTAAAATTCTTGGACGTATGGATGTGGCAGAAAAACGCCGGCCTCAGGATGGCCGTGTTAAAACCCGTACAGCCGATGGTCTTGAGGTTGAACTGCGTCTGTCCACAATGCCAACGGCATTTGGTGAAAAATTAGTGATGCGTATTTTTGACCCTGAAGTACTGGTCAAAAACTTTCGCGAGCTGGGTTTGTCTGCATCCGACGAAGCCAGCTGGGACTCAATGATTGCACAGCCAAACGGTATTATTCTGGTTACCGGGCCTACCGGCTCAGGTAAAACAACAACACTTTATTCGACGCTTAAACAGTTGGCAAAGCCGGAAGTTAATGTTTGTACAATCGAAGACCCGATTGAATTAATTGAACCGGCGTTTAATCAAATGCAGGTGCAGAAAAATATCGATGTTGATTTTGCCGGTGGTGTGAAAACACTGTTAAGGCAGGATCCGGATATCATTATGATAGGTGAGATTCGGGATAAAGAAACCGCAGATATGGCAATCCAGGCTGCTTTAACAGGTCATCTGGTTTTGTCTACGCTGCATACTAATGATGCACCGTCGGCGATCACCCGTTTAATGGATATCGGTGTGCCGCCTTACCTGATTAATTCCAGCTTAATAGGTGTTATGGCACAGCGTCTGGTCAGAACATTATGTCCGCACTGCAAAGAAGCGATGGATATCAGTGATGAGCAATGGGGCGAATTAGTAAAGCCGTGGAAACCAACAAAGCCTAAGAAAGTATACAAAGCCGTCGGTTGTCTTGAGTGCCGTAATACGGGGTATCTGGGACGGATGGGTTTATATGAAATGTTTACCTATTCTCCGCAGCTGAAAAAACTGATGAACGATGGTGGCGGTGTAGACGCACTGCGACAGCAGGCAGTTAAAGAAAATATGCGGGTATTGCGCCTCAGCGGGGCGCAAAAAGTTGGCCAGGGTTTAACCACGGTTGAGGAAGTATTAAGGGTAGCTCCGCCACCAATTGGCGTATAACAGCTCAGCTGTTTATTGTCGTGTATTAATCTGTGTTTTTTCCAGTGTACATTCGCAGTGACTTTTGCCGGTCAGTAAATAGGAAATTCTGGAACGGTAGCGGGCAAAAAAATAATAAAAGGCATCCGCAATATATCTTACGACTGGCCAGCGCAGCATCATCAGCCACTTGTGTTTGCCTACCAGATGCCAGGCTTTGCAGGTAACATCAAGACCATACAATAGTTCGCCGCTCTCTATGCTCTGGCCGTGTAATAAATCATTGGCTATCGACGGGTCTATATTGGGATAGCGCTTTGTGAAGTCCTCATCGTGCAGGTTAACGAGTTCAATTTTATCGTCATGATCATGGTGTTTTAACTGACGCATTTCTGCCAGACAAAGCGGGCAGTGTGAATCGTAAAATATTCTAAGCTTCATGATCTGTCCTCACTCATTCTCCATGGTTTTCCTTCGCAATTGTTATAGTTTGTACAGTTTATTGTGCAACCTCGACACGGCAAACGATCAGCTAAAGACAGATCTTTTAATCGCGTTTGTAAAATACTGATTAAGTTTTTGTGCTCACTAATTAACGGGCTGATAGCAATTTTAAAACCCGGGTATTTTTCATTAACAGACTGACAGATTTCAGCGATATCGCCGCCTGCTCCGGCATGTCTGCCGGCAAGGAAAAACAATAAGACAACCACCGCGCTTTTTTCGCCTGCTCTGGCTTTAGCCAGCAGCCAGTTCTGCAGTAACTCTCCGTTGAAGTCATATTCTTTTCCTGCGCGGCGCTCCATCACGGCTTGCTCCAGTATGGTTTTTCCCGGTAGTTTTTGCTGAGCACTGTGCGCCAAATGCCGGCGTACTTCTGTGACTCTGGGCACAGGAGATCCGTGATCAACCAGTACCAGGTTGTTTAACGGCAGCTGGTGCTGCTGCGCTGTATTAATAACATGGTCGACGATGATATCGCTTAATAATTTTTCACCGTACGGTAACGGGTAGATGACGTTGGCGACTCGCAGCTTAAACGGGCCAAACTTATCTTGCAGTAATTTGACATTTTCGGGTACAAATGAACTAAGTGCTTTGCTGTTACCAAAAAATAAAGGCAATAAAATAAAATCACGTTCGCTTTTGGATAACTGTAGCTTCATAAAATCATAGAAGATATCCGCCGGTTTGTTATCGATTTCCTGCAACGGTATTTTATTGGCGTGCTGGAATGAAACAGCGTGTACCTGTTGCTGTACTCTGTTGCCAAGGGAGCTGGCCAGTTTGCGCAATTGCAGAGTGGCGCTGGCTCTGGTGGAGCCGTTATCTGCCAGTATTATTACGGGCATTGTTTTTTCTCCTGCGGCAGTACTGAGTTATTTTTTTTGATCAGCTGGTTGTATCGGTAGAGTGCATCATTGCGACTGCTGGCTAAATCAATAACCGGCAATGCTTCTGTTTTTAAAGTATTTAACCAGTGATTTATATAAGTTCGTTGCTTATCAAACTTTAGTGCCTGTGTATCCGGGTTGAATACTCTGAAGTAAGGTGCAGCATCCACCCCGCAGCCGGCTACCCATTGCCAGCCCATCGAGTTATTGGCAAGGTCGGCATCAACCAGTGTATCCCAGAACCATGCTGCACCTTGCTGCCAGGCAATACCCATATTCTTGGTTAGTAACGAGGCAGCCAGCATGCGTACCCGGTTGTGCATAATACCGGTTTGCCAAAGCTCACGCATGCCGGCATCGACAATTGCAATACCCGTCTGACCTCGTTGCCACAGTTTAAGACTGCTGTCATCTTTCTTCCAGAACGCGGTATTGAATTTTGGGTTCATCGGCTCAACAGCAGTTGCCGGAAAATGCCAGAGTATGTAACGGGCAAACTCGCGCCAGATTAACTGGCGTAAAAAAGCTTCTGCTGCGGTGGCGGCATTGCCGCCTTCAAATTCAATCAGTGGTGCCAGTGCATCAACGATTTGTCGCGGGCTGATTTCACCAAAATGTAAATGTGCAGAAAGCGTTGAGGTCGCACTGATTGCAGGGAAGTCGCGCTTAGTCACATAATCTGGCAGTGCTTCATTGATAAAGGTTTCGAGTTTTTTGTAAGCACTTTCTGCTCCTGGTGAGCAGTGCTGTTGTAATTTATGCTGCCAGTGATGTGCATCGAGCAGTTCAAGTTGCTCAAGCGATACACTCTCGGTAAGTTTTTCTGCCAGTCGTAATGAGTCGTGTTTATATGCAGTATTGCTTCTTTGATGATTCTGCAGTTGTAGTTCAGCGCGCAGTTTTTTGTAAAACGGCGTAAACACCCGGTAAGGTGTGTCTTTGCTGGCAGTGAGAAAAGCATCCGGATGTTGTAGCAGTTCATCTTTAAAACGTTTTACAGTGATGCCCTGATTTAATAAATTATTTTCTATTGTGGTCTCACAGATTCTGCGCTGAGGTTCAACCCTGCTCGTCCAGACGACCTTGTCAATTTCATAGTCAGTTGCCAGCTGTGAAATGCTGGCAACTGAACTGGCATTGATGAACTGCAGTTCGATATTATATGGCAATAGTGCTGCAGCCAGTTTAGTTAAACTCTGATGCAGCCACCAGCGAGATGCGGCTCCGATAGCCCATGGGGTATCTTCTTTCTGGCTGTGGATATAAACCGCGATGACCGGTTGCTGTTGCTGCAATGCCCAGTTTAATGCCGGATTATCATCAACACGTAAATCGCGCTGGAACCAGAGCAAGGTGTTCATGAGTGGTCACGCGAGGTATAGGCAGGAACCCGGCTTTCAAATACGCGCATCGCCACCGATAAATTTTCGCCTAAGATAATGCCGCCTGCTTGCTGAATCTTATCGTCATCATTCAGTTGATCTGCACCGCCAATAAAAACCGGTACGTATAATGTCGGGATGAGTTTTACAAGTTCAGTGCCCGGTTGCGGCTCGCTGTGATTTTGAGTGCTCAGTATGATGGCTTTAGCGGCGGATCGTTTTGCGATGTGAGCGAGCTGGTTAAGAGGTAAATCGGCGCCGAAATATAATACCCGGTAGCCGCGCGATAACGCTGACAATGCAAACAGCATCAGCCCTATTTCGTGATAGCAACCGGGCAGACAGGCGCAGACGATACGTGCACCTTTGGCCTGTGAGTAGGCATGGTGAAAGCGGGCACCTAATCTGTTTTTCAGCCAGCTGGTATAAAAATGCTCTTCAGCAATGCCGCGTTCAGGGTGATCTTTCCAGGCATTACCCAGTTGAGTGATGGTGGGTAGTATCAGGCGTTCAGTCACCATATCAAGCGGGTAGAGCGATGAGGCTTCATTGTAAATAGCATCAATGCGTTCGATGTTAAAGTCGCTGACCGCATCGAGCGATGAATGTATAAAACCTTGCCATACATTCGATAAGGCCGATGAGCTGGTCAGCAGCCCGTTGTCTGGCTGAGCTGCAATGTCAGAATCTTCTTTTGAGTTTGTCGATAGCATGTTGGCAATGGCGGCTAATGAATGGCCGTCATCGAGCAGGTTTAATATTTTAAATACCCGTTTGGCGTCCTCTTCGCTGTAAAGACGGTGGCCTTTTGGCGTTCTTTGCGGGTGTAGCAAGCCATAACGCCGTTCCCATGCGCGAAGTGTAGAGGTTCCTACGCTGGTTTTTTCTGCCAGAATACGTATAGGAAACAGTGACAGGCCAATGCCTTGAGCGCTTTCCATTTGTTCGTTAATGATTATGCTTTGATTGTTCATGATTTAATTGTACAAGAATATTTGACTTGTACAAGTTTAATGTCTAATATTTTTAACAGGCGTTAATGTTTCGCTTTAATAAGCATCGTATAAGTGGGCAAGGTGATTTGTGAGTAAGCGATTAATAGGTGGCAGATTTAAAGGTCAGTCTGAGTTTGAGCATGGCCGTCAAGCATCGATGGGTGTTCTTGTGGTTAATTTAGGTACGCCAGATGAGCCTACTACAGCATCAGTAAGGCGCTATTTGGCAGAATTCTTATCTGATTCCCGGGTGGTGGAAATCCCTAAGTTGCTGTGGATGCTTATTTTACATGGCATTATTCTGCGTCTTCGGCCTGCAAAATCTGCCAGAGCCTATCAGCGAGTCTGGACTGAAAACGGCTCGCCTTTAATGGCCGCATCAGCCGAACTCATTCAGGACCTTGGCGCAGCCATCAGATCACGGGCTGGTGGCAAAACCAGTGTAGTGCTGGCGATGCGTTATGGTCAGCCTTCTATAAAGAAGGGTCTGGAACAATTACAGGCTGAAGGTGCCGAACGTGTGATGGTATTACCACTTTACCCGCAATATTCCGGAGCGACCACGGGCACCGTCGCTGATGCTGTTTTTACTAATTTATTAAAGTGGCGCTGGGTGCCTGAGATACGTTTATTGGGTGCGTATCATGATGATCCTCAGTATATTCGCGCCGTTTCAGAATCGATCAAACAGCACTGGGTTGACAAAGGTCAGGCAGATAAACTTTTAATTTCTTTTCATGGCATGCCAAAGGCAACGTTACTTGCGGGTGATCCTTATTATTGTCACTGCCATAAAACAGCCCGCCTGATTGCAGAAGACTTAGCGCTTGAAGACAACCAGTGGGAGTTAGCATTTCAGTCGCGCTTTGGTGCAGCCGAGTGGTTGAAACCTTATGTGGCCGAACGGCTCACAGCCTTGCCTGCTGAAGGCGTTAAACATTTAACCGTTGTGTGTCCTGGTTTTGCCGTTGATTGTCTGGAGACTCTGGAAGAAATTGCAATGGAAGGACGGGACGATTTTATTGCCGCAGGCGGTGAACAGTTTGACTACGTGCCGGCATTAAATGCTTCGGCATCACACGTTGAATTGCTGGCTGACAGAGTGATTAAGCAGGCAGCAGGGTGGCCGGAGGTCGATCAGAGTTATA
>JAOULC010000052.1 GCA_029882215.1 Gammaproteobacteria bacterium | reverse complement strand
CAACGTTCCAGCCAGCCTCAACCGTCTCTATTGTCATACCCAGACGCGTCAGAATTTCTTCAACTTCTGAGTCTGCTAGCTCAATACCCAGAATGCGTTTAATGCGTGCTTTTCTAAGCTGAATCGCAGCTCTCTCGATACTGTATGCTGGTGTTGTCTGCTCAATCACAGGTCCGGCATTACCACCTACAATTTCCAGCAACAGTGCCGTCGCACGTTCGATGGCCTGTCTTTGTAATGCAGGATCAACACCACGCTCAAAGCGGTGTGATGAGTCAGTATGCATGCCATACCGGCGTGCTCGTCCGGCAATTGCATCCGGTGTGAAGTACGCACTTTCAAGAAATATATGGCTGGTATTGTCACTGACTGCCGATCCATCACCACCCATAATACCCGCCAGTGCCAGGCTGGTTTTATCATCGGCAATTAACAGCGTATCGGCATCTGCTTTGATTTTTTTACCGTCGAGTAATTCAACTTCTTCAGCGGCGTTTGCCAGTCGAATCGTGATGCCACCATTGAGCTTATCAAGATCAAAAGCATGCATAGGCTGGCCAAGCTCCAGCAATACGTAATTAGTCACATCAACCACCGGACCTAAGCTACGTATACCAGAGCGGCGTAATTTTTCCTGCATCCACAACGGTGTTTCAGCTTTTACATTAACATTGCGCAAAACACGTCCAAGATAACGAGGGCACGCTTCTGCCGCTTCAATATTAACCGTCAGCACATCACCAATCGTTGCAGCCTGATCAGTAATGATAACCGGCGTCATATCACAGTTGTTGAGCGTGGCGACTTCGCGTGCAATACCCTGCAGGCTTAAGCAGTCTGAACGGTTTGGGGTCAGATCAACCTCTATTGCCATATCGTTTAGCTGCAGGTATTCACGGATATCCATACCAACAGTGGCATTAGCAGGTAGCTCCATCAGACCATCAGATGATTCGGCCATTGCCAGTTCTTTTTCTGCGCATAACATGCCAAACGATTCGACACCGCGCAGTTTGGATTTCTTAATTTTGAAATCACCTGGCAAACAGGCGCCAATAGTTGCTAGCGGTGCTTTCAGGCCGGCGCGTGCGTTAGCCGCACCACAAACAATTTGTACAATTTCAGTGCCGTTATTAACCTGACAGACATTTAATTTATCGGCATCAGGGTGTTTTTCAAGGCTGACTATTTCAGCAACAATCACACCAGTGAACTCGCCGGCAACAGGTTCAAGACTATCGACCTCAAGACCCGCCATGGTAATTTGATCGGCTAAATCTTCTACATTTATTGATGGGTTAACCCACTCACGTAACCACTGTTCACTGAACTTCATGCTATGTTCTTACCTTGTAATTATTCCGAGTAAAAATTTGTTTATCTCAACAAACTAAAATTGTGCTTATGAAAACTGCTTAAGGAAGCGCAAATCATTTTCAAAAAACAGCCTTAGATCATTCACGCCATAACGCAGCATGGTAAGCCGCTCGATACCCAGACCAAAGGCATAACCAACAAATTTTTCGTTATCAACGTTAACATGCGCCAGTACATTCGGGTGTACCATGCCACAACCCAGAACTTCCAGCCAGCCTGTGTGACTGCAGATACGGCAGCCCTCGCCAGCGCACATAACGCACTGAATATCGACTTCTGATGATGGCTCAGTAAACGGGAAATACGACGGTCTGAAACGGGTTTTTAACTCTTCGTTTTCAAAGAATAATTTAAGGAAGCGATCCAGGGTACCCATTAAGTCAGCAAAGCTGATATTTTCATCAATCAGCAAGCCTTCAACCTGATGAAACATTGGCGTGTGAGTAACATCAGAGTCACAACGGTAAACACGACCCGGCGCAATGATGCGATACGGCGGCTTTTTGCTTTCCATGGTACGAATTTGTACCGGTGAGGTATGGGTTCTTAAAACCCGTTTATCATTGAAATAAAACGTATCCTGCATCGCTCTGGCAGGATGCATCTCTGGAATATTGAGTGCCTCAAAGTTATGGTAGTCATCTTCAATCTCTGGCCCTTCAGCAACTTCAAAACCCATCTGACTGAAAATCTCTTCAACCCGCTGACGGGTACGGGTCACAGGATGTAACGATCCGACTTCCTGACCTCTTCCCGGTAAAGTCACATCAACTGTTTCGCTGTCTAATAGTAGCTGTAAGCGAGCTTCTTCCAACATAGCGTGACGCGAATCAATCGCGGTCTGAATCTGTCGCTTGGCATCATTGATATCCTGGCCGGCTTGCTTGCGCTCTTCAGCCGGCAAACTACCCAGTGTTTTTAACTGTGCAGTAATTACACCTTTTTTGCCCAGATAATCAACACGAAACTGATCCAGTTGTTGTAAATCAGTCGCGTTATTAATTTCCGACTGCGCTTTGCTTATGAGTTGTTGTAGGTCTTCAGACACTGTTAATTTCCAAAATATTTCTGAAATAAAAAAAGGGGAAAGTTATACACTTTCCCCTTTTTAGGATTGTTTAACTATTACTGACCTTTATATTAGGCAGCAGCTAAACCAGCTTTCGCTCTCTCAACCAGTACACCGAATGTATCGATGTCATGGATAGCCATATCAGCAAGAACTTTACGATCAATTTCAATTGAAGCCTTATTAAGGCCGTCAATCAGGCGGCTGTATGAAATATCAAACATACGGGCAGCAGCATTGATACGGACAATCCATAATGAACGGAAAGTACGCTTCTTAACACGACGGTCACGGTATGCATACTGACCCGCTTTGATAACCGCCTGATGAGCTACACGATAAACACGGCTACGTGCTCCGTAATAACCTTTAGCTTTCTTTAAAACCTTTTTATGACGCGCACGCGCCTGTACACCACGTTTAACTCTAGCCATTTTTCAGTCTCCTTAAACGTATGGAAGCATACGGTTGATCATCTTCATATCCGATGCATGAACAGTAGCATCTGCACGTAGATGACGCTTACGTTTAGTGCTCTTCTTGGTCAGGATATGACGACGGAAAGACTGAGCGCGTTTTAAACCGCCCGAACCAGTGCGGCGAAAGCGCTTAGCAGCGCCGCGGTTTGTTTTCATTTTAGGCATTTGCCTGTACTCCAATAGCTAACATTTAACATGAATCCGATGAGGCCCCGAAACCATAAACCGAAGTTTCGAAGTTCTATTGCCTGCAGTCGAACCTATTTTTTCTTGGGAGCCATGACCATGACCATTTGCCGACCTTCCATCTTCGGAAATTGCTCAACAGTCGCTAACTCTTCCAAGTCTTTTTCAATACGCTTCAATAACTCAGACCCGAGCTCACGGTGAACGATTTCTCGGCCGCGGAAACGCATTGTAATCTTTACTTTATCGCCATGCTCAAGGAACTCGGTGAGCTTCTTAATCTTGATATTATAATCACCAATATCTGTCCCAGGGCGAAACTTGATTTCTTTGATTGTTGTATGAACCTGTTTTTTCTTGGCTTCTTTTTGCTTTTTACGAGCCTCAAAAACAAACTTACCGACATCCATAATACGGCATACAGGTGGTTCTGCATTTGGCGAGACTTCTACCAGATCCAGACCAGCGGATTTTGCCATCGTTATTGCGTCAGCAGTGCTCATTACACCAGCCTGTTCACCTTCGGCATCAATAACCCGAACCTTAGGACAATCTATCTGCTCGTTAACACGAGACTTTTTTGCTGCGGCGATATTTTAACCCTCCAAAACAGCGCGGCCATGATCCACGATTTCTGTGGTTAGCTTGTTTGCGAGGTCTTCAACAGACATCACACCCAGATCTTCACCACTTCGTGTACGCACGGCCACTGTATTGGTTTCTAGTTCCTTATCACCCACCACGAGTAAGTAAGGAACGCGTTTTAATGTATGTTCGCGAATTTTAAAGCCGATCTTCTCATTTCTCAAGTCCGCAGAGGCTCTAATTCCCTGTTTATTAAGAATTTCTTCAAGTTTTCGACTGTATTCACTCTGATTGTCCGTAATATTCATAATAACCGCCTGAACCGGAGCCAACCAGAGCGGAAATTTACCTTCATGATGTTCTATTAAAATACCAATAAAGCGTTCCATCGAACCTAAAATGGCCCGGTGTAACATCACGGGTACTTTACGACTGCCGTCTTCTGCCACATATTGAGCATCTAAACGTCCCGGCATCGAGAAATCGACCTGTAAGGTACCACATTGCCAGCCACGATCGAGACAATCTTTTAAAGTAAATTCGATTTTAGGCCCATAAAATGCGCCCTCACCCGGCTGAAGCTTATATTCAAGGCCTTTGGCTTTCAGAGACTGAGCCAGTGCTGCTTCTGCCTGATCCCAGATTTCATCAGAACCTACGCGCTTTTCCGGCCGGGTTGATAATGCAATTTCAATATTCTCAAAGCCAAATTCTTTGTAAACACCAAAAGTCAGGTCGATAAAATCAGAAACTTCGGCCTGAATCTGCTCTTCTGAACAGAAAATATGCGCATCATCCTGCACAAAGTTACGTACACGCATCAGACCATGTAAGGTACCCGATGGCTCATTTCGATGACAGGAACCAAATTCAGCCAGTCGTAATGGCAAATCACGATAAGATTTTAAGCCCTGGTTATAAACCTGAACATGGCACGGGCAGTTCATTGGCTTAACCGCATAGTCACGGTTTTCAGAATGCGTAGTAAACATCATGTCACCAAACTTATCCCAGTGACCTGATTTCTCCCACAAACTCCGGTCTACAACCGATGGTGTATGTATTTCTTTATAATCATGCTGCCGCAGTACAGCACGGATATAGTCCTGCACGGCCAGATAAATAGTCCAGCCGTGATCGTGCCAGAACACCATACCCGGTGCTTCTTCCTGAGTATGGAACAGGCCCATTTGCTTGCCAATACGGCGGTGATCACGTTTTTCAGCTTCTTCAATCCGGTGCAGATAAGCTTTCAATTGCTTTTTATCCGGCCAGGACGTGCCATAAACACGCTGCAGCATTTTGTTATTAGAGTCACCACGCCAGTATGCGCCTGCCAGCTTGGTTAACTTAAAGGCTTTGATGGCGCCGGTACTGGGAACATGAGGACCACGGCATAAATCAATGAAATCTCCCTGCTTATACAAAGACAAAGCCTGATCTGGCGGAATACTTTCGATGATTTCTGCTTTGTACTCTTCACCCATATCACGGAAAAATTTCACCGCATCATCACGTGACATGACCGAGCGTTCTACTTTGAAATCAGCCTTAGCCAGTTCCGCCATCTTTTTCTCAATGGCTTCTAAATCTTCAGGGGTAAACTGCCGCTCATAATCAAAATCATAAAAGAAACCATTGTCGATGACCGGACCGATAGTTACCTGTGCTGTAGGGAATAATGACTTAACAGCCTGCGCTAATAAATGCGCCGTTGAATGACGCAGTACTTCTAACGCTTCTTCACTTTTATTGGTAATGATTTCAAGAGCTGCGTCATTGCTGATCAAATAGGAGCTATCAACCAGCTCACCGTCGACTTTTCCAGCGAGTGTGGCTTTCGCAAGGCCGGCGCCAATTTCAGAAGCAACATCAAAGACAGATACAGAAGATGCAAAAGAGCGCTGACTACCGTCAGGCAGAGTAATAACAGGCATGTTGTTTCCCTTTTTCAGTGGTGATCCACACTAAGGACCACTTGGTTTATCGATAATGGCAGCTACGAGAGCCAGAATCAGAGTTAAAAAATATATACCAATTTTCGGTTGAAAATTGGTAGGCGCGAGTGGATTCGAACCACCGACCCCCACCATGTCAAGGTGGTGCTCTAACCAACTGAGCTACGCGCCTAGAGAGCGGAGGATTATATGCAACATTCATGTCGAGAACAAGGCCTTCATCAGACTAATTCTTTAAAAAAACCATATCAAACTAATAGTTTAAAAAAGTTTCATGGAAAAACATCAGGAAACTACTATGATATAAAATATAACAAATGAATGATTACTGACGATCTTTTGAAAACTCAAAAACTACCCAGCATACGTATACGTTATTTCAGCCTGACACTGATTCTAGCCACACTTGTAATAAGCTTTGTATTTTATACCTACCATGATCTGTCTGAAAAAAATAAAATTGCTACACAAAACCTGTCGAAGTTAGACACTCAGCTGAATATCATTGATAAAATCAGGGTTAGCATCACCCATATCTATCATTCCATTGACCTTTTCCTTCTAAATCCTAAGGAAAAAGAACACTTTGAAGTGATTAATTCAGCGCTATTAGAAATCGTCAATCATGCTTATGATGCTGATTTAGAAATATATCTACCCGACTCAGCAAACTCACTAAGCCTGAAAGACAACCTTCTAAATAATTTCACCAAACTACAGCCACTTTTGAACAATCTGCAGGAAATTCGTGCCGATGTAAACCTTCAATATCCTGGCATATCAATCTCAGCTAATTTAATGGCGGAACAACAGAGCTTTATTAAAAGCAAACTCAAGCTGCTACAGCTGGAAATAGAAAACGGTGACTTTAAACCCGTTTCCAAACAACTTTATGGCGAAATTTTAGAAAGCAGGATTCTGGTTGAAAAAGAAATTTCACAGGTAAGAATCTATATCGCAAACCGACTGGCTTTATTTTCAAATGAAATCCTTACGCTTCAGGCCAGCTCTTTATATGACTTTCATCTTACGCTACTAAAAAAATTAAATTTACTAAAAGAGTTATATAAAAAAGAAACCGGTAGCTTTGAGGGCACAGATACTGTTAACGGCATTATAGAATCACAAAACAAATGGTATAACAATTTTCTAAAGCTAAAATCAATGAGCGAGTCTGATCACTGGCAGGAAGACAACATCCTTGTGAAAAGCAAAATACTGCCTCTAATTAAAACCAGTACCACTTTATTGCAGCTTCATAATGAGAACCTGAGACAGCAAAAAACACAAATAACAAAATCCTTCAAAGAAAATAGCAGAAAACTATTTTATATTCTTTCAACAGTTATAGCCGTATTTCTAATTTCTATTTTTATCTTCCTCATCTCACTTGAGTTAATGGTATTCAAACCGATATTAAACATTGCAAACGTAATGAAATTAAAGGCCTTTGATCAGACGGATGAACAGTTTTCAGAAAAACAATCTAAAGAAACACAAAATATCGTGACCGCCTTTACTGAGCTTGAAAGCCAGATAGAGCAACACACAGAAGAGCTACGTGAAGCAGCCGACAACGCTATAAAAGCGAAAGATGAAGCTAAAAAAGCCAATGCTGCCAAATCAACTTTTCTTGCCAATATGTCGCACGAATTACGAACACCGCTACACGGGATTTTAAGCTTTTCTGATCTGGGTATTAGTAAGGATGGAAGTCTTACTGCCGATAAATCCTTACTCTATTTCAAAGCCATTCATCAAAGCGGTGAGCGCCTGTCCTCTTTACTGGAGGACTTGCTTGAGCTTGCAAAACTTGAAGCAGGTGCTACTTCATTAACACTCAGCACCAGCGACCTTTTAAAAACCACAGCACACACTGTAGAGCAACTAAACTCTCATGCTGTAAAGAAAAATTTAAGCATTACTGCACACAGCAGCAGCCCGGTCATCACAGCAAGCTATGATCGTGAAAAGATCAGCACCGTCATGTATCAGCTGCTATCTAACGCCATAAAATTTACACCGGCGGACAGGCAAATTGATATCTACCTCAGTACAGTAATATTGGATGGCAGGCAGTGTGCCAAGGTAAAAATTCAGGATCAGGGAATTGGCATTCCTGACAATGAATATGAAAGTATTTTTGATAAATTCGTCGAGAGTTCTAAAACCAAAACAGGAGCCGGCGGAACAGGACTGGGACTGGCAATTTGTGCTGAAATTATCAAGCTCCATCAAGGCACGATTCAAATTGAAAAGACCGGATCTGAAGGAGCCTGCTTTACATTTATTATTCCGGTTGATGCATAAATCAGCCTAACAGGCTATTAACCAGGAGGCCACTCCAGTTGACGACCGGCCAGCACATGCAAATGAATATGATAAACCGTTTGACCACCGTCTGAATTACAATTCATAACGGTTCGGTAACCACTTTCTGAGACACCCTGATCACTCGCGACCATCTTAGCCGTTAGCATCATCTTCCCTATCACCATCGCATCATCTGGCTGCAAGTCATTTAGTGTAGAAATATGCTTTTTAGGTATTACCAGAAAATGCACCGGAGCCTGAGGACTAACATCCCTGAATACACTGACCTCATCGTCCTGATATAAAATTTCTGCCGGGATTTCCCCGTTATTAATCTTACAAAATAAACAATCACTCATTACTTTACCTTTTTTATTATTTTAAACATACACATCAATAATCTGATCACTGCCCAGCTGGCTGTCTATATTTTCACCGCGGGCCTGATTGGCAATATAAGTATTAATTGCCTGACTGGCATTAAAACCGAAACCTGACTGCTGATGATTAAACTGTCGCTTGGCCAGTGCATCATTAGTACTTGATAGCTTGTTATTTTGCAGCCGCTCCCGACTTAAAACTTCTCCCTGTATAACTCTTTCAGGCCGGGATTGCTCTGCAGTTTGCTGAGTTTGTGATTCCGCTTGCGCAGATCTCGGCCTGACGCCAGCTACCCGCGTGACATCGTAGGGATTGAAAAACGAACTGACAGCACTGACATACATGCTAATTTTGTATCTCCATTACTCAGGAGTAGTGAATAAACTCGGATATTTGAGTATAGCAGAGAATAGCCGGATTCCATTCGGCCAGAAATATATTCTAAATCAGTTTTCGACCACTGAAAGCATGGGCGATTGTACCGCCATCGATATACTCTAATTCTCCGCCCAGAGGTACACCATGGGCAATGCGTGATGCAGAAACACCCTGCTCCTCAGCCATTTCACTGATGTAATGCGCCGTCGCCTCGCCTTCAACCGTCGGGTTGGTAGCAAGAATCACTTCCTTGACCGTGCCCTGCTCAAGCCGCTGTTCTAACAGGTTGAGTCCCAGTTCGGCAGGACCGATACCATCTAATGGTGACAAATGCCCCATCAAAACAAAGTATTTACCGCGAAAGCCGGTAGCCTGATCAATTGCCAGCACATCAACCGGTGTTTCAACAACGCACAGCAGAGACTCGTCTCTCGACAGGTCTGAACATATCTGACATTCGTCGTGCTCACTGAAGGTACGGCAGTGCTGACAATGACCTATTTCTTCCACCGCCTGTTTAAGCACGGCCGAAAGCTTTAGCGCACCATCACGGTTTCTTTCCAGCAAGTGAAACGCCATGCGCTGAGCCGATTTCGGGCCGACACCGGGCAGGCAACGCAATGCATCTATCATTTGCTGTAACAGTGGTGACATAGTGTTTTTACTTAGAAAGGAAGCTTCATGCCTGCTGGCAAATTCATACCGGCTGTCAAGCCAGACATTTTATCTGCTGATTGCTGTTCCACTTTGCGCACCGCGTCATTGACTGCCGCTGCAACCAGATCTTCAAGCATATCTTTATCATCGCCCATCAGGCTGTCATCGATATTAACCCTGCGGATCTCGTGGCGCCCATTCATAGTCACTTTGACCATGCCGCCACCCGACTGACCTTCAACTTCCATTGTTGCCAGCTCAGCCTGTGCTTTTTGCATGTCTTCCTGCATTTTTTGCGCCTGCTTCATCAGGCCACCTAATCCACCTTTCATTTTCTTTACCTCTTTTAATCTATTAGTCTTTAACCGGACGAACCGATTGTTCTATCACCGTCGCACCAAAATTATCTTTAAATGCCTGTACGACAGAATCATTTTCGATACTTTGATGCGCCGACTGTATTTTGTCTTCCGCTTTTTTCTGCTCCGCAACGGCCGGGGTTGCATGCTGAAAACCACGTGATTCGATTTTAAGTTTTAAATCCCTTTTGAAAAAATCAGATAATGCTTTGGTTAACTGCTCTTCTACACTTGGCGTGAGCATGGCTTTATGCTCAGTACTTAAATTCAGCACAATAAACTTGTCTTCATAGGCAATTAACTCGCAGTTTAACGCCAGCTGCTTCGCCATGCCCCGAACGGGTAATGCACTAACGATACCATGCCATTCAGCGTTCAGGTCAGCACCCTTACCAGACTTAAGCGCTGAATCCGCACTTTGATTATCTAGCGGAGCAACATGATTATCACTAAGCGGTCTTGGCGCTGCAAGCCCTGCGGCATTTGCAACTGAATTTACCTCAGCCGCCGGCGCGGGCCTTGCTGCCACTGCAGGGGTTGTAGCTGCAGCAGGTGCTGACGTTTGAGCGGCTGATGTAACCGGATTAAAGGCCAACATGCGCAATAAAATCATTTCAAAGCCGGATCTCATATCCGGAGCTAAAGCCAGATCACGACGGCCAATTAAGCCGATTTGATAATACAGCTGTATATCTTCTGCACTCACTGTTTGAGATAAGGCCTTAATCTGCTGGTAATCCAGCACACTTTGTTCCAGAGCAGCCGGTACCTGTATCAGTAAAGCCAGCTGATGCATCAGCGCCAGCATTTCGGATAATGCATTATCATAATCCGGAGACATTTGCGCCAGTTGCGCAACTGCTTCCATTACTTTATTAGCATCACTACTGATTAACGCCTGTACAATATTAATTATCTGATCACGCGCCACTGTTCCCAGCATTTCGCGCACATCCTGTGTTTTGACTTCTGAATGCCCATAGGCAATGGCCTGGTCCGTCAAACTCAGTGCATCACGCATGCTGCCATCTGCCGCATAGGCAATTTCCAGCAAAGCGGCGGTTTCAAAAACAATATTCTCCTTTCCCAGCACGTACTCAAGGTGCTCACTGATCAGTGCCGGTGGCATGGGCTTTAAATTAAACTGTAAGCAGCGCGAGAGGATAGTAACTGGTAGTTTTTGAGGATCTGTCGTTGCCAGCAGAAATTTTACATGTGGCGGAGGCTCTTCCAGCGTTTTAAGCAAGGCATTAAAACTATGGTTGGAGAGCATGTGAACTTCATCTATCAGGTAGATTTTAAAGCGGCCATTAGTGGGTGCGTAGAGGATATTATCCAGCAGCTCTCTGGTATCTTCGACCTTTGTACGCGATGCCGCATCGACCTCAATCAGATCTATAAAGCGACCTTCACTGATTTCGGTACAGGCCTGACACTGACCACAGGGGCTGGAGTTAATCCCCTGCTCACAATTGAGTGCCTTGGCAAAATTTCTGGCAACCGTGGTTTTACCAACACCGCGTGTACCGGTGAACAGGTAAGCATGGTGCAGCCGGTTTTCATCCAGCGCATTAACCAAAGCCCTGAGCACATGGTCCTGTCCGACCATTTCATTGAAATTTTGAGGCCGCCACTTACGAGCCAGAACCTGATAATTCATAAATTACTATTATTTTAGAAACGATTATTAATGGCTGTATTCTACCGCCAAAGCACGGCAAACACCTAATGAAGGAGAGTATTAGTTGAGCTATGGAAGCGACTCATCCCAGCTACACCACGGCACACGAGATCACCGCTACCGTTGCTCCCTTCCGGGCCTGGCGGGGTTCACGATTTATCGTTGCGAGGGAACCAGAATGAGTCACCATAACAGCACTTTTGACGCAAGCCGTCAAAAGGCGTGGGTATTCTGCGCGAATCTTCGGCTTGATGCAAGCCGCAATGACTTCCAGTCATCGCTTTATTTAGCACTATGACAATTAAAATAAAAACCATAAATTATGATTTGCTTTTATTCAGCCCGCTTATACGATATAAACCTTCTATGAGTAGCGAACAGCAACAGACCAGAATTCTTGTTATTGATCAGGACTTATCTGACAGCGAACAGATACAAAAAGCATTTGCCCTGCAAGACACCTGCCCCGAACTGATTTTTACCACCAGCATTAGCAATGCATTAAAACATATACAGACATCAGCCCCTGATGTCATTATCAGCGATTACTATCTGGCCGATGGCGATGCCAGTATTCTGCTGGGCAATACATTAGTCTATAAAAAAATCCCCGTCATTATTTTAACCCGCCAAGGCAATGAAAAGCTGGCTGTTGAAGTGATTAAAAACGGCGCGATGGACTACCTGGCTAAAACACCGGAAACATTTATCAGCCTGCCCAGATCACTAAAAAGAAACTGCAGAGAATGGAAAAATCTGAAGCAGCAGGAACAAATCAAAAAAGACCTGATCACCAGTGAAGCCCGGCTTGCAGAAGCACAAAGCATCGCTCAGATGGGCAACTGGGAATGGAATATAGACGCTGACAGAGTCTATTGTTCGAGTGAGATATTCACCATTCTTGGCATACCTGAAAAGATATTAGAGAATGGTATTAAAGAAGTTCTTAGCTTTGTTCATGACGAAGACCGGGATATGGTGTCGGATGCCATAGAAAATGCCGTAGACAATAACATGGCATTTATTCTCGAATTTCGCATCGTGCAGCCACTGGGGCACATCATTGTCGTAAAAAGTCAGGGTAAAGCCATCGCTGATGGTAATGGTAAAGTCAGCCACATCTCCGGTATTTTACAGGACATTACACATTCTAATGAAACCTTCAAACAGCTCAATTTGTTAGCAGCTGCTCTGGAGGCCTCTGCCGATAGTATTATCATCACCGACATTAATGGCACCATCGTCTGGGCCAACCCCGCCATGTGCCGGCTCAGTGGCTATAAATACACCGAGCTAATCGGCAACACGCCCAATCTTTGGAATTCTTTAAGCCATGACAAAGCTTTGTTTGATGACCTGTGGAAAACCATTCTCTCAGGTAAAACCTGGAAAAGTGAAGTGGTTAACTGCAAAAAAAATGGCGAAAAGTACCTCGAAGAACAAACCATAACATCGGTACTAAATGAGCGCGGTGAAATAAGCCACTTTGTATCTATTAAAAGAGACATTACTGAGCGTAAAGAAAGCGAGGCCAAAAACTTACAGGCCGCCCAGGTTTTTGAACACAGTATTGAAGGCATCCTCATCTGCGACCGGCAGAACAATATCATCCGCGTCAACCCCGCGTTTAGTAAAATCACCGGTTATAGTGAACACGAGATCATCGGCAAAAAACCCAGTATTTTAAAATCCGGCCAGCATGATGATCAGTTTTTCTCCGCCATGTGGAACGACTTAAATCATAACGGTGTATGGCAAGGAGAAGTCTGGAACCGGCGCAAGAACGGCGAAACATATCCTGAACTTCTGACCATCAGCACCTTAAAAGACACTGCCGACAGCATCGTCGAATACATTGCCATCTTTGCAGATATTACCGACAGAAAACAAGATGCCGAACAAATCCGCCGGCTGGCCTATTATGACAGTTTAACCAATCTGCCTAACCGCGCGCTGAGTCATGAAATCTTGACAAATGCACTGGCATTAAATAACACGTCTAACCAGCTAACCGGTGTACTGAATATTGACATTGACCGTTTTTTTAATATCAATGAAACCATGGGACATGATGCAGGAGATCAGTTACTGCAGATTATTGCCAGAAGAATCATTCGCTGCAACAGCGAAATGGATCAGACGGCCAGAATCAGTAGTGATGAATTCACGGTTATCTGTCCCGATACCAGCAGCCCAAACACGCTGGCTAAAAAAGCTCAGAAGATACTTAATAGCATCGCCGAACCCATCATGCTTAACAAGCAGGAAGTATTCATAACAGCCAGCATCGGTATTTCTATAGCCCCGAACGATGGTGATAATGATGCTATTTTGTTTCGTTCTGCCGAATCTGCGTGCAACCATGCAAAACGCGAAGGCAATAGCTTTCAGTTTTTTAATGATGAGATGAACACCCAGGGCTTTGAACAACTGGTTATGAAAAGCAGCCTGCGTCGGGCTCTGGAAAGAAATGAATTTCAACTCTATTATCAGCCGCAAATAGAAATCTCTAGCGGGAGAATTGTAGGTGCTGAGTCACTGATACGCTGGATGCACCCGGATCTAGGACTGGTTTCACCCAACAAATTTATTCCCATTCTGGAAGAAACAGGCCTATAATAGAAGTCGGCGAATGGGTGCTGAATACAGCCTGCGAGCAAAACAAAGAATGGCAAGACAAAGGGCTTACTCCAATACAAATTGCCGTCAATCTATCACCCAGACAATTCCGCCAAAAAAACCTGCTATCAAGTATTAAGACCGCGCTTGATAAAACCAAGCTTTCAGCACAATGGCTGGAGCTTGAAGTCACAGAAAGCAGCATCATGGATAACCCCGAAGAAGTCGCAAGTACCTTGCAAAGCTTACATCAGCTGGGCATTAAACTCGCTATCGACGATTTTGGTACCGGTTACTCTTCTTTAAGCTATTTGAAAATGTTCCCGATTGATGTTTTAAAGATCGACCGTTCGTTTATACGTGACATCACTTTTGATAAGGATGACGAAACCATTGTTAAAACAATTATATCAATGGGTCACAATTTAGGGCTTACAATTATTGCTGAAGGCACGGAAGAAAAAGCGCAGCTCGATATCATCGAACAATATGACTGTGAGTGGTATCAAGGCCACTACTGCAGCAAACCCATACCAGCTAACGAATTTGAGCTGTTATTACAGGATAACAAACCCAAACATCTTAATTAACATGATTAGATTACGCTTAAGGCTTTTATAACGTACTCTCATAAAGTAAGTCGTTATCACCGTTATACAAGCTTACTACTTAAAACAAATAGCTATAAATATTCCGGCACCGTGTGACCATACTCACCACACAATGCGTCTAAAGTACTCCTCGAAGCACCGATCTCCTCTCGCAATAATGCCGGGCAATAAAAAGCCCACTAGTTATAAACTAACAGACTTTTCGAATTTGGCGGAGAAGGAGGGATGAGCTCCTTCGTCGCTGGTCTCCTTTCGCTGCGCTCATTCCGGCTCGAACCATTTTATTATCTCGAGGGTTCGTACCCCTCCCCGCAATAATGCCGGGCAATAAAAAAGCCCATTAGTTATAAACTAACAGACTTTTCGAATTTGGCGGAGAAGGAGGGATTCGAACCCTCGATACGGATTAACGTATACACACTTTCCAGGCGTGCTCCTTCGGCCACTCGGACACTTCTCCAAACATTAACCTATTGATTTTATAGCATAAAACCAAATTGGTGGGCGATTCTAACATATAAAGACAGGACTTAAATGACAATTTGAATGAAATTAACCCGCCAACTACAAATAGCATCGCTGGGTTTATTGCTATGAAAATCCAATACTCTTGTTGAAAGCACTTGGCTCAGGCGACACTAAGAGACATTATTAGTAGATAAATCACGTAGTTAGACAATATACACATAAAAAATACGTCAGCTTTTTTGACAAATTATTTCTTTTTTACAGATTCATGACAATTTCAGGACTGACACTGGTAAAATTAGTCAATCGAAGAGCGGGATTAATCCATGACATTATTTGAGAACCGAACGCAGTGTTTTAAAATAGGTACTGTGCTCTCTATCTCTGTAGTTTCTATACTAACTATTTTTAAGTTTATACCTGATTTGGCATATTCAGAGCTAGAGAAAGTACAATCCCGTGGTGAATTAACTGTTATCACCAGAAACAGTCCGACCACCTTTTATGAAGCGACTGACGGTGATACCGGTCTGGAATATGACTTAATCAAGGGTTTCGCTGACTCCCTTGGTGTTAAATTCAAACTCGTCATTGCGAATAAATTCAGCGATATAATACCTACTGTTGTTAATCGTCATGTCGACTTTGCAGCAGCAGGGTTGAGCGTTACAAAAGAACGCCAAAAACTTGTTAGATTCACACCGGGTTATCAGGAAGTAAAACAACAGGTTATTTATAACCGCGATAATAAAAAACCGAAGTCTGTCGAAGATCTGCTTGATAAGCGCATAGAAATTATCGCCGGTAGCAGTCACTCACAAACACTAAGCCAACTCAGCTCTGAATATACTTCACTCAGCTGGGATGATACGGAAATAGCCGAGAGCGATCAGTTACTTCACCTTGTTTCTCAAAAAATGATCGAGTACACAATTTCTGACTCTAACGAATTCATGATATACCGGCATTTTTTCCCGGAGATTGACGTTGCATTTGATATTGGTAATGCCGAAAAGCTGGCATGGGCCTTTCCTAAATCAAGTGATGACAGCCTGTATAAGGCAGCCAGTGACTATTTAAATGAAATAAAAAGCAATGGTACTTTAAAACAAATCATTGACCGGCATTATGGGCACGCACAAAAATTTGACTATGTTGGAAACCGCCTTTTTGTTCGTCATATATCAACTAGGCTTAAACACTACAAAGATCACTTCATCAGCGCTGCAGAGGAGAACAACCTGGACTGGAAGTTACTGGCCGCTGCCGGCTATCAGGAATCTCACTGGAATAAGCGTGCCATTTCACCAACTGGCGTGCGCGGTATTATGATGCTGACCCGCAAAACGGCCGGGCAGCTGGGAGTAAAAAACAGGCTGAATGCAAAAAGCAGTATTTTTGGCGGCGCTAAATACCTTTCACATTTGATTCAGCGAATGGATAAAGATATTCCTGAACCAGACAGAACCTGGATGGCCTTAGCATCTTACAACGTAGGGTACTACCACCTTCAGGATGCAAGAAAGATTACTGAGAAACTGGGAAATGATCCAAACAAGTGGATTGATGTTAAAGCGGCCCTGCCCTTACTGGCACAAAGACGCTGGTATAAGAAAACAACATATGGCTATGCACGTGGCTGGGAGCCGGTTAAATACGTTGAAAATATTCGCAGCTACTATGATTTGTTGACATGGGAGATAAATAAAACCAAGCCTGATGCCATCCCTGAGCCCTATTCAATGAAAATACTCCCGAATATTCTATAAGCCTTAACAATACAGTACCCCTTAAAAACTTAAGAGATACTGAAAAGCTTATCAAAATTGGCTATTTGTAAAATATTTTTAATATCTGTACTTGCATTGACTATTTTTATATCGCCGCCAAGTGACCCGGAATACTCTTTAAGCAGTAAAATCATACCTAATGCTGAACTGTCCATATATTCTGTACCTGACATATCCAGAATAAAAACCATACCGGCTTCAGTCGCACCACGATAGGCATCACGAAAGTCATGATGAGAGCCAAAATCAAACCTCCCGTCAATTTTAATTGTTATTTCTTTACCATTTTCTGCTTTTTGTGTACTTATTGACATAGTTTTCTCCACTTAAAATAATTCAATCGCACCTTCGGTCATATTCCCTTGCTGCACAGTTTGTCGTTTATGTTTATTTGCCTGCTGTAAATCATTAACCAAGATATTATTAATCGATACGAATATATCGGCTATCTTCTCATGACTATTATCTTCTGTATGTAGTTCAGTGAGCTGAGTATTCATTAATTCGAAATTAGTCCGGATTTCGTCGAGATGAGAAGCTATATATTCACACAGCTGACGGCTAATATCTTCAAATTGTAGTGAACGCACAGCCAAATTGACACCTTTATCAATACTCTCGGTAATATTACTAACATCATTTAACTGTTCAGCAATGAGTTGATTCATAGTGTTTAGGCTGACCATCATTTCATCAACACGCTGTTTTGATTTAATCGCAACATTCATATCCTTTGATGCTATCTCAGCAACAATTTTCTGGGCTTTTTGCATATCTGACACTGAAC
>JAOULC010000013.1 GCA_029882215.1 Gammaproteobacteria bacterium | reverse complement strand
AGATCGCAACGGAAGTGGCCCGCTGGCAGGCTGCTCTTGAAAAAGAAAGCCTGCAGCCCGGAGAGCGGGTTGCACTGATGCTTAAAAACAGCCGTGACTGGGTGGTTTTTGATCAGGCAGCACTCGGTATGGGTCTGGTTACTGTACCGTTATACGTTGATGACAGGCCGGATAATGTGGCTTACATTATCAATAATTCCAATGTCAAAGTATTGCTGGTGCAGGATACCCAGCAATGGAAATGCTTACTGGATTTAAAAACAGAGCTGCCAGACTTACAGCGTATTATTAGTATTGATCCGATTCATGAAGAAGATCAGCCGGGCGATTCGCGTCTGGTGTCACGTGCGGACTGGTTGTTTGGTGCCAAAGGCGAATTACAGGCCAGAGACAGAAAACCGGAAGAACTGGCCAGTATTGTCTACACCTCCGGAACAACAGGTCGTCCCAAAGGTGTCATGCTATCGCATAAAAATATCGTTGTTGATGCTTACGGCGCTTTTTTAGCCGGAGACGAGTATCCTGCCGGTAACTTCCTGTCAAGTGATCAGTATTTATCTTTTTTACCGCTCTCGCATATGTTCGAGCGCACGGTGGGTTATATGCTGCCCATGCTGGTCGGTGCACAGGTTAATTTTGCACGTTCGGTACCGCAGTTAGCAGAAGATCTTGTGACCATCAAACCCACTATTCTGGTTGCCGTACCACGGATATTTGAACGGGTTTACGGCAAAGTGATGGACGGTGTAAAAGCTAAGCCGCCAGTGGCCAGAAAGCTTTTCGAAATGGCTGTGAATATCGGCTGGAAGCGATTTGAGTATCAGCAAAAAAGAGCGGGCTGGACACCGGCATTATTATTGTGGCCGCTGCTGAATAAACTGGTAGCCGCAAAAGTCATGGAAAAGCTGGGTGGTCGAATACGGCTGGCTATTTGTGGTGGTGCGGCATTATCGCCTGAAGTGGCCAGGTTATTTATTGGTTTAGGATTGCCACTGGTGCAGGGTTATGGCTTAACAGAATCAAGTCCGGTGATATCCTGTAACCGTGTTGACAGAAACATACCAAAAACAATTGGCCTGGTGTTTCCGAACCTCAAAGTTCGCATCGGTGAAAATGACGAACTGCAGGCATACGGTGAAACCATCATGATGGGTTACTGGGATAACCAGCAAGCGACCGATGCGGCCATGACAGAAGATGGCTGGTTGCGCACAGGTGATAAAGCCTCGATTGATGAAAACGGTTATATCTCCATAACCGGGCGGCTGAAAGATATTCTGGTACTGGCAAATGGTGAAAAAGTGCCACCGGCAGATATGGAAATGTCGATTGCAATTGATGGTTTGTTTGAACAGGTGCTGCTGATTGGTGAAGCAAAACCATTCCTAAGTGCCTGTGTTGTACTGAACCCGGACCACTGGAATGAACTGTCCGATAAGATCGGCTTTGACCCTGATGATCCGTCATCGCTGAAAACAAAGCATGTAGAGAAACTGGTGCTGGCCAGAATCTCTAAGCGTTTAAAAGGTTTTCCGGGCTATGCACAGGTTCGCAGGGTTGCGATGTACTTAGAACCATGGACGATAGAAGACGGGCTGATTACACCTACCTTAAAAGTTAAACGACCTAAAGTGATGGAAAAATTTGCAGATGATATTAATAAACTATATGAAGGCCACAGCGTTTAATGGCAACTAAGAAAGTTGAATTACCGGCGGGAAAAATACCCTATATCAGGATGCGATGTATGCCGGCGGATATAAACCCCGGCGGCAGTATTTTTGGTGGCTGGATTATGTCACAGGTGGATGTTGCCGGCAGCATACCGGCAAGTCGTTATGCTAAAGGTGCTGTGGTTACAAGAGCAGTAGATTCTTTTGAATTTAAAAAGCCGGTCTATATCGGTGATCTTGTCAGCTGTTATGCCGACATTATTAAAACCGGGAGAAGCTCGATCACCGTCAATGTTGATGTTTATGCAGAGAGAAGTCACGAAGGAGAAATAGAATGCGTGCATGTGACAGAAGCCAGCCTGGTGTATGTGGCGATTGACGCACAGGGTAAGCCAAGAAAAATACCAGAATAAATACCGTATGAAAGTTATTTCTAAACTATAAAAAATAAAAAATATAGAGGGATGAGGATGAAGATAAAAAACATATTACCGGCCGTAGCAACGGCGAGTTTATTAATGGCATCAGCACAGTCAATAGCATCGGGCTTTGCCATTATAGAAAACAGCGCCAGTGGAATGGGTAATGCTTATGCCGGCGGGGCAGGCGCAGAAGATGCATCGACCATCTGGTTTAACCCGGCAGGCATGACATACCTGGATAATGAAATGCTGGCAGCGGGTCATATTATTATGCCAACTGCGGAATATATCGATACTGGTTCAACCACAGCGGCAATAATGGGCGCTACTACACTCGACCCTGCCAATACTGACCGGACAGCGGATGGCGGTAAAAATGCGCTGATACCCAATCTCTATTGGGTAAAAGAAATTCAAAAAGATTTAAAAATGGGTTTAGGTATTACCGTGCCGTTTGGTTTAGGTACCGACTATGATGATGACTGGGTTGGTCGTTACCATGGGGTGAAATCTGATGTGATGTCACTGAATCTTAATCCGAGCATTGCGTATAAAAAGGGAAATGCTTCGTTTGGTTTTGGACTTAATGCTCAATATATTAAAGTAGAGTTAACCAGTGCTATCGACATGGGAACTTTGTGTGCAGCTTTAGGCTTCCCGCCGAGCACTTGTACGCCACAGGGGAATGATGGCTTTGCAGAACTTGATGGAGACAGCTGGGCATACGGTTACAATTTTGGTGTATTGTTTGATGTAACGAGTGATATCAGACTCGGTGCCTCACATCGTTCCAGTATTGATCATGATGTAACCGGTAACGCAGACTTTACAGTGCCAGGGGCGTTGAGTTTTCTGACCAGTACCGGCAGTTTTCTTGATACAACCTTGAGTGCCAGTGTATCTGTTCCTGCCACCACATCCATCAGTTACTTTCAAAATGTAAATGAAAAAATATCGATAATGGCTGACTACAGCATTACCACCTGGAGTGATTTTCAGGAATTACGTATTGCATATGATGATCCAAACTCAACAGACGGACTACCGGCGCAGGATGATTCCGTTACAACGCAGGAATGGGAAGATACAGCACGAATTGCTTTTGGCATGAATTATAAAGCCTCTGCTAAATGGCTGTACCGGTTTGGTATAGCACTGGATCAGTCGCCTGTTCCTTCGGCTGAAAGACGAACCGCGAGAATACCGGGAAATGACCGTACCTGGCTCACCTTTGGTGTCACGCATCAGTTTGATAAAGAGCGTAGCTTTAGTTTCGCCTATGCACATTTGACGGTTGATGACACACCGATTAATAACACTTTTGAGGCTTCTACACCTGTGCTTGAACATACACTGAGCGGTGAATACCAGGCCAGTGTCGACATTATCAGCGCTCAGGTCAGCTGGAAATATTAAGCAGAGTGTCTGCATCATGGCGAGTGCGAAAGAAAAAGCATATTAAAAAGAATTCAGGAGAATAAAATGAACGGTTTACGTTTACTAATTACAGCAGCTTTCGCTGCAACACTGATGGCATGTGAAGAGACGCCGAGTACCGCAAATCTTGATAGTGTTAACGAATCATTTTTTGCAAATTTTAGCCCGGCTGATAGCGTGATTCCATTTCCAAATAATCTGCTGTTTAATGGCAGTACAGATGCAACACTCAATATCCCGACAACAGGCTTAACGGCTGCAGAGCTGGGCCTTGTCAACGCATTGAACTCAATGGACGGGTTTTCAACGGTTGCGCCCATGTCGACCACGTTTTCATCGGCGATTGATAGTTCAACGCTGATAGCAGGAACCACCGTTCGTGTATTTGAAGTGACATTGTCGGGTGTTGGTGGTGCTGTTCTTCCAACGCCTGCTCCTGTGGAAGTTGCCGCTACAGACTTTGTGGCAACAGTATCCAGTGTCGATGGCTCCGATGTTAATAATCCAGATCCTGGTGCCAATAAACTGGTGATTACGCCATTAAAACCTTTGCTGCCAGGTACATCTTATGCGGTGATATTAACAAACGGAATCAAAGACACAGCTGGTAACAGTGCAGCGGCTGATTTGGTTTATACCTTTACAAAAAATGAAACAGAACTGATTTCTACACCAGCAGCAACTCAGGCAGATGTGAATTATGCAGGGTTACTACTAGGTTTTGATGCTGATGGCAGCGGGCTTCCACTTGATGCCGGAGAAGAAACGGTAGCTGTTGCATCAATCACTGCATTAGAAGGGGTTAGACAATTAACTAAATTCACTGAAGATGCAATAGTTGCCAATGCCACCCCTGCGGTGACTAAATCTGAAATTATCTTGTCGTGGGTGTTTACAACACAAACAACAGCGGTTTCTGCTAATCATGTTTTAAAAGAAGCCAAGGCAAAGGTACCAACGAACCCTGCGCATAATATTAACTCGGCGCCGGCAATGACAACATCAGTTATTGGTGGTCTCGGTTTTGCGAATATTCATGTCGGGACTATTGATGTGCCCTATTATCTGGCGGCTATTAATGATCCCGAGCTTGGAGTGTATGGACCAGCCATAGGTCACTGGGAAAATAGCGGTGGCAATGGTTCATTTGTAACGCCTGTTGATCGTGTGCCGGTTGCGCAATCGACACAAACCATACCTTTGTTAGTATCGATTCCAAATTCAACTTCACCAGTCTCAGATGGTAGTAAACCCGCTGCTGGCTGGCCGGTGGTGATCTTTCAGCACGGCATTACGGCAGATCGTACGTCTCTGTTAGCAATTGCCGATAGCCTGGCTGCTCGTGGTTTTGCGGCTGTAGCGATTGATTTACCTATGCACGGTTTAGCGTCTGATTCAACTATTCGTCTAGCTACAGAAGTATTTGATGGAAATGCACAGGAGCGTACGTTCGATGTGGATTATGTAAACAACACAACCGGGCTTTCACCTGGTGACGGGATTACTGATACCTCGGGCGCTAACTATGTCAATCTGCCGAATATGATGACAACACGTGATAATGTGTATCAGTCAATTGCGGATTTGTTTGTGCTGACTCAGTCTTTGTATAACTCAACGGCCACAACAGGTATGAGTTACGACGGTGATGCGGTGGGTGACTTTGATCCGACAAAAATTTATTTTGTTGGTCATTCCCTTGGTGCAATTGTCGGCGCCAGCTTCCTTGCGATTGAGACGAATGTACAGGACGCGGTTCTGGCAATGCCTGGCGGCGGTATCGCTAAACTACTTGATGGTTCGGCCAGTTTTGGCCCGGTTATCGCCAGTGGCCTAGGCAGTGCTGGTGTGAATAAGGGTACGGCTGAATACGAGACCTTTTTAGCCTCTGCACAGATGATGATTGATGCGGGTGATCCGGTTAACTACGCAAGCACACTGGCTAACAGTACTCAGGGTATTTTAATGTTTGAAGTGGTTGGTGATGGCGCCACTAATCTGCCAGATTTAGTGGTGCCTAATGCCGTGCCGGATGACAATGATACGGCTGGTACTGTAGCAGCACCTTTATCAGGCACTGATCCGCTGATAACACTAATGGGCTTAACACAATTTGATGCGGATGATGCAACCACTAATAATCATGCGGTTGTTAAATTTACTGAAGGTGATCATCGTTCATTATTAGATCCGGCGGCATCAGCTGCGGTGACGACAGAAATGCAGTATGAAACCGCAGAGTTTTTACTGGATACCAGCGGTGGAACGACTGATGATGGTGTTCTGGATGTGAATGTATCAACTGGAACAATTCTGCTGGCACCGTAAGCAGAATTTTAAGTGAAAAAAAAGCCGGCCCTTAATGACCTGGGCCGGCTTTATTTATTCTATCGCATTATTTAATTTTTCAATTAATGTCTCAATGTCTACCGGTTTACTAATGTATTCATCAAATCCGGCATCTTTTATTTTCTGTGTGTCGGTTTCCATTGCATTGGCTGTGACAGCGAACACCGGTGCATCAGGGCAGATATTATTTTCTCTCAGATGTTGTAGTACTTCATAGCCGGATATGTTTGGCAGGTTTATATCCAGCAGGATAATATCCGGCGAGTGTTGTTTTATCTCTTCGATACCAGCTACAGGCTCGCTGGCGCTGAGGAATTTAAAGCTGGTCCAGCGGTTGATTAACTGTTCCATCAAACGAAGATTGGCAGGGTTATCTTCTATGTAATAGATTAACTTGTCCGTTTGTTTATGCTGATCCATTGTGAAAATTTCCTCGAATTATTCCCGTTCTAAAGCTGCTGATGTGTTTAGCAACGGTAATTTAAAGCTAAACTCCGAGCCTTTACCTGGCGTGCTGGATACAGTAAGTTCACTGTCAATAAGCGTGAGCAGGTTTCTGGTGATCACAAGGCCAATGCCGGTTCCTCTAATGTGAGATGTGCTTTCTCCGCCGAGCCGGTTAAAAGGAATGAACAGTTGCGCAAGCTTATCGGCAGTCATTCCGGGACCGGTATCTTTAACAAGAATAGTGATTTTATTGTCAAGTTCATTTATAACACAGTCAACAATGACCTGACCATTTTCTTTATTGTACATAATCGCGTTAGAAAGCAGATTATAAATTATCTGTTTAAGTTTTAAAAAATCTGCCTGTACAGAGTAGTCTTTGTAGCAGGCTGTTGTAAATATCACCTCAATATTATATTTGTCGGCAAGCGACTGGCTCATAGTCTTACAAATGTCGAATAAATCAATAATTGAAACGGCCTCTATTAAGGCGGCTGCATTGCCTGATTCTATTTTTGCCAGATCGAGTACATTGTTTATCAGGGCAAGCAGATGCTCACCTGAATCAATAATGCTGCTGACATTTTCACAGGCTTCACTGTTCAGGCTGGAGTCGAGTTGTAAGAGCTGTGAAAATCCCAGTATGGTATTGAGCGGTGTGCGCAGCTCATGACTCATGCTGGAAAGAAATACGGTTTTTGCTTTGTTGGCCGCTTCAGCAATTTCTTTAGCTGCAATTAATTCCTCTTGCTGCTGCTGTTGCCGGATCAGTAAGGTTTTGTGCTCGTGGATATCGATGATGACACCTAACATGTGCAGTGGCATATCATTATTATCAAACGTGGCAGCACCTTTCTCATTGACCCAGCGAACCGTGCCGTCAGGCCAGATCACGCGATGCTGGATATCGTAGGAAAGTTTGCTTTCTAAACATTGGTTGATGGCATTCAGTACGTTTTCCAGATCTTCCGGATGAATAGCAGTAACAAAATTAGCATAAGAGGTTTCAAGCTGTCCTGCAGCATAACCAAATAAAGGCGGAATCATTTCAGACCAGTAAAGCTCACCCGTCTGAATGTTCCAGTCCCAGGTACCAATATTGGCAAAAATCTGGCTCTGACTCATACGCTCTTTATTTTCCATTAAAGATGCAAGCTGACGTTTTTTATCGCTAATATCATTCCAGCTGCCATAAATCAGATGTGGTGCAGACTGGCTGTCGAGTTTTAATTTATCCTGAAACCAGATATAGCCATTGTTTTTTGTCAGAAAGCGATATTCATGCTCAAGCACACCTGTCTGTAGAAAATTGTCGAAATTATGATGTACTCTGTCTTTATCATCAGGATGGATGTTTGTGCTCCACCAGTTTTCAGAATATACCTCTTCAGTTGTGTATCCAAGTTGCGCAGTAATATTCGGGCTTACCCAGATGGCTTTAAGGTTTGTATCAGTTAATTCGAGTGTATATAAAATGATATCTGTACTGCTAAGAACCTGACTGACTTTGTTGTGTGAGCTGAGAAGGGAAGATAAGTTTCTAATAATGCAGATTAGACAGTCTTCTTTATCATGCCTGAGCGGTGATATGCTAAGCTCGACTGGAAATAATGACTGATCCTTTTTTTTTGCTGTTAAAAGTGTAGCAGGTATTGATTCAATATCTTTCAGCCAGCCGGGTTTATGAAAGTGTTGTAAAACCGGGTGTTTTGAAATTTCGGTTTGCGGTATCAGTTCAGTAAGATGCTTGTGAAGCAGCTCATTCTGCTGGTAAGCAAAAAGCGTTTCACAAGCTTTATTGTTAAACTGAACGAAACCGTCAGAATCAAGCAATATATAAGCATCGGAAAGTGAATTTAAGAGAAACTCCGTGTTTATTGAAGAGGGAAATCCCATAGAAATTTGCCGGTCAGACCTTTCTTGTTGTTAGTATGGATAAACTAAATTTAAAATATAGAAATAGTGTAGCAGGTATTTTAAATTAGAGACGGCACTGCCAGTTTGGCTGCTGGTTTTCATCTAAAAGCCGGTATCGCGTCAGCCAGTCCAGAGCATCCTGAGCATCTTCTTCGTACCAGCGTCTGGCAGAACCAAGGCGGAATGAATAGCCCCATTCATCCATGTCGCTGAACATTCTTGCCAGGCCCATCTCGGCTATATAATCTGCCAGCAGTATTTGCAGATAGCAGACAGCATTTTCTTCATCATAACCACCGCCGGCATCGGTGTGTAAACCACGGCGGCGCTGCTCGTCCATACAAATATAATGACATGCTTCGTGTAATGCAGAATGCAACGGTGTGTCATCACGACAGTACAGTTTGTTGCCGATCAGTCCGGCTTCTTCGTCACCCCAGAAACTACCGGGTATGTCCTTGTCATTATCACTGTCAATAATGTCTATCTGATAACGGCCAAGCAGTGTTCTGAATTCGTCTCTGTTGATGTCAGCGTAACGTAGTACCGTCATTTACAGTGTGGTTTCCTGAAGTTTGTGCAGCAGGCTGATCAGTGCTTTTGAACGGTGGCTGAGTTTGTTTTTTAATTCAGCACCGAGTTCGGCCGCGCTACACTGGTGGGTGGGGACATAAAATAAAGGGTCATAACCAAAGCCACCTTTACCTCTGGCAGACTCAAGAATAACGCCTTCCCATGAGCCGCTGGCAATGACAGGCGTCGGATCGGTTGCGTGGCGCATAAACACCATCACGCACTGGTAGCGTGCGCTGCGTTCTGCTGTTTCTATGCCTTTTAACTGTTCGAGTAGCTTTTTATTATTGTCTTTATCAGTCGCGTTTTCACCAGCAAAGCGGGCAGAGTATATGCCAGGAGCGCCATGCAGTGCATCCACTTCAATCCCCGAGTCATCTGCAATCGCTGGCAGTCCGGTTTTAAGTGCCGCATAACGGGCTTTAATAATGGCGTTTTCGACAAAGCTGAGACCAGTTTCTGCCACGCTATCAACATGGTAATCGCTCTGTGGCACGACGTTTATATCGTAGGCTTTAAGCAGCTCGTTAATTTCCCGAACCTTACCGGCGTTATTACTGGCGAGTACGATTTTATCCATGTTTAAACATCCATTGCCTGACGTTGTAATTCGAATAATTCCCTGATGCCTTTGTCTGCCAGATCCAGCATCTGGTTGAGCTCATCGCGGTGAAAAGCATGACCTTCGGCTGTACCCTGAACTTCGATGAAAGCACCGGCATCATTCATAATAACATTCATATCCGTTTCGGCTGATGAGTCTTCATCGTAATCCAGATCAAGTACCGGTGTGCCGTTGTAGATACCGACAGAAACGGAAGCCACCATACCGATAAGCGGACTCTTTTTGATGCGTTTTTTCTTCAGTAAATAATTAATGGCATCATTCAGCGCGACAAAAGCCCCGGTGATGGAGGCGGTGCGGGTGCCGCCATCAGCCTGAATCACATCACAGTCCAGTGTCAGAGTGCGTTCGCCGAGCGCTTCCATATCAATGGCAGCACGCAGCGAACGACCGATTAAGCGTTGTATTTCAAGTGTGCGGCCACCTTGTTTGCCACGCGCTGCCTCACGGCCCATGCGTGCGCCGGTGGAACGTGGCAGCATGCCATATTCGGCTGTGACCCAGCCCTGACCCTTGCCTCGTAAAAAACCGGGAACGCGCTCTTCAATGGAGGCAGTACAGATGACCTTGGTGTGGCCGAATTCGATCAGAACGGAGCCTTCGGCATGTTTGGTGTAGTTGCGAGTGATGCTTACCTTGCGCTTTTCATCGGCTTGACGGCCACTTGGTCTCATGAGTCTATCCGTTGTGTATTTTTAGTTAGCATCGCATTATAAGGCAGTGAGGCTGGACTTGAGAAATTTTTAACGGTTTAATCAGGTGCAGTTGCAGGGTAAGAATTAGCAGAAACAAAAATTAGGAAAATGTATATGGTTAAAAGCATGACCGCTTTTGCTCGGGTAGCCGCAAAGAGTGATGAGCTTGAGATAGTCTGGGAACTGAAAACGGTGAACCACCGCTATTTAGATATCAGCATGCGAATGCCGGAGGCATTGCGCCAGCTTGAAATGAAGGCGCGGGACAGTATCCAGCAACAGCTGGGGCGCGGTAAAGTTGATGCTATGTGTCGCTATAAGCTGTTGTCGGGGCAGGCATCAGATTTTTATTTGGATAATGATAAAGTCAGTGCGGTGATAGCAGCCTGTAATGAAATTGAACTGCAAATGGGGATGGGGCAGGCGCTTAATGCGATTGATATATTAAAATTTCCGGGTGTGACTGGGGAGAAAAACAATGATTTGCCCGGCTGCGAAGAGCAGGTGTTAACTAGCCTGGCTGATTGTATCGACGAATTACAAAAAAGTCGTCAGGCAGAGGGGCTGCGTTTAAAAGCTTTGATTGCTCAGCGCGCACAAAAACTGACCGAGATTGTGGCTGACGTCAGAGCACGGTGGCCGGAGGTGGTGGCCGCGGTGCAGGCTAAACTTAAACAGCGAGTGCTGGAGCTGACGCAGAGCCCGGATCAGGAGCGGCTGGAGCAGGAACTGGTCATGATCGCACAGAAAATGGATGTAGACGAAGAGCTGGACAGACTGGATAGCCATGTTGAGGAATTAATGCAGACTTTGGGGCGCAATGAGCCAAAAGGCAGAAGGCTGGATTTTCTGATGCAGGAGTTTAATCGCGAAGCGAATACGTTGGGCGCCAAGTCAGCCGATCTGGCAACAACACAAGCTGCTGTGGAGCTGAAAGTACTGATCGAGCAAATGAGAGAGCAGGTACAGAATATAGAGTGATGATAGCTGTAAGCCTTTAGTCCAGAGATTAAAATCTGAGGACTAAAGGCTAAAGACCGGATGTTATTTTTTGTTAACTTCCAGCAGCTCTATTTCAAATACTAAAGTTGACATCGGGCCAATGACTTTTCCGGCACCTGTTTCCTGGTAAGCCAGTTGGGGCGGAATAACTACTTCCCATTTTGCGCCGACTTTCATCAGCGGAAGTACTTCCTGCCAGCCTTTGATCACGCCATTTAACGGGAAAGTGCTAGGCTCGCCGCGTGGAACCGAGCTGTCAAATACCTGGCCTGAAACCAGTTTGCCGGTGTAATGTGCAGTAACAGAATCTTCCAGAGTTGGCTGAGCGCCAGAGCCGGCTTTTAATACTGTGTAGCTAATGCCGTTGTCCAGCGATACTACGCCTTTCTTGCTGCGGTACTGTGTGATGAAGTCTTTACCGGCAGCGATGTTGGCAGCCGATTCGGCCTCAAGCTTTTTCTGTGCATTGGCTTGCAGTGTCTGTTGAAATTTGGCTATCACAGCCTGCTTTTCAGTATCGCTAAGTTTTGAAGGCTTATTACCCAGTGCATCATTAAGTCCTTGCAAGAACGCAGTTGAATTGATTTTGATGTCCTGCTGGGCAAGATTTTGAGCGGTATTTTGGCCAAGAATGTAACTCAGTTTTTGAGTGTCATCCATTTTAGCTGAATCAGCCAGAGTAGTGGTTGAGAAGGCTGCAAGCATCAGCACAGCACAGCAATGTTTCATCATGGTTAATCCTTGTTAGAGACGACGGCTTACGAAAGACATTTTCGCATCAGTCACTCTGTGAATTGGTCAGTTTTAATAAATAAAGGCGAACGTTAACAGGAGTTGAGAAGCTCTGCAAATCTTCAATTGACTGACGGCATTGTTCGCCGGCTTGCCAGAAGTATGGTGTCATATGCAATAGTGAGCGGATCGATTCATTATCTGCTAACTGCAGTGTAAATTGACAGTCTGTGCTCTCAATTAGTTCAAATGCAGCGGCAAATTTTTCTATAAAACGCTCAGGCTGGTGCGCGTTTACCGACTCATATATCAGTTCTCTCAGACTCTGCAGGTGGTTGCTGCCGGCCACCGCAAGCAGAACATGACCCTCAGGTTTCAGAATGCGCTGAATTTCATGCCAGTCGGCCGGAGCGAATATATTTAATATCAGATCGAGCTGGTGGTCTAAAAAAGGCTGGTTTTTAGCCGCTGCGACAAACCAGTTGATGGATTTGTGATGCCGTGCTGCCAGCTTCAAAGCCTGTTTGGAGATATCGGTGCCGTAATAATGTGCATCAGGATTGTTTAACTGCTGTTTCAGAGCAGAAAGATAATATCCTTCACCGCAGCCTAAATCCAGAATCTGCCTGAGTGTGCTGCAGTGTTTTGTAATCAACCGGTTGATGGCACCAGAGACTGGCTGGTAATGCCCGGCACTTAAAAAAACATGGCGGGATTGCAGCATATTGGCATCATCACCGGGAGTGGCTGAGCCTTTCTGATTGGCCAGCAACAGATTGCAGTAACCCTGTTTAGCCACATCATAATGATGATTGTTTTCACAATGCCATGCTTTACCCTGTTCGCTCAGGCTTTGCTGGCACACCGGGCAGCGGACAATAGAATTCATATTGGATGGACTCATAACTTGATTTGCGTCACAGAAGCCACATTATAAAACAGCAAGGTGTTAAATTCAGAGATTCTTCCGGAACATAATATAGAAAAATTTGTCGGACTAGATGTCAATATTGCAGGATAAAACTATGTATAAAACCGTTAGATTAATAATTTTGTTGTTAACGGTATCACCGTTAGCACAGGCCGCTTTACCGGCTATTGTTTCCGGCCAGCCGGTACCGTCACTTGCACCGATGGTGGATAAAGTAAAACCGGGTGTTGTGAATATCGCTACCAGCAGCCGGAGCAGGAGTGTGCAATCTAACCCGCTGTTAAATGATCCGTTCTTCAGATATTTCTTTGGTGTGCCTGAGCAACAGCAGCAGGAGTCACGGCCGCAGAGTCTTGGAACCGGTGTGATCGTGAATGCTGACAAAGGTTTAATTATCACCAACCATCATGTCATCAACGGTGCAGATAAAATTCACATTACACTGAACGATGGGCGTGAGGTAATGGCTGAACTGATCGGCTCGGATGCCAAGGCTGACGTTGCTGTGTTAAAAATTAAGGCTGATAATCTGACGGCGCTTGATATGGCCGACTCCGACAAGGTCAGAGTCGGTGATTTTGTAGTTGCTGTTGGTAATCCCTATGGACTGAATCAGACGGTAACATCCGGTATTGTCAGTGCGCTTGGCAGAAGCGGGCTGGGCATTGAAGACTTTGAAAACTTTATACAGACCGATGCCTCAATCAATCCCGGTAATTCCGGTGGGGCTCTGGTGGATTTAAATGGCCATCTGATCGGTATGAATACCGCCATATTAGCACCGGGTGGCTCGGGTGGTAATGTCGGTATTGGCTTTGCAATCCCGATCAATATGATCAGGCAGATTGTCGATCAGCTGGTTGAGTTTGGCGAGGTTAAGCGAGGATTGCTTGGTATTTCAATTCAGAATATGAGCCGTGAACTGGCGCAGGCATTTAATATTCCGCAAAACAAAGGCGTTGTGATTGCCAATGTTGATGACGGATCACCGGCAGATAAGGCGGGTATTAAAGTCGGCGATGTGCTGGTGGCAGTCGATGGCCGGAAAGTGGGTAATGCATCGGAGTTAAAAAATATTATTGGCATGCTCCGGGTCGGTGTTGATGTTGAATTAACCGTTGTTCGCGATGGCAGTAAAAAGCGACTAACCGCGACGATTAAGGAAAGCCGACAACAGAAAGTAGACGGTCAGCGCTTTAGTAAGCGACTGTCAGGGGCTTTGCTCGGAACGGTTGAAGATGATGCCAGATCTAAACAGACCTATCTTTTTGTCTATGATGTAAAGCCTGGCAGTGCGGCATGGTATGGTCGTTTGAGAAAAGGTGACCTGATTTTATCGGTGAACAAGCGTAAGGTTCGCAATCTTGATGAGTTAGCCGGGGTAATCAGCAGCAAAGAAGAGCCCTTGCTACTGAGTATTCAGCGCGGCAGAGAGTCATTCTTTGTGTTAATGAAATAATGGGTCTCACTAACAGGCGTTGTGTAGCAGTACACGTGCCTGTTAGTCTTCAGCTTTTGTGTTTTCACTGACCCAGCGCTCACCCTGACCGGTATTTTCTTTTTTCCAGAAAGGCGCGCGGTGTTTTAATTCTTCAATCAGATAACGACACGCCGCAAACGAGGCATCCCGGTGTGCAGACCAGGCTGCTGTCAGAACAATACTGTCATTGGGGTTAATGTCGCCAGTGCGGTGAATGATTAAACAATCCAGTAATGGCCATTTTTCATTTGCTTCATCACAGATTGTCTGCAGAAATTTTTCAGTCATGCCGGGGTAATGTTCAAGCGTCATTTTAGACACTTCATCTCCCTCATTAAAGTCACGCATACTGCCGATAAAATTACAGCAGGCGCCGTATTTGCCGGCCGCTAATCTTTTTTGATAAATGGCAAGCTCATCTAACGGGTCAAATTCAGTGGTGCGCAGTTCAATCATATTAACCACCTGTTACCGGCGGAAAGAAGGCCACTTCGTCCCCGTCACTGAGTAATGTGCTGTGATTAACGTATTCCATATTAATCGCACACAATGTGTTCTCGGGCATGGATTGCATGCCGCTTGCCTGTTTCCATGCATCTAATACGCTGATTGGCTCAGCATAGCTAATGCTGGCATCAGACTTACCGGTTTGCTCACGTAAGCTGGCGAAAAATTTAACCGTAATATTCATTTGAGTTGGTCTTTAGAAAAATGGGTTACTGATATTATAACAATAGAACCGGCTTGTGGTGTGATTTGAGATATGAGTAGGATAAAATAGATTTTTAGCTTTAAGCGATCAGGATTTAACCATTATGAGTGATTTAACCCATTTCAATGCCAGTGGCGACGCACATATGGTGAATGTCGGCGAAAAAAACAGCACGCGCCGTATAGCCGTCGCTGAAGGTGTTATCACTATGCTGCCTGCAACACTGGCTTTGATTGATAAGGGCGAACATAAAAAAGGTGATGTATTGGGTATCGCCAGAATCGCAGCCATTATGGCATCAAAGAGGACGCCTGATCTGATCCCGCTGTGTCACCCGATCGCATTAACGCATGTTGATGTGAAATTAGAAAGCAATGGTGTTGACCGTGTGCACTGTGAAGTCACAACGGAAACCGTCGGTGTAACCGGTGTTGAAATGGAGGCACTGACAGCAGTGCAGGTTGCGTTACTGACCATTTACGATATGTGCAAAGCGGTTGATCGTGGCATGGAAATGGGCGCTGTGAGATTACTCAAAAAATCGGGTGGTAAATCCGGTGACTGGCAGGCGAGCAAATAACTCACGGCTGTCGACTTTACTGTATTGTTAGCGGGCTGCATCGGCTGAATTAACCGTTTAAGGCGATATCATTATCAAAAGGTATGGCCGGTATTGTCACCGTGAATGTGACACCTTTGTTGTTCAGGCCATCGCTGATAGTGATTCTTCCTCTGTGTGTTTTTACCGTTTCATTTGCATTAAACAAACCAAAGCCGCTACCATTGTTCGATTGCATATTGTTGCTGGCCTGAGCGAATCGCTCAAATATCTTTTCTCTGTCTGCCAGCGGTATACCCGGGCCATTGTCTGCCACTGAAACAGAAACCATATTATTTTCGTCACTCTCCATGTGTACATGCACCGTTCCATCCTTATTGACAAACTTGAGCGCATTTGAAATGAGGTTGTTCATGACAAAATAACGCAGGCTTTTTACATCCCAGTAGATCAGCTCAGGAAGCTTGCCGTATGAAATGGAAAATTCAATGTTTCTGCTGATCATTTCGGCCTTAAACGTTTCTTCAAGGTCGCTCATCAGTGAGAGGCAAACATCATGTGTGATAAACAATGGCTCGATATTCTGCTGGCCTGACTGTAAACGTGCAGCTGTGAGCATGTTGTTGATTAAATCGAGCATGTCATGGCCAATGCTCGAGACGATATCAAGATGCTTAAGCGATTTTTCAGGCAGTTTATTTAATGTCAGCAGTTCAGTTTTTACCAGCTCGGTGAAGCCGAGAATAGCATGCAGAGGTGACTTTAGGTCATGGCTGACACCATTGACGAGGTTAAAGCAGTGATTCGTTTTTGACATATATGTTGCCCCAAATATGAGCAGCTTACCGGTAAAACAAAACCAATAAAGTTTGCCCTTATAAAAATACATGAAATATTACTTATCTGCTAACAAGTAATAATATGCATTAATGATATGTCAGGTCTGTGACAGCTGTATGACAGGATGCAATGGATGTAAGGTGATGCTTATTCCCATTCAAGCTCCTCAAAAACCTTTTGTGCATTGCGGCCTTTGAGTATGTCGTAATTTTTCAGGTAACTGAACTCATCCTGCGAAATAGCAGAGATACTTTCAATACCGTTACCCGCATCCATAAAGTCTCTGGTTTTTTCGCGCAGTGTTGTTAAGTAGCGGTAGGTGTCCTTAATTGCCGATGCCAGGTCGGTGGTTTTTCCATGGCCCGGAATCACAATACCGGGTTCTAGATTTTTTAGTGCTTCAAAAGCGTTTACCCAGCTTTTGCTGTTAGAAACAGAGATAATACCAAGCAGGCGCTGTGTATAAACAATGTCACCACTAAAGGCTGTTTTGGACTGCGGCAGCCAGACGATGCTGTCTCCTGGTGTGTGTGCACTGCCAGCATGAATGATTTCAATTTGTGTAGCTGCCACTTGCAGAGAGTAAGAGCGGTCAAACTGAATATCGGCAAACTTTGGCTTAGTATCTTTTATATTGGCTTCACCTATAGCCGATGTCAGGCGTTCAATTTGAGAGTTTGCTCTTGTGGTGTGGTCCTTTGTAGCCGCTTTACTGGCAATGATTTTTGCGCCCAGGCGACTGAAATAATCATTGCCCAGCCAGCGGTGATCCTGTCCGCCTGTGTTTATGACGTAAATAACAGGCTGCTCGCTGACGGTTTTAATCAGCGAGTGGATGGCCTGAGCGCCCTGAAAACTTGCACCGCTATCAATTAATACAATGCCATCAGCGGTAATAATAAAGCCAAAGTTGGCATTATTGCCGAGATTCTCAGCGCTTCTGTCACCAAGCTGTCCAAAAATTGCGTAGACATTCTGGTCGATTTTTTTTAATGATAACGCGTTGTTTTGAGCCATTGCCTGAACGCAGAAAAGACAGCCAGCTAACAGGATAGTTTTTGAAATACTGAAAAAGCTAAAGGTTAAATTCATATTTATTTCTGCTCAGGTGACTAGCCTTGTGACAACAGAGTTCGTAAATCAATAACAGCGGCATTGGCTCTGGAAATATAATTTGCCATCACCAGTGAATGATTGGCAAAGAAACCAAAACCGCTGCCGTTTAAAATAATCGGGCTCCAGACTTCTTCCTGAGTGGCATCAAGTTCACGAATGATTTGTCGTAAGCTAACCAGTGCGTTTTTCTTTTTTAAAATTTCAGAAAAATCAACTTCTACCGCTTTTAATAAATGGCTCAGTGCCCAGGCAGCACCGCGGGCTTCGTAAAAAATATCGTCGATTTCATCCCACTCTGTTTTAAGTTGCAGTTCATGTAAACCGGGTGTTGATTGCTGAGCTGCACTGTCACCGGCCAGATCAGTGTTTAACCGGTCCTGACCCACGCTGGCACTTAAACGCTGAGATAAGCTGCCTAAGCGTTTCTCAATTAACGCTAACCAGTCGCTGAGATTGTCTGCCCGTGCATAAAACTGCGCGCCTTCAGGGTCAGATAAGCGGAAGATGTATTTTTTCATGGCTTTAAGTCCGGTGCGGTATTCGGTCTCGGATGCCGGCAGCCACCAGGAGTCATTGCTGTAATTAAACTGAGGTTCAGCGATGATTAAATCTTTGTCTTCCGTTGACTGGGATTGTGAGCGACTGATGTCGTTTCTGAGTGCGCGAGCCATGTCCCGCACCTGTACCAGTGCGCCAAATTCCCAGTTAGGCACGTTATCCATGAACACACCGGGTGGGAAGCGATCGTTACTGAGGTAGCCGCCGGGTTTATCGAGCAGGGTCTGCATGATGCGAATCAGTGCGGCGGAAGTACTGTATCCGGTAACGATTTTACTGCCATCGCCATTGGCCTGCTGCAGTGCGTTGGCGTGTACGTCGAAGGCTTCCGGCTCGTTATCCCAGATAAAACCTGTAATGCCAAAGGTGATCATCAATACGACAACAAACGCTGGAATAAAACCCAGTTTATAATTAAATTGCTGGCCATTTGCAGTGCCTTTTAGCAGAGCGAAAGGGCGGCTGAGTTGATGGCCGAGGAATTTAAAGAGATCGAAGATTTTAAAAAAGAGATTGCTAACATTCATAGTTTTACCTGTGTCTTTGCAGGTCATATTATCCATTGATTAGTGTATGCTACCGCATTTCCACTAATGATAAAAATGATTACTGATGTCTGATAGCGCATTTTCTAGCCGATTACTGAGATGGTTTGACCAATATGGCCGTAAAGACCTGCCGTGGCAGTCACCACGCAGTGCTTACCGTGTCTGGGTATCTGAAATCATGTTACAGCAAACACAGGTGGTTACCGTAATTGCTTACTTTGAACGTTTTATGCAGCGTTTTGATTCACTACAAAGTCTGGCGGCGGCCAGTGAAGATGAGGTGCTGCATTACTGGTCAGGGCTGGGTTATTACGCGCGTTGTCGCAATCTGCATAAAACAGCCCGGCAGTTGATTGAGCAAGGGCTCACAGACTTACCGGGTGATCGTGAAAGCTTGCAGGCATTGCCGGGTATCGGTCGCTCAACTGCGGCCGCTATTATGGCGCAGGTGTGGAACAAACAGGAAGCTATTTTAGATGGCAATGTTAAGCGCGTACTGACTCGCCATCAGTGTATCAGTGGCTGGAGCGGTAGCAGTACTGTTTTAAAGCAGCTATGGCCTCTGGCTGAGGCGTTAACACCTGATCAAAGAGTGGCTGATTACACCCAGGCCATAATGGATTTGGGTGCGACCGTGTGTAAGCGTGCAAAGCCGGCTTGTCATGAATGCCCTGTTGCAGAGGATTGTGTTGCCTTAAAAAATGACTGTGTGCATGAACTGCCAACACCGAAAAAGAAAAAGCGGATGCCAGAGAAATCGAAACGATTCTTAATTATCAGAAATAATAATCAGCAAGTGTTACTGGAAAAGCGGCCGCCAGCTGGGATATGGGGCGGTTTGTGGAGCCTTCCCGAACTTGATATGGAACAGGATGTGGAGGAATATTGCCGGCAGCAACTGGGTATTAGTGTTATCGTAATAAAAGAGTGTGAACTTGTGAAACACACATTCAGTCACTATCATTTATTTATTACCCCCACGCTGGTTGAGTATGCCGCAACAGCGGATAAAATAATGGAGCACAATGAGCGTCAGTGGTATCACAAAGACCAGCCGGATGCTCTGGGATTAGCCACACCTGTTAGTGCAATAATAGAAAGATTAATTTAAGAATTAAATAGCTGGAGAATGAAAATGACCCGAATGGTTCAGTGTGTGAAGTTAGGTAAAGAAGCAGAAGGTCTTGAAAAAGCACCGTACCCGGGTGAGTCGGGGCAGAAGGTTTTTGAGTCGGTATCTAAAGAAGCCTGGCAAATGTGGATCGAGCGGCAGACCATGCTGATGAATGAGAATCGTTTATCCCCTATTGATCCCAAAGCCAAACAGTTTCTGAAAGATGAAATGGAAAAGTTTTTGTTTACCGGTGAAGAAGGCGCAGAGATTGAAGGCTATGTTGCGCCAACGGAATAGTTTGTTAATTGTGGTTTTTTAAGATTAAAGTCAAGGTCGTCGGTGATTGACCAACAGCGAGTCTCCACTTCCAATGATTATGTTTTTTTGGCAAGGTGTAGTTTTTTTGCTTCGTATAAATATTGCCGGTATTCGCACCGGCGGGCGAGGCACTTTTTCCTACAGCTGAAAAAGTACCAAAAAAGCCGCCCTAACACTGTTTGCCCTAGCGGGTTCCTGTGCATTGTAAACGCAAACCATTTTCGTCCTTAAATATATAAATAGACATGGCTTCGCTCCCGGGTCGTTTTCATTCGCATCCCTGCTCAAGAAAACTTAATTTGCCATCCATGGCAAATTATCCCTTTGTAGAAACAATGCACGGCAAACAGTGAGACGGGAAGAGTAAGTCTAAACCGATACAGACTGCTAGATTTTTGTTTTAGCTTTTGGTTATCCGGATTTGACTTACCCCCCCCCATTTAAGCAAGCTGAGGAAGGAGTAATATTTACGGGGCTTTCTGCGAGGATGTTTGAGCGAGTGCTTTTCTCGCGAGTTCCGCAGCAGCCGTAAATATTTCGACTGATGAGGGAACCCTCATGCTTTTTATGAGGGTTTGTTTAACGGGGCGGCACTCTTTTGGTTACTTTTCTGTTGCTGTAGACAGAAAAGTGACTCGCTGTCGGTCGACTACCGACGCCTTTGATTTATATGTTTATCTTTAGCTTTAAGAACTGTTGGAGTTTATTCTTCATTCCAGTCTACATGATTAAAAATATTTAATGACAGCCTGAAAGCTCACATGAGAAATAGTGTAGGGCGTATTTTTATAGGTGTTCTTGTTTGTACGAGCAAGAATGGTTGCGTGTTGTCGGTCAACTACCAGCGCCTTTGGCTTTGATTTATAGAATGCTCTTAGTGGTCGAAGAGAACGCAGGTAATGCTAGTGTAAAGCGCTATAAATTTGAATATATTCAAGACAATAAAAAAGCCCCAAAAGGGGCTTTTTTATTTAGAAGAAAATGGTGTTTATTTCTCTGCCATTTCTTTTAATTTTTTCAGTGGTCTGACTTTAACAATAGTGCGTGCAGGTTTAGCTGCAACATCCATTACTTCACCAGGCTTGAATGGGTTAGGAACGTTTTTACGCGCTTTAGTTGCTGGCTTGCGAACGGTAAGGACTTTTAACAGACCCGGAATAACAAATTCACCGCAAGCGCGTTTTTTGATATGACGTTCTGTAAGGTCAGATAACTCATCCAGTACAGCGGCAACTTGCTTACGAGTTAATTCGGTGTTTTCAGCGATTTCGTTAAGAATGGCTGTTTTAGAATATCGGTCTTTGATGGCAGGTAACTTCTTTGCAGGTGCTGGTGCAGCTTTTTTAGTAGCTTTCTTTTTTGGTGCCGCTTTCTTTTTAACAGCCATGAACTGTCTCCTGAGTGATGTTTGCTGGATTGGATAAATGTCGGTAATCTAGTGAGGTAAATTCTCAAACTTTTTTAAGGTGATTGCAAGCATATGCAGGAACAATTTAGCTATTTTTCGGCTTTTTTAGTGGGTTTTTTGGGAGTTGTCCATTGTGCCGGTATGTGTGGTGGAATTATCGGTGCATTAAGTTTAAGTCAGCCGTCTGATAATCAGCTGCAAAAGTTGTCAACATTGCTGTCATATAACCTTGCGCGTATTCTGAGCTATGCGATAGCCGGTGGATTAATGGGCAGCTTTGGCTGGTTTGCAACCAACTGGCTGGAGATTCATTTTGCTCAGGGCATACTGCAATTATTTGCCGCCTTGTTTATGCTGGCACTTGGCCTGTACTTAGGGGGGTGGTGGTTTGGCTTAAATAATGTAGAGCGTTTAGGCTCCGTGGTATGGAAACAAATCGAACCGCTGGGACGACAGTTAATGCCTGTAAGAAACAGCGGGCAGGCGTTTGTACTGGGTTTGATATGGGGGTGGTTACCATGCGGGCTGGTATATAGCGTGCTGATCTGGACGATGTCAGCAGGCAGTTTTTATGAAGGGGCCTTGATGATGGCCAGCTTTGGTCTGGGTACTTTGCCTAATCTGTTATTGATGGGTTTATTTGCAGGCAGTTTACTGAAATATTTTCAGAATAAAATAGTTAAAAAAATCAGTGGTGCTACAATTATATTATTTTCGGTTTATTTGATGGTAATGGCCGTTAAAGTGATCAGGCAAGGAGTATAATCTGCTATCTGATTCCCGTCAGACCTCTAGTATATGTTATGAGATAAAGTGTAATGAGTTTTAATGTAGTAAGTAGCAACCGGTTAATTATTTTCGTAACAACCTTTCTCATGATATTTGGAAATTTCAGGTTCATAACGAATGTTTTAGACAGTTATCCTGTCACCACGGCAAACGCTTTATTCCTTATATCACTTTTTGTGGTGTTCTTCTGTTTTACTGCCCTGATGTTTTCTGTGGTGTGCTTTAAGTATACGATAAAGCCTGTATTAATTCTGATTCTGATGATGTCGGCAAGCTTCAGTTATTTCATGGATACTTACAATATTGTAATTGACGATACAATGTTAGATAACATCATGAAAACGGATATGGCTGAAAGTCTGGATCTTTTGAGTATTAAGCTGATTTTATATATTCTATTGCTGGGTATACTGCCTTCGATTTATATCTATAAAGTTAAAATCAATGTTGATAGTTTCAGGCGGGAAGCGATAGCCCGGTTAAAGCTGATTGGTGCGACTGTCATCATAATCGTCGTTCTGATTGCTATACAGAATGGTTTTTATGCGTCATTTTTTCGTGAGCATAAGGTACTGAGGTATTATGCGAACCCGACCTACTATGTTTATTCTTCTGCTCGTTTTATTAAGAGTTTCTTTAAACCAGGGTCTGAATCATTCAACAAGATCGGGGTGGATGCACTTATTCCGGCATCTGATGTTCACAGAGAATTAATTGTTTTAGTGCTGGGTGAAACAGCAAGAGCTGATCGTTTTGAATTGAATGGCTATGCGAAATCAACCAACCCTTTGCTTAAAAAAGAAAGTTTAGTCAGTTTTAAAAATGTATGGGCCTGTGGTACTTCAACGGCAACTTCTGTGCCCTGTATGTTTTCTCTTCATGGCGTAGATGAGCACAGTAGAGAAAAGTCGAGAACGACAGAAAACGCTTTAGATATACTGAGTCGTGTGGGGGTGAATGTTCTTTGGCTGGATAACAACTCTTCCTCGAAAGGTGTAGCTGACAGAGTGCCGCATGAAAGTTATAAATCATCCGATACAAATCCTGTCTGTGATGTTGAATGCAGGGACGAGGGTATGCTGTCGAATCTGCAGTCTTATATAGATTCGCATCCTAAGGGTGATATATTCATTGTGCTTCACCAAATGGGTAACCACGGGCCGGCTTACTTTAAGCGCTACCCTGCAGCATTTGAAAAGTTTGTGCCGGCTTGTAAAACTAATCAGCTTGAAAGCTGTTCGGCTGAAGAAATTAACAACGCCTATGATAATGCTATTTTGTATACAGATTATTTCCTGTCTAAGACAATTGCATTGCTAAAGAAAAATAATGCGAAGTTCGAGGCCAGTATGCTTTACATTAGTGATCACGGCGAATCGTTAGGGGAGAATGGGCTTTATCTGCATGGATTACCAAACCTCTTTGCACCTGATGAACAAAGACACGTACCAATGATAATGTGGTTTAGTGATAGTTTTGATCGTGATGAAATCAATTATGAAAAATTGAAACAGAAGAGCGCTGAGAAGTTCTCACATGATAATTTATTTCATACTATTCTTGGCTTGATGGAAGTAAAAACCTCTGTTTATAATAAATCGATGGATATTATAGAGCATGATGGGGAAAATTGAGTTTTTCAAAAAGTTTGCGGCGGGCAGTGTTCGGTTTTCAGTGAAGTGAAAAAGCTAAACAATAGTCATTGATAATTAATTATTTTGAGCTAAGGTTTTTGCACACTGCCCACTTATTTTTTAGTAATATGATAAATAGCGATTTCACCAAATAAATTTGGAAACAGTTTTGCTAGCCAGTTATGTTTGTGCTGGCTGTCAACAACGTGTCGTTTTATGATGCGAATATCAAGCTGTTTGCACAGGTTCTCAAAATCATACAAAGTGCAAAGATGAATGTTCGGAGTGTTATACCAGTAGTTTGGCAGGCTTTTGGTTACCGGCATATGGCCGCCAAGGGCTAACTGCACCCGGTTGGTCCAGTATCCCATGTTAGGGAAAGTGATAATGGCATCGCTGCTTACACGCAGTACTTCATCCAGTAATTGTTCCGGGTGACGTATCGCCTGCAGGGCCTGTGTCATAACCACATAATCGAAAGAGTCGGCATCAAAAAAGTTATTGATACCTTCGTCCAGGTCGTTGTGAATGACATTGATGCCGGACTCAATGCATTTGACGATATTTGACTGCTCGATCTCAATGCCGTAACCGCTGACATTCATGGTGTCTCGCAGGTGCTTTAATAGTGTGCCGTCACCACAACCTAAATCGAGTATGCGTGCGCCGGGTTTTATCCAGTCGCTGATGAGTGCCAGATCTGCGCGTAAGTTCATGATGATTTGCTCTCGCTAAAGCCATCAGTAATTTTATTCATATAAGCTGCAAAAGCGGCCATGTATTCCGGGATGGGAATTAAGAAGGCATCGTGCCCCTGATGTGCTGTTATTTCAACATAACTGACATCGCGATTGGCGGCGACCAGGGCACGGCATATTTCGCGCGATCGTTCGGGTGCAAAGCGCCAGTCACTGGTGAACGATATTACCAGAAATTTTGCTTTAGCCAGTTGCAGTGCATTGACCAGGTTGTGGTCGTAATCACTGGCCGGGTCAAAATAATCCAGCGCCTTGGTCATCAGCAGATAAGTGTTGGCATCAAAGCGGTCGACAAATGATTTGCCCTGATAGCGCAGATAAGACTCGACCTGAAAATCAACGTCAAAGCCAAAGTTGAGTTTGCCTTCACGTAATTCCCGGCCAAATTTTTCGCGCATTGCATCATCAGATAAATAGGTGATGTGACCGAGCATACGGGCCAGCATGACACCGCCAGTGGGCTTGCTGTTGTTTGCCAGGTAATGACCTTCATGAAATTCCGGGTCGCTCATAATGGCCTGACGGGCAACTTCATTAAAGGCGATATTTTGCGCCGAGAGTTTGGGTGCGGCTGCAATGACGATGGCGTGATCGATTAAATCCGGAAAATCAATTGACCATTGCAGTACCTGCATGCCACCAAGGCTGCCACCTATGACAGATGACCATTTCGGAATGTCCAGTTTGATCATTAATCGCTGCTGGCTGCGTACCCAGTCTTTAACCGTGACGATGGGGAAGTCCGGGCCATAATAGGTATCGGTGCCGGGGATTTTGGTGGTAGGGCCGGTTGAACCCTTGCAGCCGCCCAGATTGTTGGATGAGACCACAAAAAATTTATTGGTGTCGATGGGCTTGCCGGGGCCGATTGCACTTTCCCACCAGCCTGACTTTTTATCATCCATCGAGTGGTAGCCGGCCGCATGATGGTCACCCGATAAAGCATGACAAATCAGAATGGCATTGCTTTTGTCGGCATTGAGTGTGCCATAGGTTTCAACGACCAGGTCATACTCGTCCAGAGTTTTGCCGCAGTCGAGTAAGAGCGGTTCATCAAAGTGATGAAGTTCCGGGATAACAATTCCAATGGAGTTTTCAGCTATGGTCTTAGGCATCTGTGTGTTTTTATAAAAATCAGTAGCAAAGTTTATCAGTCCGGCTAATATTTTTCAGCTTTTATAGCATCTGGCAGCTGTGCGGGAGCATGAATCTGCAGCTTTTTGTTACGGCTGGTTTCCCCGTTTAATAAAGTGACTTGTGATTTAGCCACTTTAAACAGCTTACCCAGGTAGCCGATCAAATGTTTATTGGCTTTTCCATCCAGCGGTAAAGCGGTGATGCGTATTTTAATCTGATCAGCCTGATTTTCATTACAGATGATTTCACCGAACCCGTCCTTTGATGCACCGGGCTGGGTTTTCACGTATAAGATCAAATCATCCTGCTGCCAGTGATAGAAGCTCATGCGATGCTCTATTTTAAGAGGGCATAAAAAATCGGGTTGATCAGCATCTCAATGACTTTCAGTCCGATCATGGCAAAAACAGGTGAAATGTCCATGCCACCTATGGGCGGAATAAATTTTTGTACCGGACGTAATACCGGTGCGGTAACGCTGGCTAGGACGTAACTTATCGGGTTGCCTCCGTGAGGATTAACCCAGCTGATTAATGCCTGAATCAGGATGGCGTAAAAGAACACGTCAATAAACAGCGACACCGTATCTGTAATCGCCATAATGACGACACTGGCGACTGTCAGCGGGTAGCCACCGATACTTTGTACAATGGCCTGTGATAAAGCCAGTATCAGATAACAAACGATTAAGGTTGCCAGATCGAGTCCCTTGTAGCCGGGGATAAGGTTTCTGGCGGGCCTGACCACGGGCGTTGTGACTTTAACCACGAATTGTGACAGCGGGTTATAAAAGTCCGCTCTGACCCACTGCAAGATAAAACGCAATGCCAGTGCAAATGCATACAAGTGAAATAAGGTCGAAATTATAAAAATCAGAGGGTTACTCATATAGTTGCCGTTCATTCATCTTTTCCCAGAATTGCAGCCAGATCAATGGCTTTGTCGTTCGCTGCCTGCATTGCCTGCATGACGATATCCTGCAGCTGACGTTCTTCAAATGTTTTGATGGCCTGTTCCGTTGTGCCGCCTTTAGAAGTGACTCTGTTTCTTAATATAGCGACATCATCGTCAGATTCAATGGCCATGCGAGCTGCGCCCAGAGCGGTTTGCAAGGTGAGTTGTTTTGCCTGTTGCTGATTCAGGCCGAGTTTTTCAGCGGCGTTTTGCATGGCCTCCATAAACAGGAAGTAATAAGCCGGGCCAGAGCCAGAGACAGCGGTGACCGCATCAAGTAAGGTTTCCTGCTCCACCCAGACGGTTATACCGGCAGTGGATAAAATTTGCTCGGCCTGTTGTTTTTGTGACGCGCTGACATTCTCGTTTGCAAATAACCCGGTTGCACCGGCATTGAGTAATGACGGTGTGTTGGGCATGCAGCGAACCATGCTGATATTGTCACCAAGCCAGCGACTGATGTCTTTACTCAATAGTCCGGCGGCTATCGAGATAACCAGCGGTCGGGTCTTTTGTACAGTGCTTGCCAGTGCTTTGCAGACAGGTTGCATAACTTGTGGTTTAACCGCCAGCACAATAATCTCGGCATCCGCAATGGCTTGTTGATTGTCAGTGAATGCATTTACCGCATAAAGCTGGTGCAGCTTGTCACACTTTTTCTGATCGGGTTCAGCAACAGTAATATCACTGGCTATGTAATCATTGCAGATCAGGCCAGCGATCAAACTGGTGGCCATATTGCCGCCGCCGATAAAAGTAATTTTTGTACTCATAGTGGGTTTCTGTCAGGTAGCAGGTTGAAATATTTCACTATATTAACTTATTTTGCAGAGCGCTCGCCAAAAATTGCAGTACCAATACGAATCATGGTCGCACCTTCAGCAATGGCCACTTCCATGTCGTTGCTCATGCCCATTGATAAGGTATCCAACTGCATGCCCTGTGAGTTCAGTTCGTCGAGGCAGTGTTTGAGCTGGTGAAAATAAAAGTGCTGCTGCGCCGGGTCATCTGTTTTTAATGGAATGGCCATCAAACCGCGCAAGCTCAAATGCTTAAGCTGGCTAACTTGTTTAGCCAGTGCCGGTACTTCGGTGATAGAAACCCCGGACTTGCTGTCTTCATTGCTGAGATTAACCTGCAGGCAGATATTAAGGGGTGGGAGTTCAGGCGGTCTTTGCTCGGCGAGTCGTCGCGCAATTTTTAAGCGGTCGACACTGTGTACCCAGTCAAAATGCTCTGCAATGGGGCGGGTTTTGTTTGACTGGATAGCACCGATAAAATGCCACTTGATATCTGTTAAATGGTGTAAGGCTGCAATTTTATCGAGGGCTTCCTGCAAATAATTCTCGCCAAATTCACGCTGTCCTGCCAGATACACCTGTTCAACATCGGCCGCGGGCTTGGTTTTGCTGACAGCGATAAGGCGGATGTCTTCGGTCTCACGGTTTGCTTGTTTAGTAGCCTGTTGTATCCGTTGAAGTACCTTTTTTAAGTGTTTAGACGGCAAAATCATATTTAAGCTTGTCCTGATAGGTAGATGTAAGGCATTATTTTAACTATAAGAAGACATGGCAGCTCTAGTAAATTGTGACTTAGCGTATTGTTTTTCACAAATTAGTAGATGTTGTCTGTAAATTCTGGAGATTAGCTTGAGTATGGCAACCACCTCGTAAATCATTTCAACTGATCTTTCTAGATTAACCGAGCATTATAAAACCAAGTATTAGGGGAATTGAATGGATATTGCACAACTACTGGCCTTTAGCGTTAAAAATGGCGCTTCAGATTTACATTTATCCGCCGGTTTGCCACCCATGATTCGTGTCGATGGCGATGTGCGGCGAGTGAATGTTCCTGCCATGGATCATGAGGCTGTTCATGGCATGGTCTATGACATTATGAATGATAAACAACGCAAATCATTTGAAGAGTTTTTCGAGTGCGATTTCTCATTTGAAATTCCCGGCCTGGCTCGCTTTCGTGTGAATGCTTTCAACCATAACCGTGGCTCAGGTGCTGTATTTCGTACCATCCCTTCTAAAATCATGAGCCTTGAAGAACTCAATTGCCCCAAAATTTTTGAAGACATCGCGAATACGCCGCGTGGCATCTGTCTGGTAACCGGACCTACCGGTTCGGGTAAATCAACCACGCTTGCGGCCATGGTGAATTACGTCAATGAAAATCATTATGGCCATATTCTGACTATCGAAGACCCGATCGAATTTGTGCACGAATCAAAAAAATGCCTGATCAATCAGCGTGAAGTGCATCGTGATACACTGGGCTTTAGTGAAGCATTGCGTTCTGCATTGCGTGAAGATCCCGATGTTATATTAGTTGGTGAGATGCGTGATCTGGAAACCATTCGTCTGGCATTGTCAGCGGCAGAAACCGGGCACTTAGTATTTGGAACCTTACATACCAGCTCCGCGGCAAAAACCGTTGACCGTATTGTGGACGTGTTCCCGGCAGCAGAAAAAGACATGGTGCGGGCGATGATGTCAGAGTCATTACGTGCGGTAATCTCGCAAACACTATTGAAACGAATTGGCGGCGGCCGGGTGGCGGCGCATGAGATTATGATCGGTACGCCGGCGATACGTAACCTGATACGTGAAAATAAGATTGCTCAAATGTACTCTGCAATACAGACAGGCGGCACGGTCGGTATGCAGACGCTGGATAAAAACTTACAGGATTTGCTCGCTGCCGGTGTGATCAGTAAAGATGAAGCAATGAAAAAAGCGGTTATTAAAGAGAATATGTAGGCACGTTATTAAAAAAATAATGAAAACAAACAGAGGATGATTTGATGGATCGTGATAAGGCGATACGATACATGCATGAGTTGCTGCATAAGCTGGTGCAAAAGGGAGGTTCGGATTTATTTATTACGGTAGGTGCACCGCCATCGATGAAAATTGACGGCAAAATGACACCGCTATCCAATCAGGCAATGAGCCCGGCTCATACACAGGTGCTGGTACGTTCAATTATGAATGACCGGCAACTGTCTGAGTTTGATGCCAGTCAGGAAGTTAATTTTGCCATCAGTCTGCCGGGTATATCACGCTTTCGTGTCAATGCTTTCACCCAGCGCGGTTCTACCGGGCTGGTTATCCGCGTCATCCAGTCCACCATTCCAGACTTTAAAGAGCTGTTATTACCGGATATTCTGAAAGATATCGCCATGACCAAGCGCGGTCTTGTTATTTTTGTCGGTTCGACCGGTTCCGGTAAATCCACTTCTCTTGCATCAATGATTGGTTACCGAAACAAAAAAAGCTATGGCCATATTATTACCATCGAAGACCCTATCGAATTTGTGCATCAGCATGAAAACTGTATTGTCACCCAGCGTGAAGTCGGTGTGGATACAGCCAGTTATGAAGTGGCACTGAAGAATACCCTGCGGCAGGCTCCCGATGTTATTCTGATTGGTGAGATTCGTGACCGTGACACAATGGAGTATGCCATCCAGTTTGCCGAAACCGGGCATTTGTGTCTTTCAACCCTGCACTCAAATAATACCAATCAGGCCATCGATCGTATTGTTAACTTTTTCCCGGAAGAGAGAAGACAGCAGCTGCTCATGGACCTGTCGCTGAACTTAAGAGGCATGGTGTCACAACGGCTGATTGCCCGTATTGACGGTAAAGGCCGTGTGCCGGCGGTTGAAGTCATGCTGAATACACCGTTAATGGCTGACCTTATTTTCAAGGGTAATATTCACAGCATGAAAGAATTAATCAGTAAGTCTAATGAGTATGGCATGCAGACATTTGATCAGGCGTTGTTTAAATTGTTTGAGGATAAACTTATCAGCTATGAGGATGCATTACGAAATGCAGATTCTGTGAATGATTTGAGGCTGCGAATTAAGCTGGAAAGTGCGGAGTCGAAAAAGAAAGGTATGGTTAATGACCTCGGTGGCTTAACAATGGCACAAGACCCCGATGATGATAATAATAGACTGATATAGAAGTACTGAGCGGTACTGAGCACATTTTATGAATATTACCCCTTATTTGAAACTGATGGCGGATAAAGGCGCGTCAGATCTGTTCTTTACTACCGGTGCTCCCGTGAGCATGAAAATAGAAGGAGAAACAAAGGCCGTTGGTAAATCACCGCTTGAGGCAGGGGTTACAAAACAGATCGCTTACAGCATCATGACGGAAGATCAGAAAACAGAATTTAATCATGAGCTGGAAATGAATCTGGGTATGAGCCTGAAAGATATTGGACGCTTTCGTATCAATATTTACCTGCAGCGTGGCGAAGTGTCGATGGTCATTCGCTATATCAAAGCAAAAATTCCGTCGATGCGGGAACTGAGTCTGCCAGATAAGCTGAAAGAACTGATTTTGCTGAAAAAAGGCCTGATTCTTGTGGTTGGTTCTACTGGCTCGGGTAAGTCGACAACACTGGCATCAATGATAAATTACCGCAATGAAACGGTGAGTGGACACATTCTGACTATTGAAGATCCGATTGAGTTTGCCTTTAATCATTCGCGTTCGATTGTCGGTCAGCGAGAAGTGGGTCTGGATACAAGGTCCTATGAAAACGCTCTGCGTGAAGCCATGCGTGAAGCCCCCGATGTTATTATGATTGGTGAGGCGCGGGATGAAGAAACCATGAAAGCGGCGCTCAGTTATGCTGATACCGGGCACTTGTGTCTGACGACCCTGCATGCTGTTAATGCCAACCAGACACTGGACCGGGTATTGAGCTTCTTTTCGCAAGACTCATCAAACCAGGTGTTAATGGATATGTCGTTAAACCTGAGAGCGATTATCTCCCAGCGACTGATTCAGTCACGTGATGGAAAGCGGGTTGCGGCCATCGAAATTCTAATTAATACGCCTTATATTTCAGAGCTCATCCGCAAAGGCGAGTTTAATGAAATTAAAGAAATGATGGAAAAAGGCTCCTCTGAAGGAATGCAGACCTTTGATCAGTCGCTTTACGAGTTATTCAAAAGCGGTAAAATTGATCTTAAATCAGCACTTAATAATGCGGATTCTCGCAGTAATCTGGAATGGCGAATTAACTTTGGTGGCGACAAAGAAATAGATAAAGGGACTGATTCCGATGAAATGGAGTTCCCTAGCTCAATGGATGATTTGCCAGAAGTGGACTGATCATGACCAGAACTGGACAAAAAGAGCTGATTTTGTAGCAGAAGTCGCTTTTTCTTGAGTATTAATGGATTCTGATGTAGATAAGCGGTAAAATTTGGACGCCTTAAATTTGCTGTTAATTGAACTGGGAAGCTTATCAAATGCAACGAAGTGCTCCGCGCCGCAATACAATTCTGATTATTCTGGATGGCTTTGGTGTCAATCCAAGCAAAATTAACAACGCAGTGGCAGAGGCCGATACCCCGAGACTAGATGAATACTTTTCTCTTTATCCTCATACCGTACTCGATGCCTGTGGCAAAGCCGTTGGTTTGCCTGAAGGGCAAATGGGTAACTCCGAAGTAGGTCATTTGACATTAGGTTGTGGCTCAATCAATCGCCAGGACCTGGTACGAATTGATGACGCCATCGAAAGTGGTGAGTTTTATAAAAACTCCGCACTGTGTTCTGCCATTGAAGGTGCTAAGAAAGCCAAGCGGCCGATGCACTTACTGGGCCTGGTTTCTAACGGCGGCGTGCACAGTCATACCAGTCACTTGCTGGCGCTGATCGAAATGTGTAAGCGCAGTGAAATCAAACCCGTTGTGCATATGATTGCCGATGGCCGTGACACAGCGCCGCGCGCTGCACATCAGTATATAGAAGAAATTTCAGACGCACTGGAAGATGCCGGTGGCTGTATTGCCACAGTGTGCGGCAGATATTATGCAATGGACCGTGATAATCGCTGGGACAGAATTAAAGTTGCCTGGGACTTATTAGTCAATGGCGCAGGTCTTAAGGCGGCTTCAGCAGAAGAGGCGGTTGATGCGGCTTATGAAGATGGCGAAGGCGATGAATTTATACAGCCCACATGGATTGATGGCGGAGATTTGATTCAGGAAGATGACAACGTGATTTTCTTTAACTTCCGTAATGACCGCCCCAGACAGATAACAGAGGCGTTAACGCAAGCCGGCTTCTCTCACTTTGATCGCGGTGGTTTTGAGTCGGCTGCTGTTACCTGTTTAACCGAATATGATCCGCAGTTGTTACTGCCAATTGGTTTTGCACCCGAACGACCGATGGTGACCTTGTCACAGATTATCAGTCAGGCTGGTATCAAACAGTTTCACTGCTCCGAAACCGAAAAGTATGCACATGTCACGTTCTTCTTTAACGGCGGACGAGAAGAAGCCTTTGCGGGTGAAGACCGGGTGATGGTGCCATCACCCGATGTATCGACTTATGATTTGCAGCCGGAAATGAGTGCACCACAAGTCGCTGATGAAGTGATTAATGCAATACGGTCGAAAGAGTATGGCTTTATTGTGGTTAATTTCCCTAACGGAGACATGGTCGGACATACGGCTAAACGTGAAGCGGTGATCAAAGCCGTTGAAGCACTCGACAAAGAAGTCGGTCGTGTACTGGATGTTGCGAATGAGGAAAATTTCTCCGTTATTCTGACAGCAGACCATGGTAACTGTGATGAAATGGTTGACCCGGTTACCTGGGAACCGCACACACAACATACGCTTTATCCTGTGCCCTGTGTGATTATGGATGAGATCAGCTGGCATTTACGCACCGGCGCAGGTCTTAGCAATATCGCCCCGACGGTATTAGAAATAATGGGTTTGCAGCAACCGGCAGCTATGACGGGTAAAAGTTTATTGCTGGAGCCGCACCCGGTGGCCCGTAAGCGTCAGTAAATTCTCTTGCTATAAAAACCTGTGGCGTTAATAGCCGGCACAGGTTTTTTGATTACTATTCTTTTCACAAGTAAGAATCTATCGGTAAGCTATTTTTAACGGCTTGTCGCAGCTGTATTGCGGTTTTCAAATCAAGCTAGGCAGCAGTTACAAGCGAATAATATATCGAGGTTGTTCGGCTTAAAAATTCCTGACAAAGAGTCAGGAGCTGAGAAAAAACCGCAAATGAGCAGGCTTAATCATAGACCCTGACCAGTACAAAAATCAGCTCAGTGCTTTAATCTTTTGATAGTAACAATCGCTACCGGACCACGCCAGTCAAGTTCATGTGCGTTTAAACTAGCGATGCCATGGATACCGTTATGAAGGCTAATGAATCCTTCGTTATCTGTGCTGCGCGCATTGCCCGATGCTTCTGCACAGGGTGGCCCCGGAATAAAAGCGCAGTCTTCGTTGTTAGTTTCAGAACCGGCATCATAAACATGCGCATAGTAAGTGACTGATTTGTCAGGAAGCGCAACATTATTAAGTGCTACAAAAGCATCGTTACTGGTTGCCAGCATAGCCGTTAAGCTAAGGTGAGATTTTTTAGCTGCGCTTATGATATAACTTGCCTGCTGGCCATAGGCAATAAAAGAACCAATCAAAGTATCATAAGTCCCGTGTCGTGCCTGAGTCTCGGCTAGTAATAACGACGGGTCACCGGTTTCGGCCTGTAAAATGAGTCCGTCACTGGCAGGCTGGCCGGTTGTGAATAAGGAGGTACTACTGCGGTGGGTTACAATTAAGGCAGGTGTAAAAACGTGATGCGTGGTGGCATTAGTAATACTGACCTGATACTGACTGATGTCAGTGGCTTTTGCGTTCACAGTAAATAACAGACTTAATAAAACGGTGATTATTTTTTTCATGACAATTCCTTATGTTGTTGGAATGCTCAGTGTGCTTAAATTAATTCACCGGAGAGTCACAAATAGCTAACTTTTTTATCACATTATTAAGCCGCTCGGGCAAACGGTAAATGAAAAGATAATGTTGTTCCATGTTTTGGAGCAGAGTGGATATCAATTTTACTGTTATGTAACTGAATAATTCTTTTTACTATCGCCAGTCCAAGTCCCGTGCCCTCGGTCTGTCTTTGTTTGTCAGCGCGGTAAAAGCGGTCGAAAATAAAAGGCAGATCTGCTTCTGAAATGCCATCACCACTGTCTGAAATGCTGGTGGTTACCTGGTCATTATTATTAATTAAACTGATATCAATTTTTCCGCCTGCTGGCGTGTATTTAATGGCATTCTCAATCAGGTTTTCCAGCAGACGCTGAATAAGGCTGATATCTGCGGATACAAAAGCAGCCTGCTCGGGAATACACGCAGTAATCTCAATTTGTTTCTGGCGGGCTTTTAAATTGAACTGTTGTGTCACATCCTGTACCAGCTCGCTCATTGAGAAGGGCTCAAAGTGGAGTTCGGCTGTGTTGTTTTCCAGTGTTGAAAGTTCGAATAACTCGGATATTAATTTTTTTAAATGATTGCTGTGTTGTAAGGCTGTATTTAAATAACTTTTGTTTTCATCTGTACTGAGTGTATTGTGCTTTAAAAGTAGGGTTTCAAGGTAGCCTTGCATGGAGGCGAGCGGTGTACGCAAATCATGCGATACATTGGCGATCAGTTCGCGTCTGGAAGCATCGTTATGTTCCAGTAATTTCACCTGCTGACTAATGCGTTCAGACATTTCACGAAATGAGCTGCCAAGCTGATCAATTTCATCACCCGGCGAACCGTCAAAGCGAGCCGGCAGCTGCTGTAGTTTTTTGAAGTTATGCTGTTTGAAAGATTCGATGGCGTGATTCAGTAAGTGCAGTCTTTTTATAATGTGTTTAAGTATAATAATGCCGGCAACAGAGGTGAAAAAAAGACTGATCAGGGTTGATAATAACAGCAGTCTGAAAATGTAACTGCTTTCAAGCAGCTGAAAAACCGAGTCGTAGGCCTGGCTGCTGAGGATGATATAAAGATAACCCTGCAGGGAGTTGTTCTGGGTGATGGCTGCTACAGAGAAAGCCTTGTCTTTATCCAGGTGCCTTGGGTCATTGCCTGTAACCGGCAGCGTGGCTTTACCACTCATTAACTTTATAACCGGCGTCAAATTGATTTGTTGTCTGAGTACGGTATTCTCGGGAGCAGAGTAAGCCAGAATTTTTCCGTGTGGATCGAGCAGATAAACTTCAATCATGGGATTTACTAGCATCAGTCCCATGAATACAGATTGAAGCGCTTCCTTGTTGATATGATTGTTAATCAGTAACTTTTTTTCATTGACGATATTATTAGCAAGGTCAATATTTAATTGCTGATTTACTTCCTGTATTAAAGCGGGGAGAGATTTAATCGTAAAGCTGATGAAAATGGTTGACAGTGCAAGCAGCAAACCCAGTAAGGTGATGATGAGTTTGTTGGATAATTTATTGAGTATTTGATTCATTAGCTGATCAGTCTGGCCTAATAATTGTCGTTAAATTTATAGCCGACGCCCCACACCGTTTTTATGTAATCGGGCTGGGCCGGTGTTTGTTCTATTTTACTGCGCAGCCTGTTTATATGAGAGTTAACGGTGTGTTCATAGCCTTCGTGGCCATAACCCCAGACACTATCAAGCAGTTGTGCGCGTGTATAAACATGACCAGGGTTTTGCGCAAATTTATATAATAAGTCGAACTCTTTTGCTGTTAAATCAATGTTTCTTTCAGACAGTGTTACCCTGCGGTTTTCGGGATTGATGCTCAGCTCACCATAGCTGAGCTCGTGGCTGGTTGATTCAGGATGGCTGGTGGCTTCTGCCCGGCGAAACTGTGACTTTACTCTGGCCAGTAACTCGCGAATGCTGAATGGTTTGGTAACATAATCATCTGCACCGACTTCAAGACCAATAACGCGGTCTATTTCTGATGACTTGGAGGTCAGCATCAGAATAGGGGTATAACGTGACTGTTTGCGTATGCAGCGGCAGACATCAAGGCCGTCAAGTTTAGGTAGCATAAGGTCAAGAATAATCAGATCAAACTGCGTTTTCTCTGTTTGCGCAACGCCAGCAAGTCCGTCTTCTGAAATCACGGAACGACAACCCGCGTCAGTCAGGTGCATCTGTATCAGTCTGGCAATGTCCTTATTATCTTCAACAATGAGTACGTTTTTCATAAGCATCCGGCCACTATAGAATGAAAACATCACAATTCGATCACAAAAAGCATCTTTTTAAATGCTGTTGCTGTTTGAGTGTGATCGGTCTGTATAGTTCAAATCACTCAGCTGAATAGGCAGTGTCATCCCATGAAGGAATAGAACGGTTCTGTTATTTTATGTGTTAATTAATGTGTTAGTTTTAGGAGTGAGCAGGGCAATAGCAGATAACACAGAAGCTGGTGTTGCTGTAATCAACTTATGTTGTATTCTCGGCAAATAAAAAAGTGTTATAGCGACTGATTTGCACCGTGTTATCCCACCACTCAGCCGGTAAACCCGCTTTTATTTTCAGCTGATTTAAAAACGCTTTTTTAGCGGGTAGCTGCTGCCATACGCTAGGTAAAAATGTGCTACGGTTGTGTCCGTGTTGCAGAATCAGGCCATCGCTGCCTGCGCGAATCTGATTTAGTAAATCGTCTTCACTTGAAAAAGTCATCGGTACGGGTTTGCTGAGTACTGAAATCGCGATAGTTATGTTTTCAAATTCGGATTGTGCCAGCGGGGCAAACCTCGGGTCCTGAAAGGCGGCAGCATAAGCATGTTCTGCGATGTCATTGATCAGTGGCTGGTAGGCTTCGAGTGCACCTATGCAGCCGCGAAGCTGTGAGTTTTTGTCTAAGGTGACAAAACTGGCGAGTGTTTGTTGCAGCGGCAGAGAGTAGTCACCGGTAGCTAGCTTGAGCGCAGCACCATATGATAGCCCGTGCTGAACTGATGCTCTGGCTATCCTCAGTGCCGTTGCCTGATCCTCCGGCGACAGCTTAATGGATGGCATAAGCACCATAGCCCACAACGCGGTTTTTGTCGCCTGCAGTGTCACCGGAGTTTCTGATGTCGAGTATGTCGACAGACAGCTGCTTTTGCCTGGCAATTGATAATACGCCTTTCAATCCATTGCGGCCGCAAGCATCTTCATAACCGATAAGTTCAGGTTTTAAATTAGCAATGGCATCGCTGGTCGAACGGTCTAATTGCTTGGCGTGATGATAATCGTGATAGTGACTGAGGTCGGTGCTGAGAACAATCAGCGTCTGTTCGTCGCCCCATAAGCGCTCAAGCACTTCGGCAACTTCCTGCTGGCTGGCATCTCCGACTACCAGCGGAATAAGAGAAAAATGATCTAATATGGACTGTAAAAACGGCAGCTGTACCTCAAGGCTGTGTTCGTCTGTGTGTGCCTGCTCAGAGATAATGACCTGATCAAGGCCGGATAATAGCTGGCCAGCTGCCTGATCAACCGGGATATTGCCCAGTGGCGTATTGAAGGCGTCGGATGCCGGTAAGGCAAGGCCTTTGAAAAAGGTTCTATGACACGGGCCGAGCAATACAACGCGGTTAATTTTGTGCTTATGCGGGATAAGGTACTGGTAGGCGGAGGCGGCAATAGCGGCAGAAAATATATAACCGGCATGTGGCACAATAATGGCTTTAGGTTTGATATCTAAAGCGGGGTGTGAAGCCTGAGCCAGCTTAAGGTAATGCTGAATATCATGGTTTAAGGTTTTTCTGTCTGCCGGGTAAAACATACCGGCAACAGCGGGGAGTCTGATTTGATGCACGGTTTCGTTCATGATGACGCTCCTGCAAAACAAAGGGTAGACTAAAAAAGCAAGATAGTTCTGTTTCTATCATAGTGACAAATACCCTGCTTGCAATAGTGATACTGTGTCACCATCATATAACATGAAGATTTATTTATATAAGTCAAAGTAAGAGGTGTGTGATGCCTGATCCTTGTGTGGTTAAAACCAAATACTGGCACTTGCTGGATGACGGCCGCGTGCAGTGTGATCTGTGCCCGCGCGAGTGCAAACTACATGACGGGCAGCAGGGCTTGTGCTTTGTCCGTGCTCGTCAGGACAATGAGATTGTACTGACGACTTATGGTCGCTCCAGTGGTTTTTGTATAGATCCTGTTGAAAAAAAACCGCTTAATCATTTTTTACCCGGTACGCCGGTGTTCTCGTTTGGCACGGCGGGTTGTAATTTGGCCTGTAAGTTTTGCCAGAACTGGGATATCAGTAAATCACGCGAGATGGATACACTGGCGGATGCGGCAACACCCTCAATGATCGCTAATACGGCAGCTGAGTTAGGCTGCCGGAGTGTGGCCTATACCTATAACGATCCGGTGATTTTTCATGAATACGCGATTGATGTGGCCAAAGCCTGTCGCGAAAAAAATATTAAATCCGTAGCCGTGACGGCAGGCTATGTCAGCCCGGAACCACGGACTGAGTTTTACCATTGGATGGATGCGGCAAATGTGGATTTAAAAGCCTTTACTGAGCGCTTTTATCACAAAATTACCGGCGGTCACCTTGAGCCGGTGCTGGAGACACTGAAGTATATTCAGCATGAAACCGATTGCTGGCTGGAAACTACCACACTCATTATTCCCGGTGAAAATGACTCTGAGAAAGAGCTCACAGAAATGTGTAAATGGGTGGTAGAAAATCTGGGGCCGGATATGCCTATGCACTTCAGTGCCTTTCATCCGGATTTTAAAATGATGGATGTGCCGTCTACATCGCATGCCAGCCTGATTATGGCCAGAGACATCGCGATGAAAGCCGGTGTGCGCTATGCCTATGTCGGTAATGTGCATGATAAAGCCGCGGACAGTAGCTGGTGTCATCAGTGCGGTGCTTTGCTGATAGAACGGGACTGGTATGAACTGGGTCGCTGGAACCTGACAGCAGAGGGGTGTTGTCAGTCCTGCGGCACAAAAATGGCCGGTGTATTTGAAGCAAAGCCCGGTAACTGGGGAGCTAAAAGACAACCGGTGAGAATGTAGGCTGGCCATATTTAATGGCCTAATCTGTCGTGTTTTTAAGATAATGAAACTATTTGTTTCATGCAATCGTTGTTATTATGTACCCAACTGGCCCGTCTGGTTTTGAACCGCGGGAGAATTAATAAAATATAGTCATGTATTTTCTTGTAGAGTTATTTCCATTATGTCAGATCTTCGTTTTTTAAAGCCCTTTGTATGGTTTGCTGTCAGTATCATTGTCTTTTTATCTTTGTCACGAGCCGGATTAGTCATCTGGCAGGGTGAGCGCGTCACGGCGACAGATAATTTGTTTTTTATCTTTGCTCAGGGTTTGCGCTTTGATCTGGTCTTGATTGGTATGGTGTTATTCATCCCGTTATCCCTTACGCCACTGATTCTTATTTTTAAACAATCGCTGCCGGTCTGGCGTATTGTTGTTACGCTCTATCTGGCACTGTTGTTTGTTGCTGTCGTATTTGTTGAGTTATCGACACCGTCATTTATTAACCAGTTTGATCTGCGGCCTAATGTGCTATATGTGGAATACCTTAAATACCCTAAAGAGGTCATTTCAACGCTATGGGAGGCCTATAAACTACAACTGATCTTCACCATTATATTTTCCGCGTTGTCTTTCAAATGGCTGTATGGCCGGCTAAAAACTGCAGCGATTCAGGTGCAGGCAGTGCGCTGGTGGAAGGCAATCCTGTTAAGTCCGCTGTTACTGTTACTGGCTGTGATGATGGCCCGCTCCACTCTGGGCCACCGTGGTGTTAATCCAAGCACTGTGGCATTTTCAAGTGATCCTATGGTCAATACTTTGCCGTTGAGCTCGGCTTATTCCGTGTTATATGCACTGCGTGAAATGATGAACGAGAGTCAGTCTAATGTGCAATATGGAAAACTTCCTGATGATGAAGTGAGCCGTCTGGTTAAACAGGAAATGGGGATTGATGAGCAATATTTCACTGCCGGTCAACAGTCGACGCTGCACTTTCATGAGGCGACACATAAGCGTGAAAAGCCACTGAACCTGGTCATCGTGCTGGAAGAAAGTCTGGGGGCTGAATTTGTGGGTTCGCTGGGTGGCTTGCCACTTACCCCGGAGCTGGATAAATTGACCAAAGAAGGCATGTGGCTGAATAACCTATACGCTACCGGCACGCGTTCTGTTCGCGGTATCGAGGCAGTGGTGACCGGTTTCACCCCCACCCCGCTGCGCAGTGTGGTTAAGCTCACAAAATCACAAACCAACTTTTTTACCATCGCGCAGCTGCTGAAAGAAAAAGGTTATGACACCAGCTTTATTTACGGTGGTGAAGCGCATTTTGATAATATGAAGCGATTCTTTGCCAGCAATGGTTTTGATAAAATCATTGAAGAGCCGGATTTTAAAAATCCGGTATTCACCGGTTCATGGGGCGCGTCCGATGAAGATCTGTTCTCCAAAGCACATGAGTCATTCTCATCTTATGAAGATGGCCAGCCTTTCTTCAGCCTGGTCTTCACTTCTACCAATCACTCGCCCTTTGAGTTCCCGGATGGCCGCATCGAGTTGTATGACGAGGAGAAACAGACTGTCAATAATGCGGTGAAATATGCCGATTATGCGCTGGGTGAGTTTATTCGTAAGGCAAAAAAATCAAAGTACTGGGAAAATACCGTGTTCCTGATCGTTGCCGATCACAATTCAAGAGTTTACGGGGCTGAGATTGTTCCTATTGAGCGCTTTCATATCCCGGCTTTAATTCTGGGTGCTGATGTTAAGCCGCAGACCTATAGTCGCTTGGCAAGTCAGATAGATTTATTGCCCACATTGTTATCGATTATGGGGGTTGATGCGACTTATCCTGCGATTGGCCGCGACCTGACACGCTCGACGATGCCGGGGCGGGCTATTATGCAGTTTGATACCACGCAGGCTTATATGCAGGAAGATGGCAATGTCGCGATTATGCAAAAGCATAAAGAGCCGGTGCAGTATGTGTATAAAAAGCCGCACCTGAGCAAAGCCGAGCAGCAGGACCCCGAATTAATGAAAAAAGCACTGGCGCATTCGATATGGTCATTGCGTAGCTATCTGGAATCGAGCTACCGCTTAAAGTAGTGCTGCTGGCCGCTATCAGTAGATGGCAACGGTAAAATATTGAATGCCGGGCGCTACGATAATTTTGTATCATTTATTAGAAGATTGGGCTTAAATTTGCATTTTTTAAGCCCTAATGGCGCTTTTGATCTCCCTTTAAAGCTCAAAATCGAGTATCCTTACTAATCCGAGTTCATAAATAGATAGTCACTTGAGTACAGGCACGCTTTATATCATTTCTGCGCCTTCTGGAGCGGGGAAAACTAGTTTACTGCGAGAACTAATGAACACTTCTAACGAGGTGGTTATTTCTGTTTCTCACACCACGCGAGCAAAACGCGAAGGTGAGGTTGACGGGGTGCATTATCATTTTATCGATACCGATACGTTTACTTCGATGGTAGAAAATGCCGAGTTTCTTGAGCATGCTAAAGTATTTGATAACTATTACGGCACATCACAAAAGCATGTAGAGGAATTGCTGCAAAGTGGCAAAGATGTGATTCTGGAAATAGACTGGCAGGGCGCCGCTCAAATCAGAAAACAGATTCCGGAGACCCTGTCTGTTTTTATCCTGCCTCCATCGAAAAAAGAACTGCGTTTGCGCCTTTCAAACCGAGGTACAGACAGTGAAGAAATTATTGATCGTCGTATGCGTGATGCAGAAAGTGAAATGTCACATTATGGCGAGTTTGATTATTTGATAGTGAATGATGACTTTAATATGGCTCTGGAGGAAATGTCAGCTATATTAATCAGTAACCGCGTCAGGCTATCAAAACAGGATAAGCGTATTAAAGCGCTGTTGTTAGATTTATTAAATTAGTTTTATAAAGAATTAATAGGGTAGGAATAATATGGCTCGTTTAACAGTAGAAGATTGTCTGGACAATGTTGAAAATCGCTTTCAGTTAGTACTGGTTGCCGCAAAGCGTGCGCGTCAAATCGCAATGGGTGGTGAATCTATGGTACCTGTTGATAATGATAAACCGACTGTTCTGGCGCTGCGTGAAATATCAGAAGGTCTGGTAACAAATTCAATTCTTGATGCTGTCTCAGCCAAAGAGCACGCGATGGAAGCCGTAGTCGCTGCTGAAGACGAACTGGCAGCAGAATAGGCTCATGCGCCTGCCAACTCAGGCTGGCGCAAAACGACCTGGTAGAAACATGTCAGAACACAGTCAGTTAGATATCGTTGATGAATCGGAAATGATTGCCGATGAAGAGCGGTTTTTAATCAGTGATTTGTGTCTTGAACTTGAGCCCTATATGGATGAAGCTCAGATAAAGGACGTTTATCAGGCCTATCTTTTCGGGGCTAATGCACACGAAGGTCAGTATCGAATGACCGGTGAGCCCTATATTTACCACCCTATTGCGGTGGCACGTATTCTTGCAGAAATGCACGTTGATTCCCGCACCATTGTCGCTGCCATCCTGCACGATGTGATCGAAGACACCCCCAGTTCCAAAGAACAGATTTCAAATGAATTCGGTGAAGATGTTGCCGAACTGGTCGATGGCGTTTCAAAACTCACAAAAATAGAAAATAAAGATAAGCAGGAACAGCAGGCTGAAAACATTCAGAAAGTTTTGCTGGCAATGGCACGTGATATCCGGGTAATCATGATCAAGCTGGCAGACCGCTTACATAATATGCGTACGCTCGGCGTCATGCGGCCGGATAAGAAACGACGTATCGCGAAAGAAACACTCGAGATCTATGCACCTATTGCACAGCGCCTTGGTATTAATGCCTTAAGAGTCGAGCTTGAAAACCTGGGCTTCCAGGCGATGTACCCGTACCGGTACGCGGTTTTAATGAACGCAGTGCAGCACGTCAGCGGGCATCGTAAAGAAGTTGTGCAGAAAGTCGATATGGCAATAAAGACCCGGCTTGAAGAAATTGGTATTGATGCTGAAGTGTTTGCGCGTAAGAAACACCTGTATAGCCTTTACCGAAAAATGAAAACCAAGCGGCTGCCATTTAAGAAAGTATTCGATGTGTATGCGATTCGCGTGATCGTGCAGACAGTGGATAATTGTTATCGTGTTCTGGGCGTGGCGCATAATTTATTTAAACCGATTCCTGGGCGATTTAAAGACTATATTGCCATCCCCAAAGGTAATGGTTATCAGAGTCTGCACTCCGCTATGTACGGCCCGCATGCGATCCCTATGGAGCTGCAGGTCAGAACTAAAGAGATGGAAGAATTTGCTGAAGCGGGAATTGCCGCGCACTGGCTTTATAAAACCAGTGAAGACTCTCACGGTCATCAGGGGGCGCAGGCAAGAGCGCGAGACTGGCTGACCGGTCTGCTCGAAATGCAGCAGCATGCCGGCAACCCGGTTGAGTTTTTAGATAATGTAAAAGTTGATTTGTTTCCGGATGAGATTTATGTGTATACCCCGGAAGGCGATATCATAAAGCTGCCGAAAGGTTCAACACCGGTAGACTTTGCTTATGCGGTGCACACCGGAGTTGGCAATACCTGTGTGGCGGCTAAACTGGATCATCAGTTCGCGCCACTGAACACCCCGTTATATAGCGGTCAGACCGTTGATATCGTGACCTCACCGATGGCGCGTCCCAACCCTGTCTGGCTCAATTATGTTGTTAGTGTGCGTGCCAGAACCAATATTCGTAACTACCTGAAGAATATGAAAACCGGTGAGGCTCTGGCACAGGGGACACGCTTGATGAACCGCTGTTTAAAAGTCTATTCAACCAGTCTGGAAGATCTTGACAATGAGCATGTGAAGCAGGTACTTGAAGAGTTTCACTTTGAACGACTGGATGAATTGCTGGTTGATATCGGACTGGGAAATCGTCCGCCAAGTCTTGTCGCACGACGTTTATTACCGGCCATGTATGATGAGAATGGCGAGGTGTTTGAAGCTCAGAGCGTACAGTCACTGGCCCCGTTAGCCATTAGCGGTACCGAGGGCATGGTGGTGTCCTATGCAAAATGCTGTAACCCTATTCCTAATGATCATATTGTGGCGGTGTTTAATAAAGGTCGCGGCATTGTTGTGCATCGCGAAGGCTGCAAAAACATAGAGTCGCTGCGGCACAGGCCGGATCAGATAGTGGATGTGACCTGGATGGATGAGCTCGATGGAGATTTCACCGCGCGGATTTGTGCCGAGGTGAGAAACCAGCCGGGCATGCTGGCCAGACTGGCTACCGGTATTTCAGAAGAAGATGCCAATATAGATCTGGTTGACATAGAAGACCGGGACGGTGTGATCAGTCACATCACATTTAATATCAGTATTAAAAACAGAAAGCATCTTGCAAGAATAATGCGGCGTCTGCGTATCATGCAGCCGGTTTTAAAAATTTGGCGAATGCGTTAAATTATAAAACTTGCCAGTAATTATTATTACAGGCTCAGAAAACGCTGATACAAAATAATCATCGGGTCTTTTAAAATCATATGGCTTGTTTTGATTCAAGTCAGGCCAGACCTGTAATTTCAACAAGAAACCTTTGTAAGCTATTAATGCAAAGATCTTAAATAATAAGAGAAAAATAATGGCACGCGAAATTATTTCAACAGACAAAGCACCGCAGGCAATCGGTACTTACTCACAGGCTGTTAAAGTGGGCAGTACCGTGTATATGTCCGGTCAGATTCCGTTAATTCCGCAAACAATGGAAATGGTTGAAGGTAATATTGAAGCGGAAATTCGCCGGGTATTTGATAATCTGACCGCAGTGGCTGAGGCGGCCGGTGGCAGCTTAAAAGACGTGGCCAAACTGAATGTTTTTTTAACTGACCTGAGTCACTTCCCTATAGTGAATGAAGTTATGGCCGATTATTTTCAGCAACCATACCCTGCGCGTGCAGCTATCGGTGTGGCTCAGTTACCAAAGGATGCCGGTGTTGAGATGGATGCAATACTGGAGCTCGACAGTTAACCTCATAATTCCTTGTCCTCTTCAAATCAAAAATCCATTGATTTAAACTCACTGACATCATTAAAAGGTGTCGGGCCGCGCATGGCCGATAAGCTGGCGCGGCTTAATCTTTTCTGTCTGCAGGATGTACTGTTTCATCTGCCACTGCGTTATGAAGACCGAACACGCATCGTCGCGATTGGCTCGCTACATCATTCAAACCGTGCTGTGATTGAGGGTGTGGTTGAGCATAGCGCTATTAGTTTTAGTCGCAGTGGCCGGCAGCGGCGGCGTATACTGATGGTGCATATGGCGGACGGCACAGGTTCAATCAAACTGCGATTTTTCAATTTTAGCAGTGCTCAGCAGGAGAAGCTGGCAAAGGGGAAACGCATACGCTGCTATGGCGAAGCGCGCAGAGTCACCAATCACCTTGAAATGATTCACCCGGAGTTCAGTGAAGTATTGACAGCTGAACTGTCACCGGCGGATCAAACCCTGACAGCGGTTTACCCGACAACAGATGGTGTGCACCAGCTGACATTAAAGCGTTTGACGGATCAGGTTCTTGAAATACTGAATCAGGAAAATAGTGCCTTGCTAACGGATTATTTGCCGGAAACAACAACCCTGTCAGGTCAGCGGCCGATTAATTTGAAAGCAGCGATTAACTTTATTCACAGACCACCGCCGGATGTTTCGCTGGCGGCGCTTGAAGAAGGCGTACATCCGGCGCAGCAGCGACTGGCGTTTGAAGAGTTGCTGACACACCAACTCAGTTTGCAGCAGTTAAGAGATAAAATACAGGCGCAGGGCGCTGAAAAATTATCTGATGGCGGTGAATTACTGACGCGCTTTATAAAACAATTGCCGTTTGAGTTGACCTCCGCGCAGGATAAAGTGATGGCGGTGATTAAGGCAGATATTTTACAGCCAAAACCGATGTTAAGACTGGTGCAGGGCGATGTCGGCTCGGGTAAAACCGTGGTGGCTTTTGCTGCCTGTTTAATGGCGGTGAACTCGGGGCGGCAAGCGGCGATTATGGCACCTACCGAAATTCTGGCCGAACAACATTACGCAAATTTCACAAGCTGGGCAAATGAGCTGGGATTAAAAGTGGCCTGGTTGTCAGGTAAAACAAAAGTTAAACAACGTCGCGAAATGCTGGAAATTATCAGCAATGGTGAGGCGAATATTGTTGTCGGTACCCACGCATTGTTTCAGCAAGATGTGGTGTTTTCTCACTTGTCATTAGTAGTGATTGATGAACAGCACCGCTTCGGTGTGCATCAAAGACTGGCACTAAAAAATAAAGGCGTCTCAGCGCATCAGTTAATAATGACAGCAACACCGATCCCCAGAACACTGGCAATGACGGCGTATGGTGATCTTGATGTGTCGGTGATTGATGAACTGCCGCCGGGCAGGACACCGGTAAAAACCGTGGTGCTGCATGAGTCAAGACGACCAGAGATCACCCAGCGGGTACGGGCGGCGATTAGCGAGGGCAGACAGGTATACTGGGTCTGCACGTTGGTCGAAGAGTCAGAAGTCTTGCAGTGTCAGGCAGCAGAAGATACTCAGGCTCTGCTACAGGAGGTCATGGCGGAATTTAAAATAGGGCTGGTGCACGGGCGAATGAAGCCGCTTGAAAAAGAAACCGTGATGAGTGAGTTTAAAAATAAAGACATCGACCTCTTAGTCGCGACGACTGTTATCGAAGTGGGTGTGGATGTACCCAATTCATCATTAATGATTATTGAAAATGCAGAACGCCTCGGGCTGTCTCAGTTACATCAGTTGCGTGGCCGGGTTGGCCGTGGTTCTACAGCCAGTAGTTGTGTGCTGATGTATAGCAACCCTTTATCAAAAACGGCAAAGAAGCGGCTGGCGATTATGCGGGAAACCAACAGCGGTTTTGATATAGCGGAAGAAGATTTAAAGATCCGCGGCCCGGGTGAAGTGTTGGGGACGCGTCAGACCGGACTAATGCAGTTTAGAATTGCCGATATTTTACGTGACGAGGCGCTGCTGGTTCAGGTTAAAAAAGAAGCTGAAGTGATAACGGCAAGTCATCCGCAAATTATTGAGCCACTCATCCGTCGCTGGTTATCGGGTGCCGAGCAGTATGGTGAAGTATAGACATGCCGTTAAGGTGAATCTGTCTGGGCAGTAAACTATATGCTTTTCCAGAATCGGTTGGCATAATCTCGTGAGCTGTTTTCTATGGCCAGCTTTTGCATTCCCTGTGCCAGGAAAAAACCTGTAGCATCATCCTGAGCTTTAACTAAAAGTCCGTCATAATGTGCCGCATGAGCGGCCCTTTCTGCGGCTAGCAGCAGTTGCCGGCCAATGCCCTTATGTTGAAATAATGGCTCGATATAAAGGCCATGTAATAACAGCGCTTTGCAGTTTGCCGGCGTGTCTTTAGTATCGGCGGCTGCCCATGCGGCAACACCGGTGATATTTTTCTGCTGGTCTTCGGCAATGATAAGCTGGAAGTGATCGAGATCCAGTTCGTTGTAATGGTAGCTTGGCAAAGACAGTCGTTTCACTCGATCCGGTAAATTCCAGCACATCACGGCGGAGCTAACGACGCGGTTAATATTATCGAGATCTGTGGTTCGGGCTGAACGAAGTGTAATGCCTGATGCGGACATATCATTACCTCCTGTCATTCGGATTGCTTTAACGGCTTTCTATTTATACACGAATCATTTTATCTATGTTTGATTTAAGCCGATTCAAATTTTAAAAAAGGTGGCTCAGGAGGTGAGCCACCAAAGACTTACACAGAGGGAAGGGCGGAAGAATTTAAGCAGCTTGCTGCTTGTTTAAAAACTGTTCGAGATCTTCCGATCCGCCAATGTGATCGCCGTCAATGAACACCTGCGGCACGGTTGACATGCCCGATACAGCGCGGATGGTCGCTTCTGTATAGTCGCGGTTCAGTACCAGTTCTTCAAATGGCAGGCCGGCATCGCGTAGCAAGCCTTTGGCACGAACACAGTATTCACAACCTTCACGAGTGAAGAGGGTGATGCTGCTTGGCTTTGTCGCATTCGGCGCGATGTATTGCAGCATGGTATCGGCATCCGATACTTCAAACGGGTCGCCCGGCTTGTTAGGCTCGATGAACATTTTTTCAATCACGCCATCTTTAACCAGCATTGAATAGCGCCATGAGCGATTGCCAAAGCCGAGGTCTTGCTTGTCTACCAGTAGGCCCATGCCATCGGTAAAGTGTCCGTTACCATCAGCGATAAAAGTGACATTGTCAGCATGCTGTTCTGCTTTCCATTCATTCATAACGAAGGCGTCATTAACCGACATACAAATCACGTCATCAACACCGTTTTGCTTAAGTACCGGTGTTAACTGATTGTAGCGGGGCACATGAGTAGATGAGCAAGTCGGGGTAAAAGCACCCGGTAGTGAAAACACAACCACTGTTTTGCCTTTGAACAGCTCATCTGATGTGACATCGACCCATTGATGATCCTGACGCGTACGAAAAGTGACTTGTGGAATATTTTGACCTTGACGATTTTCAAACATTTTATATCTCCGATATTTAAGTTAAATAAACTATTAAACTGACCGAGTACTCATTGATAGCTAGACTCGGTTGCACTTGTTGCTTAAGTTGGGAGAATTATGGTGTTTGGTTTGTAATAGATAAAATTGTTTGTTGTTATCAGAACGATTGGTTTTACAAATAAATGATATTGCTGGCCTCTATGTAGCTGAGGTGCCGTAATATCAGCCGTGCTAACAGATAACTCTTTTACAAAGTGATGTATTAGCGCTAGTCTTTAAGAAACGATTAACAGGAATCATCATGCAACTGACTCAAACTGGCATCCTTGCCGACAATCCCCGGCTGGCGCGTTACTTATCATTCTCTATCGATTCTGAAACGGAAATTGCAGCGTCCCTGACGCTACTGGCAGCTAATATTGATAGCGCTAATACGGTGGTCGGTTTAGGCCAGTCGCTGGTTGATGTTCTGGGTAAAGCAGTTACTGGCTTATCCATTATGCCGGCACAAACGGGCTGCGGTATCGGAATACCCTCGACGCCGGCGGCTGTCTGGTGCTGGTTGCATGGCGATGATCGCGGTGAAATTTTTCATCGTTCACTGCAAATAGAAGAATGGCTGGCGCCGGCTTTTACATTAAATGATGTGATTGATTCGTTTGCCTATGATCAGAACCGTGATCTCAGTGGTTATGAAGACGGTAGCGAGAATCCGCAGGGAAAAGAAGCCATTGAGGCGGCGATTGTGCAGGGCCAGGGCGGCGGTTTAGATGGCGGCAGTTTCGTCGCGGTGCAGCAGTGGTTGCATGACTTTGACATACTCAAGTCAATGACAACCGCTCAGCGTGATGATGTAATTGGCCGGCATATCAGTGATAACGATGAGTTTGAAGAAGCACCGCTTTCGGCTCATGTTAAACGCGCTGCGCAGGAAAGCTTTGAGCCGGAGGCGTTTATGCTACGCCGTTCAATGCCGTGGTCGGAAGGCATGCAGGCAGGTCTGGTGTTTGTGGCTTTTGGTAAATCATTTGATGCGTTTGAGGCAGTGCTCAATCGCATGCTCGGGCATGAAGATAAAATCAGTGATGCATTATTTACGTTTACCCGGCCGGTCAGCGGAGCGTATTACTGGTGTCCACCAATCAGTAACGGTAAGCTGGATCTGAGCGCGGTCGGGCTTTAAATCGTTTTAAGTCTTGTGTTTCTTTGCTTTGCCGGGCTGCTTATTCATTAGCGGAGAAACGGTATCCGGCAAACTATCCAGTATGATTTGTGCAAATGCCTGTAGTGCCTGCTGGCGTGGGTAGCTCTTTCTGAACACCAGAGAGACACAGCGGTAGGCATTTTTAAATTCCAGTTTACGCGCAACAATACCACTGCCACTGGTCCATGAGCCGCGCATTGCCAGTGCCGGAACCAGTGTGGTGCCGAAACCGGCGCTGACCAGTTGTAATAAGGTTTCAAGGCTCGATGCGCGCAGGTCGGCCATCTCTCCCTGATCTTTACGCTCTTTCAGGCGGCAGACGTCCATCGCCTGTTGTGCCAGACAGTGGCCTTCCGACAGCAGTAATAAATCGGTTTTATCTAAATCCTTTTGAGTGATCTCATCCTTGGTATAAAACTCATGATCGGTGGGGTAGACGAGCCAGAATGGTTCATTGAATAATGGCATCACCTCAAAATCCTGTTCATTGACATCTGTTGCCAGCAATGCGGCATCAATTTCATGATTACGCAGTCGTTGCAATAAGGTATCGGTCATCTCTTCAGATAATACCATTCGCATTTGCGGATATTGATTTTTAAGTGGCATCAGAATCAGCGGCATTAAATAAGGGCTGAGTGTCGGAATGGCGCCTATGCGCAGTGGGCCGGCCAGTGGGTCCTGATGCGCAAGGGACAACTGGCGAATGGCATCAGCCTGTTCCATGATTTGATGCGCATGTGTCAGAATCGCTTCACCAATCGGGGTGACTTCAACCGAACGGTTGGTGCGTTCAAAAATCGTCACCCCTAAATCTTCTTCCAGTTTTTTTATCTGGCCACTTAAGGTCGGCTGGCTGACAAAACAACGTTCAGCGGCTTTTCCGAAATGCCGAGTGTCTGCGACAGCAATAATATATTTCAGGTCACGTAAATTCATATTCTTATCATAGGTCGAATCAATGACTTTAGTATAAATAAACGATTTCAGATATCAATGCCCGCTCTGTATTATGCTTTCGCTGAAAGCAGCTATGCTTAAGTTAAAGCATATGTGAGTGCTTGCATAACGGCCTGATGCGCCCAGACCTGATACGCTCAGAGAAGGGCGTTCATGATGAGATTATAGAAGTTAAAAATCGCTACGTGAAAAATTTGAAAGGAAAATAAAATGAAAGCACTTTTAATTACCGCTGAAACGCAAACAATCGAAGCTGTTGAGATCGTGACGATGGCTGATATTAAAAAACTGATTGGTTATGACACCATTGAATCAGATCAGATTGGCAGTGATGGCAATTACCTGTATTTTGACGAGGAGTGTTTCCTGCGCGGCAGCAAAGGGCGCTTTCAAATTGATACAATGATTCCGGTATCAGGTACAGGCATCATCGTTGGCACAGTGGATGACGGTGCTGCATTTAAAGATGTGACGATCGGGGTTGATGAGCTGCGCCAGCGTATTAAATACCTTTAAGTTTTTTCACTTAAATTTGTTCATGGAAATGTCGTCGGGTTAAAAAATCAGGGCCCTTCTTTTTTATTGCAGTTTCGTAGTTAATCCAGTCGCTATGTGTTAGCTGTACCTGAAACTGGAAAGTCATTGTTCATATATCAATAGGTAAAAATGATAAAGGACAGAAGAATACGTGGCAGTATTATCTGTTAGACTGCATTGGCGAAAATGCTTTGTCGAATTCAGTAATGTTTTCTATTCAGGTACAAATACATCGCCGCTGCAAGACCGGCCGAGCCATAAATCATACACATCACCATAATTTGATAGCGCGCCGCAATCAGCGGAGAGACGCCGGAAAGTATTTGTCCGGTCATCATGCCCGGCAGTGAAACCAGCCCTACCGCAAGCAATGCATTATGCTGAGGAATCATCGCGGCTTTAAACGCGGTGTTGCGTGCTTCAAGGTAAACCTGACTTCTGCCGTACTCTGAATCAAAACGCTCGGCCGCCAGGCTGACACTGGTCATTGCATTGGCGAATATCATGCCGGCGATTGGAATAAAATAATTTGGCAGATACCAGGGATCCAGTTGCAAAACAAGCTGGGTGATGAGGAAGAATGTCAGTCCGCCCGGAAGTAAAATAGAAAGAAAGGTGATTTTATAATGTGACGGGGTTTTATGTTTTATATGGTTGAGTGCAATTGAACTGGATACGGTGATCATCAGTAAAATGATGCTTAGCATTAGCAGTGAGCTGTTCGAGGCGAAGATATAGTTAAGTACGTAACCAATCAGCATGAGCTGAGCTAACATCCGGCTTACTGCATAGACAGAATATTTATAGTGATGCGACCATTTAAATAAAATGATAACAACGGCAAAAACCGGAATGAATGCCAGTGCAAGTAAATCGAGTGGTATGTTTTGAATGGAGGTGTCGGCTGGTTGTGACATGCTGTATCCGTTAGTATTTAAACTGCATTGGCTGGTTATGCCCAATCTAACACGTGTATAATCAGGACTCAAAACAGTTGTATCAACAGGTTCAATTTAATGCACGCGACATTGCCGTTACTGATCAATACAGATTTCCCGCCGCTTAAGCGGGCACCGCTGAAGACACTACAGGTTAACCTGGGTTACCGCTGCAACCAGCAGTGCCTGCATTGTCATGTGGATGCCAGCCCGCGACGGACCGAAGAGATGTCGGCCGATAATATTGAGGCCGTGATTAAACTATTGTCATCAGGAGCTATTGAAAAACTCGATCTGACCGGTGGTGCGCCAGAGCTGCACCCGCAGTTCAGGAATCTTGTTGAACATGCGCGTGCGCTGGGCGTTCATGTCATCGACCGCTGTAATCTGACCATATTAAGCGAACCGGGGCAGCAGGATTTAGCCGTTTTTTTAGCGTCTCATCAGGTAGAGGTTGTCGCCTCTCTGCCATGTTACACGGCAGAAAATGTCGATGGTCAGCGTGGTAAGGGCGTTTTTTCAGCCAGTATAGCCGGCATTAAAAAACTCAATGAACTGGGATATGCACAGCCACACAGTGATCTGTTATTAAATCTGGTTTATAACCCGGGCGGTGCATTTTTACCGCCGGCTCAGGATCAGCTGGAAAGCGACTATAAGCAGAAGCTTGCCGAAGAGTTTGATATCGCATTTAATCACCTGTTTACCATTACTAATATGCCAATTAAACGCTTTGGCAGCACATTAATTTCAAAAGGTGAATTTGAAAGTTATATGCAACTGCTGAAATCCTCCTGCTCGGCTGAAAATATTAAGACGGTAATGTGCCGTGAGTTAATCAGTGTGGACTGGCAGGGGAATGTGTTTGACTGTGATTTTAATCAGCTGCTTGATCTGCCGTTATTAATAAACGGTGAAAAAAAACATATCAGCGAAATATCTGTAGAACAGCTGGATAATAATGAAATTGTAATAGCGGATCACTGTTATGGTTGCACTGCCGGGCAGGGTTCAAGTTGTGGCGGCGCTTTAAGTGCCGGTTAATGTAAATAATAAAAAAGAGGCTGAGAAAATGGATGATATTAAAGAAAATTTAAAAAGTACTGATACCTGGACTCGTGTGCTTTATATGTTGCTGTTTACGATTTTGTACAGTCTGGCTGAAGTGGTGCTGACCGCTGTGGTGGTGCTGCAGTTATTGCTTGTGCTGTTCACAGGCAGCAAAAATGCACGGCTACTAAAATTAGGTCAGGCGATTAGCACGTACATTTATCAGGTATTGTCCTATCTGACTTTTAACAGTGACTACCAGCCGTATCCTCTGGGTGCATGGCCCAAAGGCGAGCCAAAAGTCGGCCACGATAAAGCACTAGTTGATAATGATAAAGACTGATATAAGCGTAATAAATATTAATGACCCGTTATCGAATACAGCACTGGCGAAACCGTGCGCAAAGTTTTTATACTGATTTATCCCCCGAGATTGCCGGCTGGTTATTCGATCCGTCATCACTAACAGCCCGGCTGGTAAAGCATTGTGCGGGTCAGTTCAGTGTGCGGGTGTTATCTGAGAGCTATGCCTGTCCGCATCTGGGCGAGCACCGGTTATTAGGCATGGCGAATCGTGAAACCGCATTGATACGTGAAGTGTATTTATTATGTGATGGCCGGCCACTGGTTTATGCACGCACCATCATTCCTGTTTCAACCCTTGTGGGGTCGCAAAGAAGACTCGCACACCTGGGTAATAAACCGCTTGGTGCGGTTTTGTTTTCAGACAAAAGTATGCAAAGAGGCGAAGTGCAAATTGCCCGCCTTAAACCGGCTCAGCTAAAGTTTAAGACTAAGGAAGAATCTGAAATCTGGGGCAGACGCTCTGTTTTTAAATTAAATAATAAACCACTGCTGGTGAGTGAGTTTTTTTTACCGCAATTGATCTGAGCTAACGAAAGTGACAGCATTTTTTTGAACAGGCCACTAGCGCCATTACTGGCGATAGTGGATTAAAATCGCTGCTTTTATAGCTTGCGCGTAACAGATTTTATAACCACCTGTTTTTGCGGTGCATCGCTTTGGAAAGGACCATCCGGGCCAGTGCTAACGGTGTTAATCTGATCAACTATATCTTTACCACTGGTCACAATACCAAACACGGCATAACCCCAGCCTTGCGTTGATTTACTGCTGTGATTTAAAAAACCATTGTTTTTTGTATTAATAAAAAACTGCGAAGTAGCCGAATGCGGAGCGGCTGTGCGTGCCATTGCGATCGTATATTTTTCGTTTCTCAGGCCGTTGTCGGCTTCATTTTTAACAGCCGGCTGGTTGACTTTTTTCTCGTAATCCGTGGTGAATCCGCCGCCCTGAATCATGAAGTCTTTGATCACGCGGTGAAAAATAGTGCCGCTATAAAAACCGTTATCAACATAGCTCAGAAAATTCTTTACCGTTTCCGGTGCGCGCGCAGAATCGAGTGCGATTTCAATATCACCGGCTGAAGTGCTGATGACAACAGTAGTTAAGTCCGCGGTGTTTGTAAACTGAGTCAGTGCAGCAGAACGCTTGTCCGGTCCGCTGTTGTTGCTGCCAGAGCAGGCGCTGAGCAGGCTAAGGATCAGCGCTGGTGCAATCATTTTGAGTAATGTCATTTTGTTATTCCTGTAAAGTTGCAGGCAGTATTAAAGCTCACGGGTTTTGTGTCAAGGCTTAGGCGGGCAATAATTAATGATAGTGGCCTTATATCGACAGGCAATATTCGTTATGCTTGGCACCCTGAAGAGGAGAAGCTGAATGGCTGAGCCACATTATCGTTATTTAAAATTTCCAATTAATCGCTGGAAGCATCTGTATTCACTAGAGCAGGCGATTTTACACGCCAGTGAAGACACTGGTCGTCATCTGCTGATCGGGGGAAGTTGTCCTGCTGTTGACTTCTTAGCCAGTCAGAAGCTGAGTTTTGAACTGACGATGGTCAATGTGAGTCAGTATCCGCAATATCGAAAATTACATGACGGCCATCTGGTACTGGCCAGCCTGATTTATGATGCAGGAAAGCAGTCTCTTAAAGGTGAGATGCAGATCGACAGTCAGGTTTTTGAAGAACTGCGAAATAATATTGTTGAATATTCAGCAATCGACGGCATATTTATTGAAGCCACCATGGGATTGCGCTTTGCTGCTACGGAAGTACTGGCAGATGGTGAAAAAGTAGACATGATAGCGTTTCAATACGCCATGCGCAGTTAGAACAGCAAGACAAAATTAAAATACATACAGAGAAAATATAATGAGATGGTGGGGTAAGTTAATAGGTGGTGCGTTTGGTTATATGCTGGGCGGGCCATTGGGCGCAGTTCTGGGTGTGGTGTTAGGCCATCAGCTGGATAAAGCATTTGCTAATATCATGCTCGACCCTGAATTTGGCAGTGGCAAAGTCGAGCGTGTGCAGCAGGCGTTCTTTACCGCGACGTTTTCTGTTATGGGGCACCTTGCCAAAGCCGACGGGCGAGTAACCAGTGATGAGATTGCTGTGGCCAGTCATGTGATGGCGCAGATGCAGCTGAATGAAGAGCAGAGAAAAGTCGCTATTAATCTGTTCAATCAGGGTAAGCAGCCTGAATTTCAGCTGGACGCTACGCTCGAGCAGTTCAGGCGAGAATGTCACCGCCGGCATAACCTGATTCATATGTTTCTTGAAATTTTGATTTCAACAGCCATTGCCGACGGCAAAGTCGATTCTGCGGAGCACGAATTACTGCTGCACGTCAGTGCCGTTATGGGGATTTCGGCCGGTGCTTTTGAGCAACTGTTGCGCATGGTAGGCGCGCAGCAGGCTTATCACCAGCAAGGACACTCCCCGCAAATCCGGATAAAAGAGGCCTATGATATTCTGGGGGTTGAGCAGGATGTCAGTGATGCCGAGCTGAAAAAAGCCTATCGCCGTTTAATGAATCAGCATCATCCGGATAAACTGGTGGCTAAAGGGCTGCCGGAAGAGATGATGAAGATAGCGACGGAAAAAACCCAGGAAATCAAACAGGCTTACGAGCATATCAAAGAAAGTCGAAAATAACGCATGAAGAATATTGTTTATATCGGCTCACAGGGCGTGTTGTCGGTTATTCCGCTGCGTGTGTTGCTGCAGGCCGGTGTTGCCATTAAAGCGATTGCTGTATTAGCTGAAACGCGCTGCGCAATAGAGGCAAGGCCGGCGGTGATTGCGGATATTAAAGTGGGTGATGAAGAAGCCCTTAGCAGTTCTGAATCATTGCTGGATATTGCTGACAAATATCAAATCCCGGTCATTGAACTGGCCAAAAAACTCGAGCAGTCAGTCGGTGCATTGCAGTCAATCGGTACGGATTTGATCCTGATGTCATGTTTTTCCAGACGTTTACCGGCGGAAATTTTTGAGCTGCCCAAATTTGGCTGTTTTAATTTACACCCCTCTGTTTTACCCGCCTATCGCGGGCCCAGCCCCGTGCACTGGCAGTGTGCACATAATGTCACTGAAAGTGGTGTGACGATTCATCAAGTGAATGCCGGATTTGATGAGGGTGATATCGCCATTCAAAAAAAAGTCAAAATGCGCTACTGTGTGAATAAAGTCGAGCTGGGTTACAAGCTGGCTCTGCTAGGCGGCGAGGCGTTTGTTGAGTTACTGCAGCAAATTGAAAATAATACGCTTGAATTGCTGCCTCAGGCAGAATCTGCAGCCAGTTATTATGGCTTTCCTGATTAGTGTTACTGAGCGGATAAATACAACCCTTGTCAGAGTCGTGCTTTTATTGGCCATTAATCTTCTATAATAGTGTGACATTTACCAAAGACAGCATGCTATGAACTCACCCGATCAAGCCCCCTCACATTATCAGCTGGTTGAAACCCTGCTACAGGAACAACTGGACAATGGCACGACACGTTGCCATTTATGCCCGTGGCGCTGCAAAATTAGTCATGCTCAGCGGGGGTTCTGTCAGGCGCATGTGAATCGCAATGGCACCCTGTACAACCTCAGTTATGGCATTATTTCATCGATGGATGTGACGCCGATTGAAGATAAGCCGGTTAAGCATTATCGTCCCGGTACTAAAGTCCTGTCGGTGGGTAGCTATGGCTGTAGTTTTCGCTGTGACGGCTGTCATAACCTCGAAATTTCCTGGGGCACGGCGACACTGGATCAGCTGGCAAAAGGTGAGTCGACCGCCGCTTATGCAACGCCTGCCGAGCTGGTTGATGCCGCGATCCGGCAGCAAGTGCAGGGTATTGCCTTTACTTATTCAGAGCCTGCTGTGTGGCTGGAATATATTATTGATGTGGCCAAAGCTGCGCATGCCGCCGGCTTGTACACCGTCTATGTTTCAAACAGTTTTATTACTGATGAGGCGCTTGAGGTCGTTGCTCCGCATATTGATGTGTTATGTTCTGATATCAAGAGCATGAACGATGATTTTTATAAGGATATATGCGCCACCTCATCGGTTGATCAGGTATTAAAGTCGATTAAAAAATCTCAGGGTTTAGGTATTCATGTAGAAACACGCACAAATGTGATCCCCGGTAAAAATGACAGTGAAGAAGAACTGTTTGAGATAGCCTGCTGGATCAGAGATAACCTGGGTGCTGATAGCCCCTGGCACATCACGCGTTTTTTTCCGGCGTATAAACTCAGCCATATACCGGCAACACCTTCTGAGTCTCTGTGGGCCGGTCACGCTGCGGCAGAGCGGGCAGGTTTAAAGAATATTTATGTTTATGATGATAAAGGCTGCGACTGTGCAGCAGAAAACATGCCGCTTGAGGTGTTTCTGACCGGTACAGCGCAAGAGGTACATGCGGTAAAAAAATGTGCGGCCAGTTGCTGCGGTGATGACGGTGTATTACTGAAAAAGTATGAATAATCTGTTAAAAATCGGGTAAAATCGCGATTAAGAATGTATCCCCGGAATAAATTGAGGTTTGAGAATGGCTAGAATAGTTGAATGTGTTGTTTTAAAAACACAAGCAGAGGGTATGGAATCTGTACCTCACCCGGGTGAACTGGGTATACGAATTTATGAGAATGTTTCTGCAGAAGGCTGGAAACAATGGCTGGATCGTTTAACTACCATTATTAATGAAAACAGCTTAAACACGGCTGACCCGCGCACCCTGCAGTTAATTGAAGAGCATATGCAGGGCTTCTTTTTTGCTGAAGGCGATAAAGGCGGTGAGCCGGAAGGTTTCCAGCAGGCCAAGAAGAAAAAATAAAATCGCTTTAAAAACAAAAAAGCCGGCTATTTAGCCGGCTTTTTTGTACCTGCAATTTAGTGTTCGCTCGAGTTCTTAATCACTTCCTTTGCTGCCCAGCGGGCAAACTGCTCGCGTGTACAACTATTGCTGCGGCCGTAATGCGCGCCTTCAGAGCAACGGTAAATGATCAGGTCATTGTCGGGCTCCGGATTTGGTGACTCATCAATCACCTGCCTAACCGACCAGGACTTACCGTGCTTGCCATTGCTGTAATAGTGACCAAGCAAAATATCTTTAGGCTGAAGCCGGTCAGATTCGCTGTGTTTCAGTGATAATAAAAACAGTCGCTGTAAATCGGCAGTAGTGACATCGACAATCAGGTTCATATCCTTAATGGCCTGCTCGATATGCTGATCTTTTAATGGTGAACGCTGTTTTGCCGGAACAATATCATCCTTGTTGTCGATAAAGCGCATCATGCAGACAGGGTAGCGACGCCAGGCAAAAGCGCTGTTAAAGATAATGGCGACGATGAAGATCACCAGTACATTGATATAGATAGGCGACAGAATGTACATAAAGCCAAGTTCATGAATGACTGGTCCGCCAATGACGGCAGCAAGTGCGGTGGCACCACCGGGCGGGTGAATACAGTTTAACGCGTGCATCGCGCCGATTGATAAACCAACCGCCAGACCGGCAGCCAGAATGATATCAGGTACCAGAAGATAGCAACAAACACCGACAAACGCCGATATAAGATGGCCCATAAATAATGACCAGGGCTGGGATAACGGGCCGTGTGGAACGGCAAATAAAAGCACAGCCGAGGCTCCCATCGACGGTACGATAAGAGCAGCAGATTCTGCATCAAGTGTTAAATAACTGATGAGATAGGTTGCTGAGATGCCAATCATGCCGCCGATCGTGGCAATTGTTTTGTCACTGTTGCTGGTGCTTGAGCGTTCGACGCCGAGAAATCGTTGAAGTTTTTTGAGCATGATGCCGTTCTGGTTTTTTTTAAATAATGGCTAAGAGTCTATGGTATTTTTAACTCAAGAGCATCAGAAAAATGTGAGCGTTGAAATAACATTTGCAGATGGTTAATTGTTTAATGTGAGTTATTAATGTGCCAGACCGGTGAAATGGTAAATTTAAGCTTTGCATGCGCGTTGCGTAATGCTCCTTCAACTTCTTCGGCTGTCTCTGCCTCGGCAAAGATAAAACCAAGGTAACTTGATGAGGCGGGTAAACAATTGACTTCATTACCCAGCGGAATATCGATGGTCAGTGAAGTAATGTGTTCAACTTTTTGCGCCTCGAGTATGCCTTCTACCCGTTTCAGAATACCGGCTTTAGGTGTGGGTATCATCAGTACACCGGAGCTATAGTTTTGTGGCTCGATGCTGACCGGCTCGCCAATGGCATAGCTAATGACCAGCTGCTCCAGACTATGACTGGCAGAAGGCTTCAGGCTCTGGCCACAGTCACCGCCAATGGTTCGCGCCGCTACTTCCAGTATCCAGGGTTTATTATTCTCATCAATACGGCACTCCGCATGGATTGGTCCGGTTGTTAAGCCATACGCCTGGCAACAGCGAAGCACTTCTTGCTGGCAGTCATTCAGCACCGCTTGTGGTATACGTGATGGTGTAATGTAATAGGTTTCTTCAAAATACGGGCCTTCCAGCGGATCCGGTTTATCGAAAATGGCCAGCGCAGTGAGATCGTTACCATCTAATAAACACTCCAGTGCGATTTCAGCGCCGGCAATGTACTGCTCGATTAAAACATGTGTTTTTGCTTCCGGCTCGTAGGTGTCCTGAATGATTGGCCGTACCGTATTGATTGCCTGCTGTAATTCAACAGCATTGTCAGCGCGGATGACTCCGCGGCTGGCAGACAGGTTGAGCGGCTTGATGACGACCGGATAAGGAATATCATTGAAGCCGTTGATATCATCATCGATATGAATTTTTTTATGCCAGGGAACATTAATGCCGGCGTGCGATAAAAAGGCCCTTGCCAGATCTTTACGCTGAGTCAGGCGAGTGGCTGCGCTGGGGTTGTGGGGTAAGTTTAAATGAGCAGCGATTTTGGCAGCCAGTTCAATGGTGTTGTCTTCTGTGCCCAGAACACCGATGAAAGGCGTTTTGTCAGCTAATTCAATGAGTTTAAGTAGTGCAAGATCGGGCCGGTTGAGGTCAATATGAATGCCGTCGCAGCCAGCTGGCAACATGCCAAAGCTGCTGGTCGAAGCAATAACCGCTGTCAGCTTAAAATGCTTTGCTGCTGTGAGGTATGGTGCAAGCCGGTAACTGCCCGGTGGTGCAATAATCAGCAGCCGCCGGGCAGTGGGTGATGCGTTCAAGACGGGGTATTAAGCGCAACCACCGCCGCCGCTACCACAGCCGCCGCATGAGCCCGAGCCACCAGTGGCTGCGAAGACATTTTTGAACACAAAACTGCTGTTTAAGCCTTCTGTTTTATAATCAATTTCCACACCGCTTAAATAAGACAGTGCCACAGAATCAACAAATATTTTAAGGTCATCCATTTGCAGAATACTGTCAAATGGCGAGGCACCCTCGGCATAAGTCATGCCATAAGTCATACCACTGCAGCCACCGCCAGAAACAAATATACGGATACCTTCAGCACTGGCTTCACCTTTGATGATTTCAAGTAACTGCTCTTGTGCGCTGGGTGAAATATTCACTTCTGCCGGTGTTAATTCGGTCTTGAATTGTGCAGACATTGTCGTTCTCCGCTTAAATAAAATAAAGTCTCTTAGCCTAAGTTTAGCACTTCGAAAATGATTTCGATACGTTAAAATAATAGGGGTATTGTGATAATGAGTCGCTACAGCAGAGTATGGTGACGGCAAAGTTGACCTGCCAGAGTAGCTGGAAAAATAGCTACTGGCGTTAAATGCGCTGGTCTAGTATTTCCCGCAAGCGGGTTAATAATTCAACCGATTTGAAGGGTTTGTAGAGTAAATTCTTATGTAATTTAGTATCGGCCAGATCGATATGGTGCTTATCAGTGAAGCCACTGGCTAACTGGATTTTTACCTCAGGATAAAGCTGCTGGGTTGTGCTTGCTAGCTGGTAGCCATTCATACCCGGCATGATGACATCACTGAACAATAGATTGACAGTCTCACGGCTTAATATTTCAAGCGCTTGTTCTCCATTGTCTGCACAGAGTACGGTATAGCCGTAATTTCTTAGTAATGTGCAGACGAATTCTTTCAAAGCGGTCTCATCATCGACAACAAGAATGGTTTCAGCTCCCAGTAAGTTTGTTATCAGTTCTGGTGATGCTTCTAGAGAGTCACTCGGTGCCTGCTCAATAGATGTGTCTCTGGGGAAGTAGAGCGATAAGCGTGTGCCGGCATATTGTTCGGAGTCAACTTTGATTGAGCCGTTGCTGCTTTTTATAAAACCATAGACCTGACTTAAACCCAGACCGGTGCCTTTAGTGCCTTTTGATGTATAAAAAGGGTCGAACATTTTTTCCTGAGTTTCTTTGCTCATGCCGATTCCGCTATCGGCAATACTTAGTTCTACATAGTCACCTTCAGCCAACTGTAACTGAGTGGCTGCCGGCAAATGTTCATTAGATGTACAGATAGTGAGCTCGCCACCATTTGGCATGGCATGCATTGAGTTAATGCAAATATTTATAATCGCATCTTCCAGGTCGCCAAGGTTTAATTTAACAGGCCAGAGCTCTGTCGCTAAATTAAAATTGAGTTTAATGCGTGGTGTCAGTGTCTTTTCGAGCATGTCGGAGCGCTCGGTTAATAAGTGATTTATGTTGATGCTGTCCAGATCTGCCTGTTTGCTGGTGGAAAAGGACAGTAGCTTCTTGCTCAGCTGAGTGCCACGTTCACAGGCATGGTAAATTTCATTGGTATAATCATGCAGACTTGCGTCTTCAGGTAAGCCAATCTTGAGCAGTTCGCAATAACCCTGAATAATGCCCAGCATATTATTGTAGTCGTGTGCGATACCTCCGGTAAGCTTGCCGAGAGATTCCATTTTTTGACTTTGATAAAGTTGCTGCTCCTGCTTTTTGCGTGTAGTAATATCTGTAGATATACCGCAAACAGCATCAGGCTTTCCCTGTTCATCAAATAATGGAAATTTAATCGTAGAATAAATACGGCTACCATCATGCTGCGGGACTATTTCTTCGGTTTGTAACATCGAAACAGAATCAAACACTGTTTGGTCATTTTTGTGCATCTCATCTGCGACACTTTCAGGGAAGATATCGAACAGTGTAAGACCGATGACATTTTCCTGCTTAAGATTGAATATTTTTTCAAATTCCCTGTTGATATAAGTGAACCTTCCGTTAGTGTCTTTTACATAAATAACAGCGGGCGAATTATCCATGATCGATGTTAAAAGTCGTTCGCTTTTAGAGGCTGCTTTACGTAAGCGATACTGCTCGGTGACATCATTAAAAATGATAACCATACCCTGAATCTTGTTGTTGGTGTCCCTGATCGGCGCAGCTGAATCTGAGATATGATGTACGCTGCCTTGCCTTGATGTCAGGAGAGTGTGAGAACCCAGGTAAACGGTCTCGCCTGAGGTAATAACCTGTTTGATAGGCACAGTAACAGCTTCGTTGGTGTTGACATCTTTCATGTTCAGGACATCATTGATTGATTTACCAATGGCATCGTGCAGGTTCCAGCCGGTTAGTTTCTGTGCCACAGGATTCATTCGTGTTATCAGCCCTTTGGAATCAGTCGCCAGCACCGCATCACCGATACTGTTTAATGTCGTGCTGAGGTCCTGCTCCTGCTCTCTGAGGCGCTGACTTTGCAAACTGACCTGTTTGGCCATTGTGTTGAAGCCGCTGGCTATTTTGCTAAACTCATCTCGTCCTGTCAGTTGTGCTCTTGAGTCATAATGGCCATCTGAAAACTCATTGATTGCCTGAACGATTGATTTAATCCGGTGGCGCATACTGATATAAAGCAACAGGAAGCCGCTGATTAAAAAACTGAAGTGAAACAGTGATATCTGAATGATTTCCTGCTGCTGTTTATATTTAACCGTTTGCAGGGTGTGCTGCAGATCAAAACGTCCATAAAGGTAGGCGTGCTGAGATGGCAGATGTTTATCAGGGTGTGAAATGGCATTAACAGGATAAAGACCTGTGATATGTTTTTTATTGTCTGATACCGCAATAACACCGGAAATTTGCAAGTTCTTGTGCTGCATAATTAGCCTGCTGATTTCAGGCAGCTTGATTATAGCGGTGTTTCTATACTCAATAAGCGAAGAATATTTAATGACATAATGCTCATCGATGATGGCAATAAGTTGCATGGTTTTGTCGCCACTTAAACGGGAAACTTCGCGGTGTATAGCATTAGGGTCTTGTCTTGTATTGAAGTCATTAAATGTTCCCTGTAGCTCTATCATACGCTGGTTTATTCTACGTAGCTCATGGTTTATTGCCTCTTCGATTTCTTTGTGAAAAATGTTTGTGTAGGTGTACAGGGATATACTGGCGCTGGTTAATAAAGCGATGAATAAGAAAGAGACGATTATGGGAAAACGGGAAAATAAGTTCATTTTATGGGATGAAGTCTTTGTTCAGCCGTCCCTCTAATGATGCTGGTTTATCTATCAGTCCAAGCTCCTTCAATATGCTCAGTATTTTTGTTTGTAGTAGTAGTAGCGGGCTATTGTTGTTATCCAGTAAACGTCGGTTTTCTTCTTTTGTTGTAAACTTTAGTAGCTTTAAGTTGTTGATATATTCTTCTGTTGTGTTATTAAACCGCTTTAGAGAATAGGCGGCGCTTGCTGCAGGTTTTTCACGCTGATAGGCAAGTGCATCAAACCAGGCACTGATAACGGTTTTGATGATCTGGGGGTTTTCTTGGCGGTAATTTTTACGAACAACCAGCACATCAACAATTTCATCAGGAATTTGAGTAGAGTTAAAGATTTCTTTTTTACCGGCTTTTAACAAAGCGGTACGGTAAGGGTCGAAACTAACAGCAGCGACTATTTTTCCGTTGTTAAAGTTACTGAGTTGTTCCATCGCGCTGGTTGAAACTACCTGTATCTGATCGAGTGTCATGTTGTTGATTTCAAGAGCCCTGCTTAAAACAAAGGCTCCGACTGCACTGCTTTCAACGGCCACAGATTTCCCTTTCAGCTCTTGCATGCTATGGATATCGGGGTTCGCAAGAATGACATCACCGCCATTCGACGTGTCCATAATCAGAATGATATCAACCTCTATGCCATCGGAGAGAATTTGCAGGGTCTCGTCCAGAGTAACGGCTGCGGCGTTAAGGTTATTGTTTTTAAAGGCCTGAATCGCATCAGTATTAGATAAATAATCGATTATTTTAACGGGCTGGTCTTTAAAATAGCCCAGCTTACTGGCTAAATAAAGTGGCTCATAGCCAGGCCAGAGGACGGCGCCAATTCTTAGTGGTGTTTGAGGTTTTTCAGTACAGCCTGTGCCAAGCAGCACTATAAGCAGCAGCAGAAAACTAAAACCTGTATTTGACTTCATTGTAAAGGCGCTCCGGTTTGGGAGACTTTCCATGATAATTACACATTTCAAGTTTTAGTAGATAGCCCGAAGATAGTCAATGTAAAAAATGTTTTATGCTTACTTTAAGGCCTTGTGGTTAATATAAGTCTTCTAATGCACTGTTTAAGTCTTCTAATGCACTGTTAGTGTGCTGGATATTTAATGCCGGGTTTCAGCGGCATGAGAAAGATATAAGGCCAGGCCGATTAAGGCAATGCCGCCTGCGAAGGCGAGTAAGTCGAGCGGCGTTGTGAAACTCATTGTCAGAGCATGTTCAAAAAATTTGACAATTAAGATCATCAGGACGACTTTGGCAAGTCTGGCTTTTAAATCATCTAAACTGGAGATAAACAAAACCTTTGAGGAATTGTCACAGGATTCAGCGGCATCGATTTTACTGATAAACAATTCATAAAGGCCAAAAGAGAAGATCAGCAATACCGTTGCCAGTAAATATCCGTCAATTAACTCAACTACATGGGTAATGGTTTCTGAGCGCATAATTAAACGGTCAGTCTGATCAAGAGAAGCGTAATGTAAAATATGGCTGATCATTGAGATGGTGTCGATTGTGATCAGATAAAACATCGCCAGACTGGATACCAGACTGGCGATAACAGCGGCCATGACTGACAGGCGACTGCTCCATAGAAAGCTTTCAAAATATTGTTCGATCTTTTTCATTATTGAGGGCTCAAGTCACATCGTTAAAAATATTAGAAGACAGTATTTTAACCTGTTGCGTTATATTACGCCTGCTTATGTTTTAACAATAATAATGAAGGAAGTTTGAGTTGAGCATTAAACGCCCGCTACGACTGGCTGTTGATGCTTATATGGGGTAATGTAAGGCTAGCAGCCGTACAGTTGATACTGCTTATTACAACTTACGTCTCCACTATTATCGTATGGTCTTATTATGCACCTGGTGGAGTAGAATTATGTTTTGCTGATAAACACACTTGGCATATCGCTGTGTTATACAGCTTTGCTTGTGCGAAAGCCGACGACTACACTGAAGCGTGCTGGCATATTTCAGATATTATCGGCGCTAAAATGAGATGAGTGTAAACTCGGTCGTGCGGCTGTTAACCGTGTTAGTGAATAAGCGACGAGCAGACTGCTTAGTATTGCCAGTAACAAATAAATTTAAATATAGAGGAAATACAATGGCTGAATTAATTATAGATGATTTACAACTAGGTGAAGGCGATGAAGCCGTTGCCGGTAAGCAAATTATGGTGCATTACACTGGTACTCTGGAAGACGGTACTAAATTTGATTCCAGTTTAGATCGTAGTCAGCCTTTTGGCTTTAATCTGGGTGCCGGTCAGGTTATTCAGGGCTGGGATCAGGGTTTTGCGGGTATGAGAGTGGGTGGTAAACGTAAACTGACGATTCCACCAGAAATGGGTTATGGTGCAGCCGGCGCGGGTGGTGTCATTCCGCCAAATGCAACGCTGATCTTTGAAGTGGAGTTGCTGGCCGTTAATTAAACACGGTTATCAGTGTGTGGTGAGCGGTTGTCAGTAAAAGCTACCTAAATAAGGCTTTTCACACTGCACACTGCACACTGCACACTGCACACTGCACACATAGTCATTATCGCGTCAGTAGCGCAATCAAATCATCCGGCATGTCACAATCGCCAGTCACTTCCTGGTATGGCTGGGTATAGATCGGGCAATCGAGCATCGGGTGAAGTTCTTCCAGGTTGTTCAGGCCTTCGGGTGAAGCATAATCTTTAGCCTGATTCAGTATCACCGCACGCAATTCAAGGCCCCGACTTTTGATGGCCTCTGCTGTTAATAACACCTGATTAATTGCTCCCAGAGTGTCTTCTGCCACCAGCAGCACCGGTAGTCCAAGTGACTGGGCAAGATCAGCGTTCAGGCCGTCTTCGCTCAATGGCGAATAAAAACCACCTGCACCTTCGACTAATAAGAAGCCTTCTTCAGCGCCAAACTGACAGACATCGGTCAGTTGTTTGGTGGTCAGCACTTGATGGGAAAGATAAGCAGCGGTACGGGGTGAAATGGCTTCACGAAAACGGTAAGGGCAGACATCTGACAACAGACCATCATAAGCGGCTGCGCGTTTTAAAGCCGTCGCATCAGCGGGAATGAGCTGGTCGTTTTCAGGGCTGCAACCTGACTCGACAGGTTTGCGAGGGATGACTTTTATGCCCTTTGAGGTGAGTGATTTAGCTAATACAACACCGGTATGGGTTTTGCCGACATCCGTGCTGGAGCCGGTGATAAACAGACCTTTTAATGACATTTAACGGATCAGCCTTTGTAATGCTTCATTATATTTTTCTGTAGTTTTTTCAATAATTTCCACAGGTAGCTCAGGGCCGGGAGGGTTTTTGTCCCAGTCCAGTGTTTCAAGATAATCACGTACGAACTGTTTGTCAAAACTTTCCGGGCTGCTGCCGGGCTGATAGCTGTCCACCGGCCAGAAGCGGGAAGAGTCAGGGGTTAGTACTTCGTCAATAAGTACCAGCTGATCGTTATCATCCAGGCCAAATTCAAACTTGGTGTCGGCGATAATAATGCCGCGTTGCAGCGCATAATCAGCCGCTTCCTGATACAGGCGGATACTGGTATCGCGTACCTGTGCAGCGAGCTCTTCACCAATCAGCTTTACGGTTGACTGGTAATTGATGTTTTCATCATGACCGCCTACATCAGCTTTGGTCGACGGGGTATAAATGGCAGCAGGCAGTTTGTCCGCCATTTTAAGATCCGCTGGCAGCTCGATACCACAGATAGCGCCGTTTTTTTGATAATCCTTCCAGCCAGAGCCAATAATGTAACCCCGTACAATCGCCTCGATTGGCAGTGGACGGAGTTTCTTGACTACCATCGCCTGATCTTTAACGGCAGCCAGTTCGCTAGGGTCAGTGATGGCCTGTTCAAGTGACATCTCACTTTCATGATTAGGGATGATATGCCTGAGTTTATTTAGCCAGAAATGCGTCACTGCAGTGAGGATCTTGCCTTTTCCCGGGATAGGTGTCGGCATGATCACATCAAAGGCTGAAATACGGTCAGTCGCCACAATCAACATGTGGTCTGCATCGATATTATAGTTGTCGCGGACTTTGCCCTGATGAACCAGTTCGAGAGATTTAAGCACTGGTGTAGCAGTTGGTGGGTTACTCATGCTGATCATTCTGTCATTGAAAAAATCCTATTTTACGTTAAGAAGGGAAAAAACGCAGAGATAATCTGCTATATTGCAAAAAAAATAAATGGAATTCAGTGTGAAAACAGCCGTAATTGTTCGCCATGTCGCCTACGAGGGGCTTGGGCTATTTACCCGGGTATTGGAATTAAAAGGCTACGATATTATCTATATGGATGCCGGGGTAGCCGATTTAAGCAGGGCAATCACAACTCAAGCCGATATATTAATAGTCCTAGGTGGGCCGGTCAGTATCAATGATATGGTCAGGTTTCCGTATCTGGTGGATGAATTGAAGCTGGTGGAAAACCGGCTAAAAAATCATTTGCCGGTGCTGGGTATCGGGCTGGGCGCGCAAATCATGGCTAAAGCCCTGGGTGCATCTGTGTACCCGATGTCAGAACAGGAATATGGCTGGGCTCCGGTGCAGATTCATACGGATAGTGATGTGATAAAACCACTAAGTGCCATGCATGTGTTGCACTGGCATAGCAACGGTTTTTCATTGCCCGTCGGTGCGCAATTACTCGCTTCAACAGCAAAATGCGTTGTGCAGGCCTTTAGCTGGGAAAAAAGCATGGCCCTGCAGTTTCATGCCGAGGTTGATGTTACAAAATTTGAGCAATGGGTGCTTGGGCATGCAAACGAGATTCAGCTGTCTGAGCCACGCTGTCTGTATGAATTACGCGCCGGGGCCGAAAAATATGGCCCGCTGTTAGCAAAACAAAGCACTAGCATGATGGCAAACTGGCTGGACTCACAGGCAGATGTTAAGTGATTTGGTGTCTCATAAGGTACCGTTAATAAATTCAATACTGGCAGCGCTATTCGTTAAGCGTATTCTTGTGATTCCGGCATTTGCGACTTTTATTTTATACATGCCAAGCTCGTTTGCATGCAGCGTGTGCGCAATGATGGCGCGAATAACCCCGGCGTGAGCCACAATGAGCAACTGTTTGCCTGGCTTGTCTGCTGTTACCTTTTGATAAGTGCTGATCACTCGTGAGCAGAAATCATCCAGCGGCTCGGCACCGGGCGGGCGCTTATTTACCGGGTCTTTATAAAAATCTTCATATTCTTGCAGGTTATCCGATTTGACCTGTTCTGGCGTTAAACCTTCCCAGCTGCCAAACCCGACTTCTTTGAAGTTTTCCTCGACGATTAAATCCAGTTTATTGTCTTCTGCCAGTGCTCTGGCAAATGCAAGGCAGCGTGTTAATGGTGAGCTGATAATCTGATCCCATGGGCAGTGCTCGCCGACGGCATTCCACATTTGCTGCCAGCCATTTTCGCTGAGCGGGTCATCGATATTGTGGCCACGGAAGGCGCGGCCACCGACAGGTTCGCCGTGGCGAATCAGATCTATAATGGTGTCAGTCATATCACGCAGAGCCTCAGGTTGATTGGCAGTAAATAAACCGTCAATTTATAGATATTTCATTTGGCAGGCAAGTTTGTTTCTTTTAAAGTGAATGACCAGACAGGTCATATAAAGAGAAGGCGGTTATTATGAGTAATAAATTAATGATTTTACCGGCAAAAAACTATCAGTCGGTACGTCTGATTAAAATACCGGATGATTATGAAGAACATGAACTGTTCCGCCATGTGACCGGCATTATTTCGGCGGTAGAAGAAGATAATGCGAATTATACATGGGATGACCTTTCAGCGGTGCTGGAAGATCATGGTTTTGAAATCGTGGATTTTCTGTTAGGGCCTGCACTGGACTGAGCAAAATTTACTTTGCTGATTGTTTTTGTCCAAGACAGTAGGCTTCAAGTAAGGCATCCATTAAATCCGGGTGTTGTTGCAGGTCATCAATTTTCAGCTTTGATTTGGCAATGTTTTGAAGCTCAGAAAGTGCTTTGCTATTGTGAAATGCTGCTTTAAATGTATCAAAATTAAGTGAACCGTTTTCAATGTGATCTGCAACCAGTCCCTTGGCATCGCTGAACACCAGAGGCTCTGCCTGCATCATTTCGTATTCATATGAATAGAGGTCATAGTTATTTTCTCTGGCAAGAGCCTGATACAAATGAGTCAGGTCAGCTTTTAATAAAATGTGATCGTCAAATTCCAGCGTCAGAGACGGTGTATGTCTTTCGCCTTTAAAAGAAAAATGAATAGAAACGGTAACAATACTCTTCATAATGTTGATACTTTGTCAGTTGATATTAAAAAATCACAGCTCGCCTGAGATTCTATGCAAAGATTTTTTATGCTGTTAATGACATAAACAGCTTCGGTAGTTTTTCAGGCAGGCTTTCAACTTTGTCGATAACTGTATAGCCATTATTTCCAAAGATATCTTCAATATAGTCATCGGCTTTTTTATCCAGACTAATACAGTGAGTGTAGATGCCCTTTGCTGATAATTCTTCTACGGCTTTATGTGTGTCATCGATGAGTAGTTTGTCATCGCTGACATCGATGTCAGCCGGTTCACCGTCGGTTAAGATCAGCAGCAGTTTCTTATCGGCATTCTGGTTTTCCAGATAATGCGATGCATGACGAACAGCTGCGCCCATGCGGGTAGAGAAGCCGGCCTCTATATTTGCCAGGCGTGCTTTTACTGCGTCATCCCAGTGTTCCGTGAAACCTTTGATGTGATGGTAGCGTACATTGTGACGGGTATCAGAGTGGAAACCGGCAATTGCAAACTTATCACCGAGTTGCTCTATCGACCAGCCAAGTAAGGTGACCGCTTCTTGGCTTAATTGCAGAATAGATTGTGTGCAGCCATCAGGAATTTCATCCAGTGATGCTGACAAATCCATTAATAACAGTACTGCAAAATCACGGCCATCGTGTTTGTGGCTCATGTTAATGCGCGGGTCGGGTTGTGAGCCGCTTTTAAAATCAATTAAAGAGCGAATCGCGACATCAAGGTCTAATTCGCTGCCTTCTTCCTGATAACGCTGGCGCACGTAATGCTGGGGTTTTAATAGATCCAGAATGCGCTTTAAATAACTGGCCAGTGCCGAATGCTTTTCTAAAATTTTATCGATCTCAGAAGCATTGCCCGGCGCATAAAGTGATTCGTACAGAGTCACCCAGTCTGGCTTGTAGCTGGATGTGTTGTAGTCCCATTCATGATAGTGACGCGGCGGTAAACCATCGGGCTCAACGGTTTCCTTGCTTTGTGGTTTGCTGGTGTCGTCTTCGGGTTCATCCGCTTCCTCAATGAAAACCCACATGTGCCGGTTGTCATCGCGGTAATCGACTTCTGTGTTTTCAAAGTGTACCCTGGGTAGCTGGTCGCTTTGTAAACGTGTTCTTGCGGTGAAGGAAATCGCAATGCCAAGCATCTCTTTGG